>DASQAL010000037.1:0-2193 GCA_035635775.1 Candidatus Acidiferrum sp.
GAAGGCGCGGCCATGAAAGTCCTAGCCCTGCGCGCGCGTCCCGTGCTGCCTCCCTTCCGCCGTCCCCCGGTGAGCGCCAGCGGAGCCATCACGAAAGCGGCGCTCGTGCTCTTCGATCTCGAGACCGACGGCGGCGTCACCGGGCGCTCCTATGTCTTCGGCTTCGCCCCGTGGACGCTCGCCTCCATCGTCGGGTGCGCCCAGGGCCTGTTCGAGATGATCAAGGGGGACGAGCTGGCCCCCTTCGAGCTGGAGGCCAAGCTGCGCCGGCAGCTCACCCTGCTCGACACGCCGGGCCTGGTCGGGTTGGCTCTGGCCGGCCTCGACCTGGCGGCCTGGGACGCGCTGGCCCAGGCGCGCGGCCTGCCGCTGGTCACGCTGCTGGGCGGCGCGCCCCGGGCCATTCCCGCCTACAACAGCACCGGGCTCTGGATCCAGCCGGTGGAGACGCTCGCCGACGAGGCGGAGGCGCTCCTCGGCGAGGGCTTCCGCGCGATCAAGCTCCGGGTGGGCCGCGAGGACTTCGCCCAGGACCTGGCCGCGGTGCGCGCGGTGAAGAAGCGGATCGGCGACGGGCCGATCCTGATGTGCGACTTCAACCAGCGCCTCACCGTGAACGAGGGCCTGAGGCGCGCCCGCGCCCTCGACGGCGAGGGGCTCTACTGGATCGAGGAGCCGCTCCGCCACGACGACTACGAGGGCTACGCCCGCATCGCGGCCGAGGTGGCCACGCCGATCCAGACCGGCGAGAACCTGGTGGATACCTTCGAGATGGCGCGCGCCATCGCGATGCGCTCGCTCGACTTCGTCATGCCCGACGTGCAGCGCATCGGCGGGGTCACCGGCTGGCTGCGCGCGGCCGCGCTCGCCCACGCCCACGGCATCGACATGTCGAGCCATCTCTTTCCCGAGTTCAGCGTGCACCTGCTCGGGGTGACGCCCACCTGCCACTGGCTCGAGTACATGGACTGGGCCGCGCCCCTGCTGCAGGAGCCCCTGCGGGTGAAGAACGGGGTGGCCCAGATCCCGGACCGGCCGGGCGCCGGCATCGCCTGGGACGAGGACGCGGTCAAGCGCTACGCGGCCTGAGCCGGATCAGCGTGCCTGCGGCGCCCGACGCGCCGGCTCGTCTGCGCCGAAGAGCAGGACGCGGGTCCGCCGCACGCTCAGCCCCTCGGCGGCGCCGCGCCCCGGCACCGCCACGGTCAGGCGCAGACCGCGGCGGGCCGTGACGATCACCACCTCGGGGGCCTCGGGCCGCACGTACCAGGCGCGATCTCCCGGCACCAGCATCCGGCTCACCCAGAGCCCCACCGGTCCGCTGATCGGCCGCCATCGGAGGCGGATCAGGGGGATCGCCCCGAGCAGCCCGACGACCATGCCAGCCGCCGCGGCCTGGAGGCCCGCGCCGAGGTCGGGTAGCCTCACCGCTACCAGCCCCCAGACGAGGACCCCCGCGGCCAGCGCATCGAGCCGGCGGAGCCAGCGCGCGCGCGTGCTCCAGCGCGCGACGCCTTCGGGAAGCGGTCGGATCGGGGTCCCCACCGCCTCATTGTCTCTCTAGGGTATGCTGGGGGCCATGGCCAAGTCCCAGATCGAGACCGTCCCGTCGGTGTGCCCGCACGACTGCACCAGCACCTGCGCGCTGGAGGTCGAGCGCCTCGATCTGCACACCATCGGCCGCGTCCGCGGCTCGCACCGCAACACCTACACGCGCGGGGTGATCTGCGAGAAGGTCGGCCGCTACGCGGAGCGCGTGCACCACCCGGACCGGCTGCTCCACCCGCTGCGGCGCGTGGGCCCGAAGGGATCGGGGCGCTTCGAGCGGATCGCGTGGGACGACGCCCTCGACCTGGTCGCGGAGGCCTTCACGCGCCAGACCGCCCGCCTCGGGCTCGAGACGGTGTGGCCCTACTACTACGCGGGCACCATGGGCCTGGTGCAGCGCGACGGCATCAACCGGCTGACGCACGCCATGGGCTACTCGCGTTACTACTCGACGATCTGCGTGACCCTGGCCGACACCGGCTGGGCGGCCGGGGTCGGGGCCAAGCGCGGCGTGGACCTGCGCGAGATCGGCGAGCACTCGGACCTCGTCGTGATCTGGGGCGGCAATCCCGTGAACACCCAGGTCAACGTGATGAGCCACGCCATGCAGGCCAAGCGGCGCGGCGCGACCTTCGTGGTGGTGGA
>DASQAL010000038.1:0-2327 GCA_035635775.1 Candidatus Acidiferrum sp.
CACGCTGCTGGTGGAGGGCCTGCGCGCCATGGGCTTCGAGACGCTCCTGCCCGACCGGCTGCAGGCCCCGATCATCGTCACGGTGCGGATGCCCGCCGATCCCAAGTTCCACTTCGAGACCTTCTACGACCGGCTGGCCCACCGCGGCTACGTGATCTACCCCGGCAAGCTCACGGTGGCCGACAGCTTCCGCATCGGCTGCATCGGCGCGCTCAGGGAGGCCGAGATGCGCGGCGCGCTCGAAGCCATCCGCGCGGTCGTCGCCGAGCTCGGCGTCACCTCCTGCGCGCCCGCGCCAGCCTAGCCCGGACTATGCGTGAACACCTGCGCCACCCTCACCCCGACCCTCTCCCTCGCCGAGGGAGAGGGAGTCGTTTCGATCCCCTCGCCCCCGGAGGGGGAGAGGGACAGGGTGAGGGGGAGCATCGGACGCGGAGCACGCGTTCGTGAGTAGAGCAGGCTAGAGCCCGCGATGCGCTGGACCCGAGGCGAGCGCAGCTCGGACATCGAGGATCGGCGTGGGGAATCGCCCGGGCGTGGGGGCCTGCGCGTGGGCGGCGGATCGGCCTGGGCGGCGCGGTCATCCTGCTGGTGCTGAGCCTGGTGTTCGGCCAGAACTTCTTCGCGCTGCTCGACGGCGGGGGCGACTTGACGCCTTCGCCGGGGGGCGGGGCGCCGACGGCGCCGGCGCGAAAGGGCTCGCCCGCCGAGGAGCAGGCGGCGGACTTCATGTCCTTCGTGCTCGACGACGTGCAGAAGACCTGGGCCCGCGAGTTCACCCGCCTCGGGCGTGAGTACGAGCGGGCCAAGCTCGTGCTCTTCACCGACGCGGTCCGCTCCGGCTGCGGGGCCGCGGACGCGGCGGCGGGGCCCTTCTACTGTCCCGAGGACCGGAAGGTCTACATCGACCTCGGCTTCTACAACGACTTGAGGAACCGGTTCGGGGCCCCGGGCGATTTCGCCCAGGCCTATGTGCTGGCCCACGAGATCGGCCATCACGTCCAGCACCTGCTGGGCCAGGCCGCGCAGGTGCGCGGGAGCCAGCAGGCCCGCCCCGACCGGGCCGCCGCGCTGTCGGTGCGGCTCGAGCTGCAGGCCGACTGCCTGGCCGGCGTCTGGGCGCACTCCACCAACGAGCGGCGGCTGCTCGAGGAGGGGGACGTCGAGGAAGCGCTGGCGGCCGCCTCCGCGGTGGGCGACGATCGCATCCAGAAGCAGGCCGGTGGCCGTGTCACGCCCGAGACCTGGACCCACGGCTCGGCCCGGCAGCGCGCGGGCTGGTTCCGGCGCGGGCTCGAGTCGGGCCGGATGCAGGACTGCGACACGTTCCGCACCGCCCTGCCGGGCGTCGAGGATCGGGCTCCGCTGCGCGCGCGCTGACCGTCGCGGGCGGTATGGTAGACTCGCCGCCTGATGGAGGTCCTCCTCGACGTGCGGGGTCTCCGCACCCAGTTCCACACCAAGGCGGGAGTGGTCCGCGCGGTGGACGGCGTGTCGTGGAACGTCCGCAAGGGCGAGACGGTGGCCCTCGTGGGCGAGTCGGGCTGCGGCAAGTCGGTCAGCGCGCTCTCCGTGATGCGGCTCGTGTCGGCGCCCGCCGGACGCATCGTCGAGGGCGAGGTCTTCTTCAAGGGCCGGAATCTCCTCGCGCTGCCGGAAGAGGAGATGCGCAAGGTCCGTGGGCGAGAGATCGGCATGATCTTCCAGGAGCCCATGACCTCGCTGAACCCGGTGCTCACCATCGGGCGCCAGCTCACCGAGCCGCTCGAGATCCACCTCGGCATGACCCGGGCGCAGGCGCAGGCCCGGGCGGTGGAGATGCTCTCGCTGGTGGGCATCACGGACGGGGCGCGGCGGCTCCGCCAGTTCCCGCACCAGTTCAGCGGCGGGATGCGGCAGCGCATTATGATCGCGATGGCGCTGGCCTGCGATCCCGCCCTCATCCTGGCCGACGAGCCGACCACCGCGCTCGACGTGACGATCCAGGCCCAGATTCTCGAGCTCATGAAGAGCCTCTCGCGGAGACTGGGCGTCGCGATCCTGATGATCACGCACAATCTCGGCGTCGTGGCGCGCTACGCGGACCGGGTGAACGTGATGTACGCGGGCAAGATCGTGGAGCGGGCGACCGCGCGCGAGACCTACGCCAACCCGCGCCATCCCTACACGCTCGGGCTGCTCCGCTCGGTGCCGCGGCTGGACGAGCCGCGCCGGGCCAAGCTGCAGCCGATTCCCGGCCAGCCCCCCGATCTCTCGCGCCTGCCCGCGGGCTGCTCCTTCGCGCCCCGCTGCGCCTATGTCGTGGACCGCTGCCGCGAGCAGGTCCC
>DASQAL010000039.1:0-9230 GCA_035635775.1 Candidatus Acidiferrum sp.
GTGCCGCCCGCGCCCGGCCACATCTGGGTGCCCGGCGGCTGGATGCCGCGCGAGGGTGCTTACGTCTGGGTGGAGGGCCACTGGCGCGCGCGCTGAGCGCGCGGCCGCTTCATGGCCAGAGCTCCTTGCCCTCGGCGGCAGGCAGGGAGAGGTTGAGGCGGCGTGCGAGCGTCGTCGCGATGTCGCGCATGTCGATGAGGCCGAGCGCGCGGCCGGCCGGCACGCCCGGCCCCACCACGAAGAAGGCCGCGTGCAGGTCGGGCAGATCCGGCAGATGGCCGTGATTGCCTGCCATCGCCGGCTTGCCCACCAGCGGGCCGTTCAGGCTCGAGCCCGCGTGCCACTCCGGCTTGAGCCCCACGACGAACGCGGCGGTGGGAAATCCGCCGCGGGCACGCAGCGCGGCCGCGTCCAGCACGCGGTCGATGCCGTGGGCGGGATCGGCGGCGAGGCGGTCGAGCAGGGCCCGCACCTCCGCCAGGGTGCCCGCGTCGCTCGGATCCTTCAGCACCACCGCGATCGCGCCGCCGGCCGTCCACGGCATCGCCTTCCAGTCGGTGACCTTGCCTTGCGCGCTCACCGTGAGCAGCCCGGCGCGGCGGAACTCGGGGTACAGGTTGAGCTGCATGGCGGTCTTGCCGAAGCCGTGGTCCGACACGATGGCGACGTGGGCACCCCCCGGCGCCACCGTCTCCGCGGTGGCGCGCAGCGTGCCCACGAGCGCGTCGATGCGCTCGAGGGCGGCCATGGTCTCGGGAGTGAACGGCCCCGTGACGTGCTGGACGCGATCGAGCGCGATGAGATGGAGCGTCAGCAGGTTGGGCCGCTTCTTCTCGAGGATACGCACCGCGTACCGCGTGCGCTGCTCGTCCGACTCCACGGTGAGCGCGCGCGGATACGGGCCCAGCTCCGGCTCGAGCTCGGCCAGCAGGCCCGGGGTGGAGACCGCCCGCAGCAGCTTGGCGTCGTCGGGAGTGCCCGCTCGCCAGAACTCGGGGATATTCCAGGTGACGCGCGCGCCCACGCTGGCCGGCCACTGCACGCTGGCGGTGCTGAGCCCGGCCCGGGCCGCCGCGTCCCAGAGAGTGGCCACCCGGATGTCCTCGCTGTACCAGTACCAGCCGCCCTGGTTCTCGCGTAGCGGGTCGAACGTAGTATTGGCGAAGATGCCGTGGGTGGCCGGCGATACTCCGGTGATCAGCGTGGTGTGGCTCGGGTAGGTGACGGTGGGGATCACGCCCACCACGCCCTGCGCGAAGGCACCCTCCTTCAGGAAGCGGCGCAGGTTCGGGATCTTCGCGCCGTGCGCGTCGGCGGCGGTCACGTAGTCGGGCCGGAGCCCGTCGATCGAGATCATGAGGAGCAGCGGGGTCTGCACCGGCTGCTGGGCCGCCGCCGCGCCCGCGAGGACGACCGACGCCGCGACCAGGAGCACCCGCAGCGCGAGCCTGACCTGGCGGAGCCGGTCGGGTATCATGGCAACATAGCATATAGCACCAACCGGGAGAGGGCCATGACGAGGCGGGCGACATGCGGGGCGGGAATGCTGCTGCTGCTGACCGCGCTGGCGGGGCCGGCGGCCGCCCAGGACGCGGAGAAGATCGCGATGGCGCGGGTCCGGCTCACCACCGAGCCCGGCCTCACCCAGGGCTGCTCGCGCATCGGCACCGCGCGCGACGATTCCATCAAGGATCTCCGGCGCAAGGCCGTGAAGATGGGCGGCAATACCGCGGTCCTCACCTTCGGCGGCACCGAGGACCTCTCCGTGATCTACGCCGCGGTGTTCCGCTGTGGCGATCCGCCGGCCGCCGCGCCGGGCACCGCGCCCGCGCGTGTCGTCCCGCTGCCTCCGCCCGGGCCGCCGCCTCCGCCCCCGCCGCCCGCGCCCACGCGCTGATCGGCGCCGGCCCGACGCGCCTGCGCTGACCGTCGGGCCCGCTTGTTCGGGCACGACACAAGCGCCGAAGCGGGCAGAACGCCAGGCCCGCGGATGGGCGCCGACGCGGAACCTCCCGCCGTCTCGACGCATCCGACCGTGGCACACGCCTTGCGATCCGGGAGCGGTCAGGAGCTCGTCCAAGGATGCGCGACTCCTGGGAGGTACCCGCCATGGGCGCGAGAGGACGGCCGCTGATCCGCTGGTGTCTGGTCCTGGCCTTGCTGGCCATCGCCTGGTCTCCGAGCGTCGCCGACAGCGCGGAGCCGGAGGTCGGCGGGATGATCACCGAGATCCACGTGGGCCAGGGACGGGTCGAGGTCGGCTCGGCCGGAGGCGAGCGCCACCGTCCCGCGACTCCCCTGCTGACGCTCAGAGACGGCGACGTCGTGGCCACCACCGGTGACGCGTGGGTCGTCGTCGTCCTGAGCGGCGGGCGCGGGACGGTCAGGGTGGCCGAGTCCACCTCCCCGTTCGTGGTCACGGCGCCGCCGCCCACGCGGGGCCGGCTCCACAAGGGGCTGATGATCCTCGAGGCGAGCTTCGACTTCCTCTCGACGACGTCGAAGGACGTGCCGTTCGGAAACCTTGGCAGCCGGGCCGGCGTGAGGCCTCCGGTGATCCTCACGCCCCGTAACGGCCTCGTCCTTCCCGATTCCCTGGTCTTCGAGTGGCGAGGCAGCCAATCGGCGCGCTACGTGATTCGCATCGTCGCGCCCGACGGCGTGGTCATCGAGCGCGCCGATCTCGCGGGGACCCGGTTCGAGTACCCAAAGGACGCGCCCCGGCTGGTGGCCGGCGTCCGGTACCGGTTCCAGCTCCTCCCGGCCTGGCATCCGCCCCAGGAAGTCTGGTTCGAGCTGGTCGACCCAGCCCACGCCCGGACGATCCAGCACGACCTGCGGGAGATGGACGCAGCGCTCCCCGGCGGGCCGTCCGCCACCACCGCGGCCATCCTGCGGGCCGGGTTCCTGGCGCGGAGTGGTCTCCTTCACGATGCGCGGCTCCGCGTGGCCGACGCGCTCGCTCGGCAACCCGACGAGCCCACTCTTCACTTCCTGCTCGGCGAGCTCTCGGCGCGTCAGGGCCTCCCGCAGGAAGCGATGGAAGCCTTCGCGGAGGCGAGATTCCTCCTCAGCGCTCCCGCCACGCCCCGCTAGGGCGCGGGGCGGAGGGCGGGGCAGGCCCGGTGCTATCATGTCGCGTGGCCTGGGACCCCGCGCAGTACCTGAAGTTCGCCGACCACCGGCTGCGGCCGGCGATCGATCTCCTGAATCGCGTCGCGCTCGACGATCCGGGCGAGGTCTACGACCTGGGCGCGGGCGCGGGCAACGTCACGCGCCTGATCAAGGAGCGCTGGCCCGGGGCCCGGGTGACCGGCGTGGACGACTCGCCGACCATGCTGGCCAAGGCCGCCGCCACCGCGCCCACGATCACCTGGCAGCAGGCGGATCTGGCCACCTGGCAGCCGCCGCGCCCGGCCGATCTCATCTACTCCAACGCCGCGCTCCACTGGCTCACCGGCCACGAGCGGCTGTTCCCGGCGCTGCTCGCGGCCCTCGCGCCCGCGGGGGTGCTGGCCGTCCAGATGCCGCGCAACTTCGGGGCGCCGTCGCACACGTTGATCTCGGAGGCCGCGCGCGGCGGGCCGTGGCGCGCGCAGCTCGAGCCCCTGCTCCGGCCGGCGCCGGTGGCCGATCCCGACTTCTACTACGACGCCCTCGCGCCGCGCGCGGCGGCGCTCGACATCTGGGAGACGGAGTACCTCCAGATCCTCGAGGGGGCCGACCCGGTCAAGGAGTGGACCAAGGGCACCTGGCTCAAGCCCCTGCTCGACGCGCTCGCGGAGCCGGAGCGGAGCCGCTTCGAGGCACACTACGCCCTACTGGTGGGCCGCGCCTACCCCCCGCGCGCGGACGGGCACACCCTGTTCCCGTTCCGGCGCCTCTTCATCGTGGCCCGGGCGCGCTGAGCGCATGAAGATCGACGCGATCGACGTCTACTGGATGAAGCTGCCGCTGGCCTTCGTGTGGCGGACGTCCTACGCCGACCAGTACGTCACCGACACCATCCTGGTGCGCATGGAGGGCGGCGGCCACGAGGCGTGGGGCGAGAGCTGCCCGGTGTTCATCCCGGCCTACTCCGCCGAGCACACCCTCGCCACCTTCCACACCCTGCGCGAGCACATGGCCCCGCGCATCATCGGCCAGGACATCGAGACCGCCCGGGACCTGCTCGACCGGCTGGCCTTCATCAAGGGCAACCAGTTCGCGCGGGCCGCGCTCGACATCGCCTGGTGGGTGCTGGACGCCAAGCGGCGCGGCCTGCCGCTGCACCGCGCCCTCGGCGGGACCGCCGACCGCGTGGCGGTGGGCGCCGACTTCGGGATCCAGGACTCGCTCGACACCCTGATGGAGAAGATCCAGGGGGCCATCGACGCGGGTTTCCCGCGGGTCAAGCTGAAGTTCCGGCCCGGCTGGGACCTCTTCATGGTGGAGGCGGTGCGATCCACCTTCCCCGCCTTCACCTTCCACGTGGACTGCAACGCAGCCTACACGCCCGCGGACACCGAGCTCTTCGGGGCTCTCGACCGGTTCGGGCTGGCGATGATCGAGCAGCCGCTGGCCGACGACGGCATGAGCCTGGTCAACCATGCGGATCTGCAACAGCGGATCGGGACCCCGGTCTGCCTCGACGAGAGCGTCCAGAGCCTGGCGCACGTGCAGGCGGCCATTCGCCTGAAGAGCTGCCGGGTCGTGAACATCAAGATGGCGCGGGTGGGCGGGCTCACCGAGTCGCGCGAGATCCAGGCCCTGTGCGCCCAGCACGACATCCCCTGCTGGGTGGGCGGCATGCTGGAGAGCGCGATCGGCGGGGCCATCTGCGCCGAGCTGGCCACCCTGCCCAACTTCACCTACCCGGGTGACATCTTCCCGTCCTCGTACTTCTACACGAACGACCTCGGCAAGCCGGAGATCGTCCTGAGCGGCCGTGGTGAGGTCGCCACCTCGCGGGTGCCGGGCATCGCCCAGGTGCCGGATCCCGAGCTGTTGAAGCGCTGGACCGCCGAGCACGCCGCGTTCCGCGCCCCTTCGACCCGGTAGAAACGACAGGCTGGCGCTTCGCGCGCGCTTGCGCGGGCCGGTTTGTGGCCGCCTTCGCGGAACTACCTTGGTGGCATCTCGATTGCTTGTGGTGAATAGAATGGCATGCCATCTTCATTCGGCTGCCATCAAGGTGTCGCAGGCCGGGGCTACGGTCTGATCAACGGAGGGCCGATCATGAAGCTTCGCGAGAAAGCGGCGAAGATCGCCACCCAGTTCGAAGGCCGCTGTACCTGCGCGAACATGGACGCTGGCGTGGATTGCCCCTGGTGCCAGGTCTTCTACGACATGCTCCAGGGCTATCCACTCACGCCTCCCCCCGCGCGGCCGGCCGACGCCGCCGCGCCGAGGCTGTCGCCTACGGCAGCCTGACCGACTCAGGTCAGCCGCTGGCGCGGCTGGCGGCTCGTCTGCAGGTTGCGCTGCAGGAACGGGATGAGCTTGTCCCACGCATCGCGCGCGGGGCCTTCCCGGTAGGTGGCGGGGTTCGTGAAGCTGAGAAAGGCGTGCCCCGCGTCCGGGTAGCGATGGAACTCGCGGGGCTTACGGTACTTGTCGAGCTGGGCGGCGATCCGGTCCACGTCCGCGGGCGAGGGATTCGCGTCCTCGGCGCCGAAGAAGCCCGCGATCGGACAGTGGATGTACGGCGTCAGATCGAACGGAGTCGGGCCGTTCCCCCACGCCCTCATGAT
Source organism: Candidatus Acidiferrum sp. (assembly GCA_035635775.1). GTDB lineage: Bacteria > Methylomirabilota > Methylomirabilia > Rokubacteriales > CSP1-6 > CAMLFJ01. The sequence continues at coordinate 5,733 of DASQAL010000039.1, forward strand.
ATCGCCGCCGTAGAAGACGCCTGCCGCCTTGAACACCGGCTTGGAGGCCGCCATCAGGTAGGCGACGCGCCCCCCCATGCAGAAGCCGATGATGCCGACGTCGCCGAGCTGCGTGTCCTTCAGCCTTCTCGCATAGTTGACCGCCGCATTGACATCGCTGATCACCTCCGGGTCGCGGAGACGGCCGATGCGCGTCAGCATGTCGCCGTCGTCCAACACACCGGCCGCGGCGCTCGACACACCGGCCGCGGCGCTGGTCTGGCGGTGGTAGAGGTCGGGGGCGATGGCCAGGTAGCCCTGCTGGGCCAGGTTCTCCACCCGGTCCTCGGTGAACTTGTCCACGCCCGAGCCGGGGTGGATGACGATGACCGCGGGAAAGGCCCGGCCAAGGCTGGGCATGCCGACGTACAGGCGCATCGGTGAGGCATCGACGTCTATGCGATCCCACTGCGCCATGCCGCGTCTTCCTCCGACCGAGCCAGGAGAAGACCGGCCCGGAGCCCGTGAGAAACGGCCCGGCAGGCGGCACCGGTGAGCCGCCTGCCGGGCCTCGGTTTCTCGCGCGCAGGCTCATGCCTGCGGCATGTCCCGACCATGGGCCGGGATCTTGGTCGTGCCCTAGCTGAGTTCGCGCGCCATCAGGTAAGACTCACGCCCGATGACGCGCCGTGCGAGCCGGGTGGCGTGTTCTCCATATCCTGATCTCCTGTGGGTTCACGGCAGGACAGCCGGCGGCGCCTCACCGTCCGTCGGTTCCAAGCAAACCGCCGCTCGCGCTCGTTGTCAAGCGGTTGGAGGAGTACACTTTGGCCATGCACCGTCTGGCTGGGCTGGTTGCGATCACGCTCGCTCTGCTCGTGCTGGGTCCGGCGGCAGCGTGGGCCGACGATCGCCCGGCCGGCATGATGTCGCGGCCGCATCCCCGGCCGTCCAGGCCGCATCCCCGGCCGCACCCGTTCATCTCGTGCTGCCTGGACGCGGTCTATCTCCCACCCGCGCCACCACCGGTGATCGTGATCCCGCCGCCGATCTACATCGTTGTGCCGTCGCCGCCGAGCCTGGTCTACGTGCCGACGCCGCGGCCAGAGCCCGCGCCCGAGATCACGCTGCCGACCGGCCGCTGGGCGCGTCACGGCAACGGAGTGGACTACCCCTACGTCTGGGTATGGGCCGGCCCCGCGCCGGGGCGCTGAGCAACTGATCCCAGGGGGGCCGGCCGCGCCGGCTCAGCCTCCGACGACGACGTAGCCGTAGCGGCGGTTGCTGCGGCCGATCCCCCGGCGCTCGTACTCGGCCTTGAGCTCGGCGAGGCGGCTCGGCCCGGCCAGCTCCGCGTGGCGGTTGTAGCGGTAGAGCCGCGCGACGTTCTCCCCGAGGATCGCGTTCTTCACCGGGCCATCGGCCGCCCCGAGCGGCGCGAAGCTGTGCTTCTTCTGCATGTCCTCCGGGATCTCGAGCCGGCGCAGCCCTTCGATCTGCCATTGCGGCGCGCCGGTCCACACCGCGTCGGTCCCCCAGATGACGTGGTCGGCGCCCAGGCCGCGTACCAGCATGCCCATCAGGGCCGCGGTGAGCCGCGGCTGGGCCACCGTGGTCAGCGCGAAGAGCTGGCCGAGATCGGCGTAGACGTTGGTCACGCCGTGCCGGCCGGGGATCTCGGCCAGGTCGGTCACCCAGTCCACGCGCCCGGTCTGCTCGAACTGGGCGAGCGCGTCAGCGGGGTTGCCGCCGCCCGCGAAGCGATAGGCCCCGTGATAGATGATGAAGTTGAGCTGCGGCCAGTCCTTCGCCGCCTTCCCCACATCGCGCACGTCGCAGTGGGCTCGTAGACTTGGGTAGCGCTGGTCGAGCGAGGGCGGGAAGAGGCCCTTGTGGATGCAGACGTTGACGACGCCCGCCTTCGCCATCTTCTCGTAGGCCGGGTAGAGGAGCTGCTCGTCGTCGAGCCGCCACGGGTGACGGCTCTGGTCCTTGTTGGTATTGTCGCCGATCGTGTAGCCCTTCATCGAATCGGGCTTGAGATCCACGAGGGCGCGCTCGAGCGCCTCCATCCAGCCGGGCTGCCCCGGCGTGAAGATGGCGTGGGTGAGCAGCCGGCGCCCGCCGAGGCGCGCGTTCACGGTGGCGCGGGCCTGCGCCATCATTTCATTGGTGAGGAACCAGTCGGTGGGCACATCGGAGGGCGCGCTGCTGATGAGCGCCACCTTGGTGTCGCTGTCGAGGAAGATCTCCTTGAAGTAGTTGTCGAACTTCAGATCCTCGATGGTCTGCGGCCGGCCGGCCAGCCCCGGGTTCCAGCCCGCCCGGCCCACCGTCTCCCGCATGCGCACGAAGCCGGTGAGGCGCGTGTCGTCCTTGAGGAAATGGGTGTGCGTGTCCATGATGAACTGCCCGGCGAGCGCATTCGCCCGCTCTGCCGCCATATCCTTGTCGGCGGCCTCCGCGCGGGTGGCCGCGAAGAGCGGCCCGTACACCTCGTTCATGGCCACGTAGGCCGCCGCCATGCCCGCCGCGGTGCGGAAGAAGGCCCGGCGGCTCACTCCCTGTCGCGCGCCCAGCTCGTCGCCCAGCGCCTTGAGCCGCGCCTCGACTTCCCGCTGCGCCGCGGTCTGCGGCGTCGGGAAGTACTCCTCGCTGGACACGATCTGGGTGGGCACGGGCCCGCGGAAGGCGTGGCTCTCGGCGGGCCGGAGCTGATTCATCTCGGCCGGGCTCAGCAGTCTCATGGCAGGCTCCTCACGGCGCGGGCAGGCGGCCGAACAGCGCTTCCAGCGCGAGCCCGATGCCGAGCAGGCGCCGGTCGCTGCCCGCGGGCCCGTCCAGCTCGAGCCCCACCGGCAGGCCGGCCGCGGTGCGCCCGATCGGGACGGTGAGCCCGGGGATGCCCGCGTTGCTGCCCGGATCGGTGTTCTGGATGAACGTGAAGAAGGTCGGCACGTCCGCCCCGTTCAGCTTGGTGGTCTGGTCGTCGCCCACGGGCGCGGCGGGCAGCGGGGTGGTGGGGAACACGAGGGCCGCGATGCCGTGGGTCTTGAACGTCTCGGCGTAGAGGCGCTGGAGCGCCGGCCGCGTGGCGAGCGCGTCGCGGTAGACCTTCTCCGGGATCGCGTCCTTCGCGCCGGGCACGATGGCGCTCGCGAAGAGGCCCTTCACGTCCGGGCTCGCGATGCGCTCGGCCAGCCCCTTGATGTCGAGCGGGATCCGGTACCGCTTGAGGTATCGGGTCAGGTCCACGTTGGCCTCGTAGAGGGCGACCGGGAAGCTGACTTTGCCATTGAGCTCCGCGAGCCTGGGCATGTCCACCTCGACGACCTCGGCGCCCGCGCCCCGCAGCCGATCCAGCGCCGCCGTCGCGAGCCGCTCGGTCTCCGGGTCGAGGTTCTTCCAGAACACCGCGCGGGGCATGCCCACCCGCAGACCACGCAGCGAGGCCGGCGCCACCTTGTCGCGCGCGCCGGTGATGATGGTGTCGAGCAGCACCAGGTCGGCGACCTCGCG
>DASQAL010000040.1:0-12136 GCA_035635775.1 Candidatus Acidiferrum sp.
TCCCAGGCGGCCGCGAAGCCGATGTACTCGACGACGTGCTCGTACTGATCCGACCAGAAGGAGTGAAGGTAGTCGTAGGGCTCGGGGCCGCCGAGCATCGCCCGGGCCGCCGCGCGCCCCTGCCGGTAGCCGTTGTTCCAGTGCTCGACGCGCAGGCGCCCGAAGAGGGGATGAAGATGGTTCGCCAGGTCGCCCGCCGCGTAGACGTCGGGCAGCGAGGTCCGGCAGTGCTCGTCCACGAGCACGCCGTTGTCCACCGCCGCCCCCGCGGCGGCCAGCAGCTCGGCATTCGGGACGATGCCGATCCCGGCCACCACGAAGTCACAGTCGAGGGCCCGCCCCTTCCCGGTCCGCACCCGCTCCACCCGGCCCGCGCCCTCGAAGGCGGCGACCGAATCTTCCAGGACCAGCTCCACCCCCTTCTCGCGGTGGATGCCGGCGAGCACCGCGCCGACCTCCGGGCCGAGGACCCGCGCCAGCGGCACCGGGTGACCCTCCACCGCCGTGACGTCGACGCCCATCTGACGGAGTGACGCGGCTACCTCGGAGCCGATGAAGCCGAGGCCGATCACGACCGCGCGGCGACCGGGCTTGGCCGCGGCGCGGATCCGATCGCAGTCCTCGACGGTGCGGAGCTGGAAGATGCCCGGGAGATCGGCCCCCGGTGTCGTCAGCGTCCGGTTGCGCCCGCCGGTGGCCACCAGGAGCCGGTCGTACGGGACCTCTTCGCCGCGCTCCAGTAAGACGAGCTTCCGCTTCGGATCGATGGCGTCGGCGCGGAGGCCGAGTCGCAGGTCGATGCGGTGCTCGGCGTAGTACGCGGGCGGGTTGACGAGCTGATCCTCGAACCGGTCCTGGCCGCGGAGATAGCCCTTCGACAGCGGCGGGCGATTGTAGGGCATCAGCGGCTCGGCGCCGATCAGCGTGATCTCGCCGTCGAAGCCCCCTTCGCGGAGGGCCGCCGCCGCGCTGCCGCCGGCGAGCGCGGCTCCGACGATGACGAACCGCTGATTCTTCATGGCGCTCATGCTACCGCGGGAACGTCGAGACGGCCATCACGAGCGGCCCGCCGCCTGCTGCGGGTCGAGCCAGTCGCGCAGGCCGTCGGCCACCATGTTGAAGCCGAGTACCGCGGCCATGATGGCGAGCCCGGGGAAGATCACCATCCAGGGCGCCTGCACCATGAAGCCGTCTCGCGCGTCCCAGGCCTCCCGATCCGCGGACGGGTCGTGCTACGGTGATTCACGATGACTGCGCCGCGCCGCGCGATCCTCGCCTTGCTCCTGCTCCTCGCGGTCACCGCCTGCGCGAAGCAGGTTATCTCGCCAGATCTTCCCGCGACCACGGGTGCGCCCGACGAGTCCCCGTCGTCCCGCAACGCGACCGCCGCCCGCCTGGCGACCCGATACCTGGGCGCGCCCTACGTGTGGGCCGGCGGGAGCCCGTCCGGCTTCGACTGCTCCGGCCTCGTCATGTACGCCTTCGGCCAGGTCGGCGTCGCCATTCCCCACAATGCCGCGCAGCAGTTCCGCCTCGGCACACCGGTCGACCGGGGTCGCCTCATACCAGGCGACGTCGTCTTCTTCAATCAGCTCCGCCACAACGGCATCTACTTGGGCGACGGGCGCTTCGTCCACTCCGCCAGGCCGGGCGGCGTGAAGATCGCGCGGCTGGACGACGACTGGTTCCGGACGCGCTGGGTCGGCGCGCGCCGCCTCTAGCCGACCCGCCGCACGAGCGGCCCCCGCTTATTGCGGGTCGAGCTGGTCGGGCAGGCCGTCGGCAACCATGCAGCCTCCCGCTTGACAGTCCCGACCGCGGTAGGCATTATCCCATTTACCGGTCGAGAATAGAGTAATGGTCGGGGAGCCCATATGAACACGGCCTTGCGCGGTCCCATCGCGATCCTGGACGAGCACCCAGAGTGGTCGAGCCGTCTGATCGCCGAGCTGGAAGCCCGCCGACTGCCGTACGAGAAAGTCGATCACTCCAATCACGCGTACGATCCGCGCGACCGGGACCCCCGCTACTCCGTGATCGTGAACCGCACGAGTCCGTCGTCGGCCACCCGCGGGCACGCCGGCGTGCTCTTCTATGCCGAGGCGTTGCTCAACCACTACGCCTCGCTCGGCGTGCCGGTCATCAACCCGGTCCCGGCCTACCGCAGCGAGAAGTCGAAGGCGCTCCAGCTCGATCTGCTCGAGCGCGCGGGCGCCCGCTATCCACGCACGCTGGTGGTCAATCATCGGGACAAGATCCTGAAAGCCCTCGACCAGATCCCCTTCCCACTCGTGGTCAAGCCGAACGTCGGCGGCTCGGGGGCGGGCATCGTCCGCTTCGACTCACGCGAAGATCTGGAGGCCGGCCTGGGTGGTCTCCACTTCGGCCCGGACGGGACGGTGCTCGTGCAGGAGTACCTCGAGTCGGACGAGGGCGCGATCGTGCGGGTCGAGGTGATGGACGGCCAGTACCTCTACGCGATACGCATCGTGCGCGAGCCGCAGGCCGGCTTCAACTTGTGCCCGGCAGACATCTGCCAGGTGCCCGACGCCCCGACCGCGCCTACGGTCACCCCGCTCGAGGCCTGCCCCGCGGCGCCCCGGCCAGGCCTCACCGTCACTCGCTTCGATGCGCCCCCGGAAGCCATCGACACCGTGCTCCGACTCACGCACGCCGCCTCCATCGACATCGGCGGCGTGGAGTACCTGGTGGCCAAGCGGGACGGGCAGATCTACTACTACGACATCAACGCCACGTCGAACTTCGTCGCCAACGCGCCGGAGGTGCTCGGCTTTGACCCGACCGCCCGCTTCGTCGACTACATCACCCGGGTCGCCTCGACGCGCTAGGCCTCGTACTCCTGGACGACCTGGATCTGCACGTCGCCGTCGTCGTCGATCTCGAGCGTGATCAGGTTGGGGCGGCAGCACACCGTGCAGTCCTCGGTGAAGGTCTGGTGACGGCCTCCGCTCGGATCCACGAAGACGTCGTTCTCCTCGCCACAGAACACACAGTCGTAGGTCACGGACCCTATTCTACGCGCTGAGGTATGATCCCGCCCGGGAGGACGACTTCATGCGATTCCAGGGCAAGGTCGCGCTGATCTCCGCCGCGGGGGCCGGCATCGGCCGCGCGACCGCGATGATCATCGCGCGCGAGGGCGGCACCGTGGTGGGAGTGGACGTGGAGCCGGCCGCGCTCGACCGGCTGACCGCCGATGTGGTCGCCGCGGGCGGGCGCGCGCTCGCCTTGCGCGCCGACGCCCTGGACGCGGCATCGGTGGAGGGCGCGGTCCAGCGCGCCGTCGAGGCCCACGGGCGCATCGACATCCTGGTCAACGGGGTGGGCGGCAGCACCGTCGTCACCCGCCCCGCCGCGGCCCTCGACGAGCTCACGCTCGCGGAGTGGCAGAAGCTGCTCCACTTCAACCTGACCGGGACGTTTCTCTTCTGCCACGCGGTGATCCCGGTGATGAAGCGCCAGCGGAGCGGCAAGATCGTCAACCTCGCGTCGATCGCCGGCCGCGGTCTCAGCCGCGAGAGCTCGAGCGCCTACGCCACCGCCAAGGGGGGCATCATCGCGCTCACCCGCAAGCTCGCCTTCGAGCTCGGCCCCCACGGCATCACGGTCAACGCGATCGCGCCGAGCCTCACCCTCTCCGAGCGCATCCGGCCGCACTGGGAGCGCCGCTCGGCGGAGGGTCAGGAAGCCGAGATCAAGCGCACCCCGCTCGGGCGGGTGGCCACGCCCGAGGACCAGGCGCGGGTCATCTGCTTCCTGGCTTCCGCCGACGCCGACTTCGTCACCGGCGTGACCATCGACGTGACGGGCGGGCAGTAGCGCCCGCGCGTCCGTCAAGACGGCGGGGAGGCCGGCGGCGCGGTGGACCCGCGCGGATCGAACTCCGCCGGGAGCAGCACCGCCGCCGCCGGCGCGGAGCGGTCCGTGACGAGCTTCAGCAGGAGCGTGGCGGCGGTGGCGCCGGCCTGCTCGAAGTCGAGGATCACCCGCGCCATGGCCGGGGCCGCGGGCCGGGGGCCGGGAAGCCCGGCGAGACTCACCAGCGACAGATCATCCGGCACGCCGAAGCCCATATGCTGCGCGGCGGCCTGCGCGGCGTCCGCCATCACGTCGTTGCTGCAGAGGAGCGCGGTCGGGCGCTGGGGCAGGCGGAGCAGATCGAGCGCCCGGTCGTAGGCCTCGGCGGCCGTGAAATTGGTCTCCGCTTCGAGCGCGGGCTCCGGCGGCACCCCGGCCGCGGCCAGGACCCGCCGGAAGGCGGCGAGGCGGTCGCGATGCAGGAGCGAGCTCGGCACGCCCCCGATGAACCCGATCCGGCGATGGCCGAGGGCCAGGAGGTGCCGGGTGGCCGCGGCGGTGCCCCCGGCGACGTCGAAGGTGAGCGAGGTGACACTCGGCAGCGAGGAATCACCCGGGATCAGCACGGTGGGCACGCGATGCGTGGCGAGCGCCGCGATCCGTCGATCTCCGACCCGCGACATCAGCACGATCACCCCGCGGCAGAGACCGCTCCGATGCAGCGCCACGTAGTCCCGATCCTCGAGGAAGGACAGCAGCAAGAGGTGGCCCGTCTCCTGGAGCACGCGGCTCACGCCCTTGAGCGCGGCGAGGTGGAACGGGCTCGTGAACGTGTACTCGGCGCTCCGCGGGACCACGACCGCGAGGACGTCGGCCCCGCCGCCGGCCAGCCCGCGCGCGAGCGCGTTGGGCGCGTACCCGAGGCGGCGAGCGGCCCGCTCGACCAGACGCCGGGTCGCCGGGGAAATGCGCGCGTCACCGGCCAGGGCGCGCGACACCGTGGAGGCGGCGACCCGGGCGGCGCGGGCCACATGGCTCAGCGTGACCGGCGTCGAGCCGCGTCGCCGGGACTGCCGCCGGCCGCTCCGAGGGTTGGACCGTGCCATGGACGACCGCCAGTATAGCGCGCCTTGACAAGAACCGGGGAGGGGGACTAGGGTTGCGCAAGCGCTTGCACGCCGACGGGGAGGAACCATCGCATGGGCGAGATTCTCGGCTTGGGCATGACGCATTACCCGCCGCTCACGGGCCTGGACCAGAACATGGCCGCGATCCTGCGCCGCGTCCAGCAGGACCCCGGCCTCCCGGAGCGCTACCGCGATCCCGCGAGCTGGCCGGCGCCGATGCGCGCGGAGTACGGCCGTGACGGCGGCACCGCGAGCGCGGCCGCGCACCGGGAGATCCTCCTCCACCACTTCCGCAAGGCCCGGCGGATCCTCGACGACTTCCGGCCGGAGGTCGTGATCATCTGGGGTGACGATCAGCACGAGAACTTCACCGAGGACGTCATCCCCCCGTTCTGCGTGCTGGCCTACGACAAGGTGGAAGCGCGGCCGTGGCAGCGCTCGGGAGCCGGGCCCAACGTGTGGGGGGAACCCTCGGAGACGACGTTCGAGATCACCGGCCACCGGCAGGCCGGCAAGTACCTCGCGACCGGGCTCCTCGAGCAGGGCGTCGACATGGCGTACGCCTACAAGCCCCTGCACTACCCGGGCCTCGCCCACGCGTTCCTGAACACGATCATGTTCCTCGACTACGACCGGGGCGGATTCCCGTATCCGGTCATCGCGTTCCAGGTGAACTGCTACGGGCGGCGGGTGATCGCCCAGCGCGGCGGGCGCGGCAGCCTCGCGAACCCGCTCGCCGACGCGGACCTGGATCCGCCGTCTCCTTCGCCGAAGCGATGCATGGAGGTCGGCGCCGCGACCGCGCGGGTCATGCGAGACAGCCCCTGGCGCACCGCCCTCATCGCCTCGTCGAGCTGGTCGCACGCCTTCCTCACCGACAAGCACCACCAGCTCTACCCCGACATCGAGTCAGACCGGCGGCTCTACGAGGCGCTTCGTCTCGGCGACTATGAAACATGGCGCAAGACGCCGCTCGAGGCCATCGAGACGTCGGGCCAGCAGGAGATGCTCAACTGGTACATGCTGGTCGGCGCCATGGAGGCCCTGGGGCGCAAGCCGGACGAGTGCGACTTCATCGAGACCTGGTCGTTCAACTCGAACAAGTGCTTCGCCACGTTCATTCCCTGAGGCGATAGAGGAGATCGGCGTGCCGACACCCACCCCCCAATCCACCGCCCGTCTTCACGTCGCCGACGCGCTCCCGAGCAACGGCGTTCCCAAGCTCAGCGGCGACATCCGGCCCCTGATCCCGAAGCTCGGCCTGCGCAACTACTGGTATCCCGCGGTCGCCGACCGACAGGTCGGCCGCCGCAAGCCGGTGAAGGTCTCCCTGCTCGGCGAGGAGATCTGCCTGTTCCGCGGGGCCGCCGGCGACGTGGTGGCCATCCAGGACGTCTGCCCGCACCGCGGCGCGCGCCTGAGCGAAGGCGACTGCCACTACCGCGGGACCGTGGCCTGCCCGTACCACGGCTGGGTGTACGACGAGTCGGGCAAGAACGTGATGGTGCTCTCGGAGGGCCCGAGCTCGGGGGTGTGCGGCAAGGCCGGCACCGAGGCCAAGGCCTACCCGACGCAAACCCTCAAGGGCCTCGTCTTCGTATGGATCGGCGCGGGCACGCCCGCCCCCATCGAGGAGGACGTGCCCGAGGAGTTCTTCGACGAGGACACCCTCGTGCTGATCGGTCAGGTCCACTGGCGGTGCAACTGGGAGGTCGCGCTCGAGAACTCGATGGACTCCCACGTCAACTACGTGCACCGCAACGCGGTGGTGGTCGCCCGCACCGGCTTCATCGCGCGGGGCGCGCAGGGCGAGCACCCCATCTTCGTCGGCAACGGCTTCGGCGGCGACGTCGCCGAGAGCAACTACATGCGCCAGAACCCGCACCAGGACCTCTATCTCGACGGCCGGAAATGGCCGAAGACGACGTACCGTCGGCTCTGGACCTGGCTCACCCGGCCGCTCGCCGAGCGGGCACGCCGCCACATTCCCCCGCCGCGGTCCGCGAAGTGGTGTGGGGGCCACCACCTGCCCGGCATGTTCCGCGCCGAGTTCGGCTGGGATCTCTACACCCGCATGTGCGTGCCGGTCGAGGAACATCTGACCCGCGTGTGGTACTACCACTGCCTCCGGCCCAAGACGAGGCTCGGCCGGATCGCGGAGCGCCTCGCCTACGCGGCGATCCATCGGTGGATCATCGAGTACAACTTCTCGCGCCAGGACGAGCGGGTGATGATCAACCAGCGCTACGACACCCCGGAGAAGCTCTCGTCGACCGACGCCGAGGTGATCCAGTGGCGCCGGCTGGTCGTGACCAAGCACCTCGGCGGCCGCGACGCCCCGTTCGACTACAAGAACCCCGACGGCCTGTCGCCGGACGCGGTGCCGCTCGACCGGGTCTCGGTCCGGTACCTCCAGGAGCAGCGACGGCGGGCCGGCCGATGACGATCACTCGGCGACGCCTGCTCCAGACTCTCGCCCTCGGCGGCGCGGCGGTGCTCACCCGGACCACCCCGGCCCGCGCCGCCGCGACCCCGCCGGAGTGGGCGCCGGTCGTGGCCGCGGCCAAGAAGGAGGGCAAGGTCGTCGTCAACACCTTCCCCGGCGACGGCTACAAGCGCGCGCTCAAGGCCTTCACCCAGGCGTATCCCGACATCAAGCTCGAGCACACCGGGCTGCACTCCCAGGATTTCGCCCCGCGCGTCCTCCAGGAGCGCCAGGCGAGCCTCTTCACGTGGGACGTGGCCACGATCCCCACCAGCACCGCGCTGCAGGTACTGCGCCCGGCCGGCGTGTGGGATCCGGTGCGGCCGGCCATCGTGCTGCCGGAAGTGATGGACGACGCGGGCTGGGAGGGCGGCTTCGAGCGCGGCTTCTCGGCGGTGAAGGATCGCGCGCTCGCCTATGGCTTCTGCGCGGTCCGCGGCGCGGGCATCACGATCAATACCGACCTGGTGAAGGAAGACATCAAGGGCCTCACGGATCTGCTGAACCCCCGCTGGAAGGGCAAGCTGCTCCTGCCCGACGTGCGGACGATGGGCGATTCGTTCTGGTCGATGACGAGCGCCCGCCTCAACCTGGGCGACGACATCATCAAGAAGCTCTTCGTGGACCAGGAGCCCGCGTTGAGCCGCGACACCCGTCAGATCGCCGAGTTCATGGTGCGGGGCCGGTACCCGATCGCGCTCGGGGTCAACCCGCTGCTCCTCAGCCAGTTCCAGAAGCAGGGGCTCGGCAAGAACCTCAAGACCTTCCACTTCCCCGAGATGGACACCGTCAACTCCAGCAGCAGCGTCCTCTGGCTCGTCAACCGGGCGCCGCATCCCAACGCGGCGAAGGTGTTCATCAACTGGCTGCTCACCAAGGACGCCCAGGTCGTGTGGGCCCGCGAGGTCGAGACCAACAGCCGTCGCGTCGGCGTGGAGCCGGGCAATCCCCAGATCGTGGTCCCCCGGAGCGCCAAGCTCCTGCAGGTGGACGCGGAGGAGAACCTGGCCGAGGTGGTCAAGACCCAGGACCTCGGCAAAGCGGTCATCAAGTAGCGGATTCGCCAACCAATCTGAAAGTGGGGCCGCAGCCCGGCGTCGGCGAGACGGTCCTCGCGCTCGACCGCGTCAGCAAGCGGTTCGGCGAGGTGGGGGCGGTGGACTCCGTCTCGCTGTCGATCTGCCGGGGCGAGGTCTTCACCCTGCTCGGCCCCAGCGGCTGCGGCAAGACCACCACGCTCCGCCTCGTGGCCGGCCTCGAGCATCCGGACGCGGGCGAGATCACCCTGCGCGACCGGGTGGTGGCGTCCGCGGCGCGGCGGCTCTTCCTGGCGCCCAACCGGCGCAACCTCGGGATGGTGTTCCAGTCCTACGCGGTCTGGCCTCACATGACCGTGTTCGAGAACGTCGCCTACCCGCTCCAGCTGCGCGGCCTCCGGAAGGCGGTCGTGCGCGACAAGGTGGCCCGCGTGCTCGACCTGGTGGGCCTGGGCGGCATGGAGACGCGCCCCGGCACGCTGCTGAGCGGCGGGCAGATGCAGCGCCTGGCCCTCTGCCGGGCCCTCGTCTACGAGCCGGACCTTTTATTGCTCGACGAGCCCTTCAGCAATCTGGACGCGAAGCTGCGCGAGCAGATGCGGGTGGAGGTCAAGCTGCTGCAGCGCCGGCTCGGGATCACGGTGCTGTTCGTCACCCACGACCAGGTCGAGGCGCTCAGCCTCTCCGACCGCATCGCGGTGATGCATCGGGGGCGCGTGGAGCAGGTCGGCTCGCCGCGGGCGCTCTACGAGCGGCCCGCCTCGGTCTTCGTGCGGGACTTCCTCGGCCAGACCGTGGTGCTGAGCGGCCGCGTCACCGCACCCGCATCCGCTCAGACCGCCGGGAGCGTCGCGGTGGCGATGAACGGACCGCTGAGCGGATGCACGCTCGCCGGCCGGAGCGCGTCGCCGACCACGCTCGCGCCCGGCGCGGCCGCGACCATCGCCATCCGCCCCGAGGACATCCGCGTGGTGCCGGACGATTCCGGGGAACGCGACCCCCACCACCTGCTCGGCACCATCGACACCCTGTCCTTCGTCGGCGATCGCTACGAGGCCCGGGTCACGCTCGGCGGCGCGCACTGCATCGTGCTGCTCCTGACCCGGACGCGCGACTGGCGCGAAGGCGAGCGGGTGCGGCTCGGCTTCCCCCCGGAGCTGGTGAGCGTGTGGCCGGCCTGACCGGGACCCTCGCGGGCGCCCGGCCACGGCGGCTCGAGCTGCAGGCGGTGCTGTGCACCGTCGTCCTCGCCGCGGTGGCCCTGTGCGTGGTGTTCCCGCTGGTCCTCGTCGCGCTCCAGAGCCTCCAGGTCGCGCCGCCCGGCCAGCCGGCCCGCTACGGCCTCGACGGCTGGCGGGCCGCCCTCGGCGAGCCCGGGCTCCGCGCCGCCCTCGTCAACACGCTCACGGTCACGTTCGCGCGCCAGCTTCTCTCCCTGCCCCTCGCCGTCCTCATCGCCTGGCTCCTCGCCCGCACCGATCTGCCCGGCCGGGCCTGGTTCGAGTTCGCGTTCTGGGCCGGGTTCTTCCTTCCCCCGTTCACGGTGACGCTGAGCTGGATCCTGCTCCTCGATCCCGAGTACGGGCTGGTCAACACCTCCCTCGCGGCGCTGCCGTTCGTGAGCGCGGGCCCGTTCAACATCTACTCGTTCTGGGGCATCGTCTGGGTCCACATCGTGACCGGATCCCTGACCGTCAAGGTGATCCTCCTCACCCCCGCGTTCCGCAACATGAACGCGGCGTTCGAGGAGGCCTCCCGAGTGGCCGGCGCGGGAACGCTCCGCACCGCGCTGCGCATCACGATCCCGGTCATGGCCCCCGCCATCCTATCGGTGCTGCTGCTCGGCACGATGGTGTCGCTGCAGACCTTCGAGGTGGAGCAGGTGCTGGGCCTGCCCTTCCGCTTCTTCGTCTTCAGCACCACGATCTACGATCTGCTCGTCACCCGCGTGCCGCGCTACGACGCGGCCACCGCGCTGGCCGTCCTGATCCTGGCCGCCATGCTCCCGCTCGTCTTCGCGCAGCAGTGGCTGACCCGGGGCCGGCGCTACACCACGGTCACCGGCCAGTTCCAGAGCCGGGTCCACGCGCTCGGCCGGTGGCGCGCGCCCGCGACGATCTTCGTGGGGGCGCTGGTCCTGGTCGTGCTCGGGGTCCCGGTGGTGTTCGCGCTGCTCGGCACCTTCATGAAGCTGTTCGGCTTCTTCCACGTGCCGGACCCGTGGACCCTCGCGAACTGGCAGACCGTCCTCGGGGACGATCTCTTCCTCCGCTCGCTGCACAACACCCTCGTGCTCTCGATCGGCACCGCGGTGGTGGCCATCATCGTGCACTCGCTCATCGCCTACATCATCGCGCGCACCTCCTACGCGGGGCGGCGCCTGCTCGACTTCGTCTCCTGGCTGCCGTTCACGGTGCCCGGCATCATCCTGGGCCTGGCCCTGCTCTGGCTCTTCCTCGGGGTGGGCTTCCTGCGCCCGCTCTACGGCACCACCGCGCTCCTGATCATCGCGGGGGTCATCGCGGGCATGCCCCTCGGCGTGCAGATCATCCGGAGCGGGCTCATGCAGCTCGGCGCCGAGCTGGAAGAGGCCTCCCGGATCGCGGGCGCGTCCTGGTGGACAACCTATCGTCGGATAATCCTGCGCCTGATGGCCCCGACCCTGCTCGCGGTGGGCATGATCACCTTCGTGGGCGCCGCGCGCAACATCGGGAACTTCGCGCTGCTCACCACCACCGCCAACCGCCCCCTCTCGATCCTCCAGCTCGACTACGTCGCCCAGCGCAAGTTCGAGGAAGCGGTGGTGGTGGCCTGCATCATCATGTTCGTCTCGCTGGCCGGTGCCCTGTTCGCTCGACTACTCGGGCTGCGCACTGGCCTCGGCTGAGGAGCGCTCTCGTGCGTCTAGCGAAGAAGATCGCGATCGTGACCGGCACCAGCCCCAATATCGGCGGCGGCATCGCCGAGGGCCTCGCCGAGGAGGGCGCCACCGTCGTCTGCGTCGACGTGGCGGCGGACAACGCCACGCAGTGCGCGGAGGCGATCAAGCGCGGCGGCGGGGAGGCCCTCGGTCTCGCCTGCGACGTCACCGACGAGAGCCAGGTGGAGGCGATGGTGGCGAGCGTCCGGGACGCCTACGGCGGCGTGGACATCCTGGTCAACAACGCAGGCATCCTCGGCGGCCTGAGCGTGCTGGAGATGCCGATCGAGCGCTGGAATCGCCAGATCGCGGTCAACCTCACCGGGACGTTCCTCTGCACCAAGCACGTGGCCCGGCTCATGGTGGCACGGCAGCGGCGCGGCAGTATCGTGGTGGTGGTCTCGACGGCCGGCCACCAGGGCCAGGCCGGGAACATCGCCTACTCCACGAGCAAGAGCGGGCTGCTCAACTTCACGCGGGCCGCCGCGATGGACCTGGCCCGGCACGGCATCCGGGTGAACAGCCTGACGCCGACCGCCACCGACACCGAGGAGGCGGCCGACCGCGCGGTGGCCTGGGGGCGCCCGCGGCCCGAGCCGCGTCCGGGCGGCCTCGACTTCCCGAAGATGGTGCCGATGGGGAAGCTCCCGAGCCCGCGCCACTACGCCCGCGCGGTGGTCTTCCTGGTCTCGGACGACGCGGAGATGATCACCGGCACCGACCTGCGCGTGGACGCGGGCGCGATCGC
>DASQAL010000041.1:0-5584 GCA_035635775.1 Candidatus Acidiferrum sp.
GGCCCTGCTGGTAGACGGCGTCCTTGGCCAGGCTGGCGCTGAACTTCTGCTTGGGCTCGTTCATGATCGGGTTCTCCTCTCGTACGAGGGCGTTAGACGGTGCGCTGCAGGAAGCCGGTGGTGAGCGGCCAGGTCAGCTCCGCGTAGTACGGCTGGAAGCCCGCGTTGTCCGGGTGGCGGAAGCCGTGGTTGGCGTCGGAGAAGAAGTGCCACTCCACGAGCTTACCGTTGCTGATGAAGCTCTGCCAGAGCGGGCCCTGGATGGCCGGCGTGGCGATGAAGTCCTGGCCAGCGGCGAAGACCAGCGAGGCGCACTGGAGCGTCCTGGCCAGGTGGAAGGCGTGCCGGGGCCGGTGCGAGGTCTCGGGCTCGTCGCGCACCGAGGGGTAGTAGAGCACGATCGCCTTCACGGACGGGTGATCCGACGCGAACGGGATCAGCAGCCGCCCGCCCATGCAGTGGCCGATGCAGCCGGTGCGCGCCGGGTCGGAGTGCATGCGGTCGATCAGGTAGCGCCAGGCCTCGTCCATCTTGCCCAGGAACTCGTCGTCGCCGTGCTTGGCCTGGAGATCCGCGCCCATGCCGATGTGGTTGGTGCCCGCGATGCCGAACATGTTGAAGAGATCGGGTGCGAGCACGTTGAAGCCGAGACACGCGAGGCGATAGGCGTCGATCTTGTAGTCGGCGGTGACCCCGTGGGCGTGATGCACCATCAGAATGCCCGGCCGCTGGCCGGGCGCGTCCGGATGCGCCATGTAGCCGGGGATGCCGTCTTCCTCCTGCGTGAGCATTCTCGCGACGACGTTCATGTCCGCTCCTTGATCGAGACGCGCCAGTGGATGCGATCTTCCTCCGGTGGATAGTCGCCCGCCGCCTTGTGGTACGAGCAGCGGTTGTCCCAGATGACGATGTCGCCTTTGCGCCACCGATGGCGATACTCGCCGTCGGGCTGGATCATGCGCTCGGTCAGCTCGTCGATCAACGCGTCGCTCTCCGCCGGCTCGAGCCCGTCGATATAGAGGATCTTGCCCGGGTCGAAGTAGAGGCCCTTGCGGCCGGTCTCCGGATGCGTGCGGATGATCGGGTGGAAGACCGGCGTCCAGTCGCGATCCTCCGCGTTGAGCAGGGCCGTCGCCTTCCTGCGGCCGCCGTAGGTGAAGGCGCCCTTGCGGCCCTCCAGGCGCTCCTTCACCCGGGGCGGCAGCGCGGCGTAGGCCGCGTACATGCTGGCGAAGTGCGTATCGCCGCCGCGGCTCGGCACCGCGAGGGCGTAGAGCTGGGTGGCCTTGAAGGGCTCTTCGTCGTAAGCGCCATCGGTGTGCCAGCCCTCGGCGCCGCGCCGGTAGATCGCCAGGTCGAGCGCGCCATCCGCGCCGAACTTGTTGACGCCCAGCAGGGTGATCTCGGGGCGCTCCGGGTGGCGCGTCATCTTCGACGGGTGCGGCACCACCTGGCCGAAGCGGCGGCTGTAGGTGAGGAAGTCGTCGATCTCGAGCGTCTGCCCCGGCACGATCGCGACATTGTGGTCGAGCCACGCGCGATAGATCACCGCGAAGCCCGCGTCGTCGAGCGTCTTGACGTCGACGCCCAGGATCTCGGCGCCGATCTGCGGCCCCAGCCGTCGAACCTCGATCATCGATGCCCCCGCACGCGCAGCTCCTGGAGCTGGCTCGCAACGCTCTCCACGCTGTCGGCGGCGAGCGGGTGGGCCTTCATGCCGCGCCCCGGGCGCTCGCCTGCGCGAGCCACTTGACGTCCCGCGGCGAGGCGCGGCGTGCGAGCCGCCGCCGCACGAGGCGCAGGGCGTCGTCGTAGCGCGCGAGCTCGAGGTAGCACACCACCATGGTCTCCTCGTACAGCTCCCACTGGGCGTGGCTGCCACCGATGCGGTGCATCTCACTCTCCACCGGCTCGAAGTGGGCCAGCGCCCCCGCGTGATCGCCCGCTGCGAACGCGGCCGCCCCCTGCACCAGCGGCAGCACGACCCGGCCCGCGATCGGATTGCCCTTCGCGTCGAGGGCCCGCAGGCCGTCCATCAGCTTCGTCAGCGCCGCCTCGTCGCCGCAGGCCGCGTAGGCCAGCGCGGCGTGGCACTCGCCGAAGAGGTAGCCGGGCCGCGAGACCCCCGCGGCCAGGTCGGCGAGTGACCGCCACGGCAGCGGCTCGTGGGCGCCGTCGAGGCGGACGCGCCAGAGCAGCGCGGTGCCGTCGGTCATGGCCGAGCGGGGATTGACGGAGCGCCGGATATCGCGCTCGAAGATCGCGAGCGCCTGCGCGTAGCGGCCCTCGTGCAGCGCGAACATCGCCTGGTGCCAGGCCAGATGGCAGTGGAAGGTCGCGCGCCGGTCGTAGCCGGCCATCCACTCGTCGAGGAACGCGGCCCCCGCGTCGATGTCGAGCGTCTCGAACTGGATGTGGGCCAGGTTGTGCGCCGCGCTCGCGTTGCGCGGGTACTGCTGGAGCGAGGCCTCCGACAGCCGCCGCGATTCCTCGAACCGGTCCACCTCGTGGTAGGTGAAGGCGAGCGCCGACTGGAACCACCAGTCGTCCCCGTACGCGGGCGCCAGCCGCTCGAGGAAGGCCACGCGATGCTCCTCGCGATCGCTGCGGCCGGCCAGGGCGATGGAGCTGCTCGCCTGGTTGACGAGCACCGCGTCGCGCGGGAAGTCCTTCACGTGCTCGTCCACCAGCGCGAGGCCGCGCGCGGTCTCGCCGGCCACGAGGGCGCTCACCGCCTCCGCGTGCTGGCGCTCGCGCCTTGTCGCGCCGGCGACGGTCTCGCGCGCCCGGGCCGCGGCGGCGCGTGCCGATGCGGCATCGCCCTGCACCGCGGCCAGGAGGGCTCGCCCCACGTGCGCCACCGCGAGGCCGTCGTCGGCCGCGAGCGCCGCCGCGAAGCTCTCCTCGGCGCCGGGGCCGTAGGCCAGCAGCCGGTCCATCCCTTCCTGGAACTGCGCGAGGGCCGCGGGTGATTCGGTGGTGACGGTCAATCCGTAGCGGTCGGTCAGGGGCATAGGGCGTCGGGTCTCAGGTGAGCAGGGCCAGCGGCTCCTCGATCAGGTCCGCGAGCGCTCCCAGGAACTGAGCGCCGCGGGCGCCGTCGAGGGCCCGGTGGTCGCAAGAGAGGGTCAGCGTCATGGTCGGCTGCACGGCCGGCTGGCCGTTTACGGGCACGACGCGGTCGGCGATGCGGCCGACGGCCAGGATCGCGGCCTGCGGCGGATTGACGATGGCGCTGAAGGCGTCCACGCCGTACATCCCGAGATTGCTGATGGTGAAGACGCCGCCCTGGATATCCGCCGGGCGCAGCCTGCCGGCCTGGGCGCGGGCCACCACGTCCTCTCGGCGCGCCGCGATGTCCTTCAGGCCGAGCGTGTCGGCGCGCGCGATCACCGGGACGACGAGGCCGTCCTCCAGCGCGACCGCGAGGCCGATATTGATCTCGGCGTGACGCTCGAGCGCGCCGTCCTTCCACGAGACGTTGACGCGCGGGTGCTGCGCCAGCGTCGCGGCGACCAGCTTCACGAGCAGATCCGTATACGTGATGCGCGCCCCGGTCTGCTTGCGCGCCGTCCCGAGCCACGCCACCAGCCGCGCCACGTTGACCTCGCGCACCAGGTAGAAGTGCGGCGCCGTGGTCCACGACGCGGTCATCCGCTCCGCCATGATCCGCCACACGGTGCTCACGCCCTCTCCCCTCTGGGGAGAGGGTAGGGTGAGGGGCGGAGTGGCAACGGGCGCCACAGGAACGTCCACGGTCAGCACCGCCCCGCCGGGCCCAGACCCACGCACCGCGCCCAGCTCCACCCCGCGCTCCACCGCCAACCGCCGCGCCTTGGGCGACGCGGCCACGAGCCGCACCGCCGCGCCATTGCCCGGCGCCGTCACCTTCTGGCTCTCCACGAACGCGAGCACGTCGGCCTTCTCGATCTTGCCGCTCGCCGTCTTGATGCGGGCGAGGTCCACGCCGTGCTCCTCGGCGATCCTGCGGGCGAGCGGGGAGGCTTTGATCCCCTCGGCGCGGGCCCCCTCACCCTGCCCTCTCCCCACAGGGGAGAGGGTGGCGGCGGTAGCGACCTCGCCCGCGGCGGCGATGAGGGCGATGGTTTGGCCGACCGGGACGACGTCACCTTCCTGCGCGGTGACGCTGCTCAGGATGCCGGAGGCAGGAGCCTCGATCTCGACCGTGACCTTGTCGGTCTCGATCTCGACGATGGGCTCGCCCTTCCGCACCGTGTCGCCGGGCGCCTTCATCCAGCGCAGGACCTTGCCGGTCTCCTGCGCCAGCTCCAGCGCGGGCATGATGACGTTGGTCGGCATCAGCTCCTCACCACTAGCCCCTCACCCTGCCCTCTCCCCAGAGGGGAGAGGGTGGAAAGGGAGAGGGTTCTAGGCCTTGCGGCATATCGCGCGGGCGGCTTCGAAGACGGTTTGCTCCGAGGGGACCGTGAGGTCTTCGAGCACCGGGGAGAAGGGCACCGGCACGTCCATCGCGCCCATGCGCTTCACCGGCGCGTCGAGATAATAGAAGGCGCCCTCCGCGATGACCGCGGCGATCTCGGCGGTGACCCCGTAGCGCTCGTAGCCCTCGTCCACCACCAGGGCGCGCGAGGTCTTCTTGGCCGAGTCGATCAGCGCCTGCTTGTCGAGCGGCCACGTCGTCCGCGGGTCGATCACCTCGGCGCTGATGCCGGCCGCGTCCAGGAGCTTGGCGGCGCCCAGGGCCACGCCCACCATGCTGCTGGTGGCCACGATCGTGATGTCCTTCCCCACCCGCTTCACCTCGGCCACTCCGAACGGGATCGTGTAGTCGCCTTCCGGCACCGGGCCCTTCATCCGGTACATCATCTTGTCCTCGAAGATGACCACCGGGCTGTCGTCGCGGATCGCGGTCTTCATGAGCCCCTTGGCCTCGTAGGGGCCGGAGGGCAGCGCCACCTTGAGGCCGGGCACGTGGCTCACCCAGGCGTGGAGCGACTGCGAGTGCTGGGCGGCCGAGCGGCGGGTGGCGCCGAGCGTGGTGCGGAAGACGATCGGCACCTTGATCTTGCCGCCCGACATGTAGTGCGCCTTGGCGGCCTGGTTCACCATCTGGTCCATGGTCAGCGTGATGAAGTCGCCGAACATGACGTCCACCACCGGCCGCATGCCGGTCATGGCCGCGCCCACCCCGATGCCCGCGTAGCCGGGCTCGGAGATCGGCGTGTCGATGACCCGCTCGGTGCCGAACTCCTGCACCAGCCCGACCAGGGTCTTGAAGGGATGGCCGGCCTCGGCGATGTCCTCCCCGATGATGAAGACGGTCGGGTCCCGTCGCATCTCCTCGGCAATGGCTTCCTTGACCGCCTCGCCGTACGTCAGCTCTCGCTCAGCCATACCTGCCTCCTAGTCGAACGCGACCACTGATACTACTGATTGGCTCATTGATTGGCTCATCGGGCGGCGGGCGGCGGCGGCGCGACCTGGCGGCGCACCGGCAGCGGGATCGCCCGGAGGCCGTCCAGATCGATCGCAGGCATGTCGAGATCCAGGGCCCGAAGCACGCCGTTCGCCAGCTCGTTGTAGCGGGTGAAGGAGCGTCGCA
>DASQAL010000042.1:0-1592 GCA_035635775.1 Candidatus Acidiferrum sp.
AGGCCCAGCTTGAACTCGCGGTGGATGGGGCTGGTGGCGAGGAAGACGTGGCAGCGCTTGCGCCCGGCCGGGCGGAGCGCCTCGGTCACCCGATCGATGTCCTCGCGGTTCGCCCGGGCGAGAGCGCACACGGTCGGGCCCTCGACCTGGCGGGCGACCGCCGTCACCGCTTCGTAATCGCCGGGCGAGGCAGCCGGGAAGCCCGCCTCGAGCACGTCGACACCGAGCGCCTGGAGCGCGCGCGCCACCCGGAGCTTCTGCTCCAGGTCCATGCTGGCGCCGGGCGCCTGCTCGCCGTCGCGCAGGCTGGTGTCGAAGACGATGACTCGGTCGCCGCCGCCGGTTTCGGCGGCGCGCTTTTCAGTTTGTGGCATCACGGCATCCATTTCAGGCCGCCATCCCGGCCTGGACCTTGACCTCGTTCACTTCCGCGCCGCGCCCCATGGCGAGCGGACCGGTGCGGACCATCTCCGCGATGCCGTACGGGCGGACCACCTCGAGCAGCGCGTCCACCTTGTCGGGCGTCCCGGTGATCTCCACCGTCAGGGTGGCCGGCGAGACGTCCACCACGCGGGCGCGGAACACTCCGCACAGGCGGAGCACCTCGGCGCGCTTCTCGGGCGGGACCGACGCCTTGACCAGGGCGAACTCGCGGGTCAGGGCGGCGACGCCGGTGAGGTCCTGCACCTGGAGCACGTCGACCAGCTTTTCCAGGTTGGCCTGCACGCGGCGGGCGGTGTCCGGGTCGGACTTCACCACCAGGGTGATGCGCGAGACCCCGGGGCGCTCGGTGGTGCCCACCGTGAGGGAGGCGATGTTGAACCCGCGGCGGCGGAACAGCGACACCACCCGGTTCAGGGCGCCGGGCCGATCCTCGACGGTGGCGACGAACGTATGGGCGACGGCGGTCTTCATCTCATCCTCCGGGTCACGGGTCGGCTCCCGTCTCGAGCATCGGGGTGGGGCGGCGGATCATGTCGCGCAAGTCCGAGTTGCTGGGGACCATCGGGTAGACGCTGTCTTCCTGCTCGACGCGGAAATCGACCACCACGGTGCCGGGCGCCTTCTGCGCGCGCGCCACCGCGCCCTCGATCTCCTCGCGGGCGGTCACGCGCAGGCCGAGCAGCCCGTGCGCCTCGGCGAGCTTGACGAAGTCGGGGCTGAGCAGCGGGGTCGCGACGTAGCGGCGGCTGTAGAAGAACTCCTGCCACTGCCGGACCATCCCGAGGAATCCGTTGTTGATGATGGCCACGTTGACCTTGATGTTCTCCTGCGCGCAGGTGGACAGCTCGCAGGCGGTCATCTGGAAGCCGCCGTCGCCGGCCACCACCCAGATCTCGTCGTCGGGCCGGGCGAACCGCGCGCCGATCGCCGCCGGCAGCGCGAACCCCATGGTGCCCAGGCCGCCCGAGGTGATGAGCGAGCGCGGCCGGTCGTGCTTGTAGTACTGGGCTTCCCACATCTGGTGCTGGCCGACGTCGGTCACCACCAGCGCGCGCCCCGAGGTGAGCCTCCACAGGTCGTGGAGCACGTGCGCGGCAAACAGCCGGCCGGAGTGCGGCAGCGACTGGATGTCCCGCACCGCGGTGTCG
>DASQAL010000043.1:0-7888 GCA_035635775.1 Candidatus Acidiferrum sp.
GCTCAAGGACGTGCTGCCCGCCCGGCGCCAGGTGTACTACGGCAAGCTCGTGAAGGGCCGGCCGCTGCTGGTGGCGCTCGATCTCTTCCCGGCCTTCTACTGCCTCGTGCGTGGCGATCAACGGGCGCGCGCGTACCGCACGGAGTACGAGAGGGGCCGCCTCTCGCTCACCGCCAAGCGCATCATGGACAGCCTCGTGCGCGAGGCGCCCCAGTACACGCGGGGCATCCGCGCGGAGTGCTTCATGCTGGAGCCAGGCAAGACGCGCGAGTTCGAGCGGGCCATGGGGGAGCTCCAGCAGGGCCTCTGGATCGTGAAGACCGAGGAGCGGTACGAGCCGACCTTCTCGTACCGCTGGGACTTGCTCGAGCGCTGGCTGCCCGAGGCGGTCGCGGCCGGCCGGCGCCTCCGCCGGCCGGCCGCCCTCGAGCACCTGCTCTCGCGCTACCTGACCGGCGCGGTGTACTCGACCCCCGCGCTGCTCGCGCGGCTCTTCGGGCTCCCGCGCCGCGAGGTGGAGACGGCTTTGTCCGCCCTGGCGCGGGCGGGGCGGGTGAGCCCGCCGCGCGAGGTGACGGGCTGGCCGGGGCAGTGGGTGGTGAGCGCCTAATGCCGCAGCCGCCCGGTTTCCGCTACATCGACGTCCACACCCATCTGCATCCCGCGTGGCTCTCCGCCGCGATCCGCCGCTGGTTCGTCGGCCGGCCGGGCTGGGAGTTCCAGTACGGGACCGAGCCCGAGTGGGTCGCGCGCTTTCTCGCCGAGCAGGACGTGGAGCGCTTCGTCTTCTTCTCGTACGCGCACAAGCCGGGGCTCGCGCGCGAGTTGAACGCGTGGCTTCACGAGACGGGCCGCCGGCTGCCCGCGGGGCTGCCGCTCGGCACGGTGCACCCGGGGGACCCCGACGTGGTGGACGTGGCCGAGGAGGCGCTCGACCGCTACGGGTTCAAGGGCTTCAAGTTCCACATCAATGTCCAGCGCTTCCATCCGGACGACCCGCGTATCCTGCCGGTCTACGAGTTGCTGGTGGCCCG
The DNA here is from genome assembly GCA_035635775.1 of Candidatus Acidiferrum sp. Classification (GTDB taxonomy): domain Bacteria; phylum Methylomirabilota; class Methylomirabilia; order Rokubacteriales; family CSP1-6; genus CAMLFJ01. Next base: position 1,035 of record DASQAL010000043.1, read on the forward strand.
CGGGGCGGTGCTCCTGATCCACGTGGGCAGCGCGCCCTGGCCCAACGAGTACGACGGCTTCCCGCGCTTCGAGCGGGTCATGACCATGTTCCCGGAGCTCAAGGTGATCGTGGCCCACATGGGCCAGTTCGAGACCCGCCGGCATCTCGAGCTGATGGAGCGTTGCCCGAACATGTACCTCGACACCACCGCGGCGATGGCCCCGCAGAGCGCGATCTACCGGGAGGGGCACGGCGCGAGCCCCGCCGACGTCACCGACGCCGATCTCGTGCGCTGGCAGGATCGCATCCTCTTCGGCAGCGACTTCCCCAATACGCCCCACGCCTACCACGAGGAGCGGCGGCCGATCTGGGAGCGGCCGGTGCCCGACACGGTTCACCGCAAGATCTTCCACGACAACGCGCAGCGCCTGCTCGGTCTCTAGTGCGCGTCGGGCTCGATCAGATCTCGGAGGCGGGCCGCCTCGCGCTCGCCGCGCTCGCCGACCTGGCCGGACCCGCGAGGCCGGTCTGGGTCGTGGGCGGGGCCCTCCGGGAGCTGCTGTCGGGCGGCGGCGCCGCGGACCTCGACCTGGCGGTGGCGGGCGGGGCCCTCGTGCTCGGCCGCGGCCTCGCCGACCGGCTCGACGCGAGCTTCGTGGTGCTCGATGAGGTCCGCGGCGCCGGGCGCATCGTGCCGCGGTCGGGGGGCGCGGGGGTGGACCTGGTGGATCTGCGCGCCGCGACGCTCGAGGGTGACCTGCGGGCGCGAGACTTCACGGTGAACGCGCTCGCCGCCCCGGTGGAGGCGCTGCTGCGCGACGGCGCCGCCGCCATCGTGGATGCGACGGGCGGGCTCGACGATCTCCGCGATCGGGTGGTGCGCCCCTGCGGGCCCGCCGCCATCAGCGACGATCCGGTCCGCGCGCTGCGCGGGGTGCGGCTGTCCCTGCGCCCCGGATGGCGGCTCCATCCGGACGCCGAGGTGGCCATCCAGGCGGCCGCGCACCTGATCACGCGCGTGGCGCCCGAGCGGATCCGCGACGAGCTGGTCGGCATCCTCGCCGAGCGGGCCGCGGCATCGGGCCTGCGCGCGCTGGACCGGCTGGGCGTCCTCGCGGTCCTGCTGCCGGAGAGTCTCCCGATGCGCGCCACCACCCAGCCGCTGCCCCATCACTTCGACGTCTGGGAGCACTCGCTGCGCGCGGTCGAGGGGGTGGACGCCCTGCTCGCCCAACTCGATGCGCTCGCGCCGTGGGGCCCGGCCCTGAGCGCCCATCTGGCCCTGGACCTCGGCGGCGGGCTGACCCGGCGCGAAGCGCTGAAGCTGGCCGCGCTGCTCCACGACGTGGCCAAGCCCGAGACACGGGCTGACGTCGGCGGGCGCATCCGCTTCATCGGCCACGACGCGGCGGGCGCGCGGCGCACCGCCGGCATCGCCCTGCGCTTCCGTCTCTCGCGCCATGCCGCGCAGGTGCTCGAGCGGCTCGTGGCCGAGCACCTGCGGCCCATGCATCTGGCGCAGGCCGGCCTCATTACGCGCCGCGCGCGATTTCGCTTCTTCCGGGCTCTCGGTGACGAGGCGCGTGATCTCCTGCTGCTGGCGCTGGCCGACGCGGCGGCGCTCACTGGTTCCTCGCCGCTGGCGGTATGGGCGGGCGCCGGAGGCGAGGTGGTGCGGACTCTGATGGCGGGCGCCGACGAGGAGGCGGCCGCCGCGGCGGCGCCGGCCTTGCTGCGGGGCGAGGACGTGATCGAAGCCTTCGGCCTGTCTCCGGGCCCCGAGGTCGGCCGCCTCCTAGCCCTGGCCCGGGAGGCCCAGGCGCTCGGGCTGGTGAGCACGCGTGACGAAGCCCTCGCGCATGTGCGCCGGGAGACGCAGCGCGGAACTTGACACCCGGCCCGGGGGTTGCCTAGAGTGTCGTCACTTTCCAAGGAGGCTTGAGATGATCCGGAGACGTCTGTGTTCACTCGTGTTCGCGCTGCTCGTGGGGCCGAGCCTGGCCTGGGCGGCGCCGCAAGGCAAGATCGTGATCGCCCAGGGCGTGGATCCCACGACGCTCGATACGCAGAACCAGCAGGAGACGCCCGCCTCCGTGGTGGCGAGCCACCTGTTCGATACGCTGGTGGAGCGCGATCAAAACCTCAAGATCGTGCCCGCGCTGGCCGCGGAGCTGCCGAAGCTGGTCGCCCCGACGACGTGGGAGGTGAAGCTGCGCCACGGCGTCAAGTTCCACAACGGTGAGGACTTCAACGCCGAGTCAGTGAAGTTCAGCCTGGAGCGGGTGAAGTCGGGGCTCCGGGCCAGCTCGAACTTCCGGCCCATCGAGAAGGTCGACGTCGTGGATCCGTACACGGTGCGTGTGCAGACCAGCAAGCCGTGGCCGATCTTCGCCACCATCATGACCTCCCGCCAGGCTTCCATGTACCCGCCCAAGGCCTACGCGGGGAAGGACTCGGCCTTCATCTCGAAGAATCCCATCGGCACCGGGCCCTACAAGCTCGTCCGCTGGAGCAAGGACGAGGAGATCGTGCTCGAGGCCAACGACCAGTACTGGCGGGGCGCCCCCAAGATCAAGACGGTGGTGTTCCGGCCGATCCCCGACGACGCGGTGCGGGTGGCCGCGCTCCAGAACGGAGAAGTGGACGTGGCGGTGAACATCCCGCCGCACCTGGCCAGCATCATCGCGAGCCATCCCAAGATCTTCCTCTCCACCGCGCCGTCGATCCGCACGCTGCAGCTCATGTTCGTCACCCATGAGTACGATGCCCAGCACAAGCTGGTCGGCCCCTACAAGGGCGTGACCGCGGACAAACGCGTGCGGCAGGCCATCGCCTACGCGCTGGACGTGGACGAGATCATCAAGGGTGTCCTCGACGGCAAGGCGATACGCACCGCCACGCTGTTGACCCCGCTGCACTTCGGCTACGACGCCTCGCTCAAGCCGATCAAGCAGGACCTCGCGAAGGTGAAGCAGCTCCTCACCGAGGCCGGCTTCCCGGGCGGGCTCGAGCTCACGCTGAACAGCCCGCAGGGCCGCTACGTACGGGACAAGGAAGTGGCGGAGGCGGTGACCGGCCAGCTCACCAAGGCCGGGATCAAGACCCAGCTCAAGACCTACGAGTTCGTCAACTACCTGAACAACCTCGTGTACGCGCACAAGCCCGGCCCGGTGTGGCTGATCGGCTGGGGCACGGCCACAGTGGACGCCGAGACGGTGTACGGCCCGCTCTTCCGCACCGGGAGCAACCTGGGTAACTACCACAACGCCGACTTCGACGGCATGGTGGACCAGGCGCAGACGCAGATGGACGAGAAGCAGCGGCTGGCCACGTATCACCGGATCAACAAGCTGTGGATCGAGGAGACGCCGGCGGTGCCGCTCTACCAGCAAGTGGACCTGTACGGAGCGTCCAAGCGGCTCATCTGGAAGGCGCGCAGCGACGAGCTGATCAAGGCCTACGACATGTCGCTCAAGTAGCACGGCGAGGCGCAGCCGAAGGCGAGCCGAGCGGATACAAGAGTGAAGCTTCCGGTTGACTGGCCACTGCCGGAGACTAGAATAGGGGAGCACAGGCGGCCGTAATTCAGTGGCAGAATGCCAGCTTCCCAAGCTGGACGTCGCCGGTTCGAATCCGGTCGGCCGCTCCAATCTTCTAGGGGGTTACGGTGAAAACCGTGGCCCCCTTCTCATGTTCTGTGACCATTCTGTGCCGACGCCCCTCTAAAATCCCTTCTCCGTGGACAGCCGTGACAAGGCCGAGCCGTCCCGCCGGGTGAGGTTCGGGACGAATCGGTAGTAGCGCCGGATCACCATCTCGGTGCTCGTGTGGCCCAGCATCCTGGCGACCCAGCCGATGTCCTCGCCGCTCGAGAGTGCCAGCGTGGCGAAGGTGTGGCGGGTCTGGTACATCGTCCGGTAGCGCAGGCCCGCGCGCCGGAGGGCTGGCCGCCAGACCCGCTCGCGGAGGTTCGTGATATCGAGAGTCCCGCCTTGGGTGTTGGGGAACACCCAGGGGCTCCGTAGCTGACTGGCGGCCCGCTGGGCCTGCAGGGCGCGTTCGACGGGCGGCTGCATGTCGGCATCTCGGCTCGAGCCCACGGTCTTCGTAGAGGCTTCGCCCCAGCGCGTGACCGCCCGGCGCACCCCGATCAGCTTCCGGTGCCAGTCGATGTCGTCCCACCGGAGCCCCATCTGCTCGCTCGGGCGGAGCCCCGAGAAGAACGCCACCGTGAAGTAGCGCCGGAGCGCCTCGTCCATGAGGCCCTTGTCGAGGAATAGCCGGACCTCCTCGAACGAGAAGGGGAGGATCTCGACCTTGTCCTCCCGGAGCCGCTCGACCTCGCGCGCTGGGTTGATCTCGAGCCACCCGCGCTTCACCGCGCGGTCCAGGGACTGCCGCAGGACCTGCAGGATGATGTTCACGCGCCGGTTGGAGAGCTTCCGCTTCCTGGGCGGCTGCTTCGTGCCCGGCGCGACCGTCGCGGCCGGCTCGGGATCCTCGGCCGGTGTCCGCTTCAGGTCGGCGATGAAGGCCTCGACGTCCTCCTCGGTGATGTCCGAGACGCGCCGGTCGCCGAAGAAGGGGATGAGCTTGCCCTCGACGATCCGGCGGCGGTCGTAGGCAGTGCCGGCGCCGATGCGCGCCGCCTTGTCCTCGAGCCACCGCAGCACGTAGTCCTTGAACTGAGGCGGCCCCTCCTCGGCCGGCGGGGCGAAGAGGGCCGCGCGGGGGCCGCGGGGGAACCACTTTCCGTACTCGAAGGTCCCGGCCGCGATCTCGCCGTCGATCTGGCGCACGCGGCGTCGAACCTCCGCACGATGCTCAGGGGTGTCGGCCAGGTACGTCGTCTCCCGGCAGCGGATCCCGCGGTACCGGAAATCGATATGGAGCTTCCCACCTCTGACCCGGAGCGTCGCCATCTAGCCGCGCTCGGGCGTTCGGCCGGCGAGCCACGCCTGGAAGCGACCATCTGCGCCCCTCTGCTTCTTCGTAGTAGAGCGTTGATTCCGGACCTGCTCACTCGCGGTAGCCCACCGGCAGTTGCCGGGCTCGTAGTGCCCGTCATTGTCCTTCCGGTCGATGGTTTTACCGGCCGGGCGCTCGCCCATGTCGGCGAGGAAGTTCCGGAAGTCCTCGCGCCAGCGTTCGCAGACCATGGTGCCGCGTCCGCCGTAACTGCTCCAGTTTGGGGCGCCAGCATTCAGGCAACGCTGCTTCATCATCGTCCAGGACCGATATGTCGACGACATGCACTTAGCGTGTCCATGCCGGATGTTCGCCCTACTCGTCCTCTCGCGCCCGCGCGCTGCTCGTGGTGATGTCTTGAGGGCCGCGCTGATCTTCGCTTTGACCGCGACAGGGGTAGGTACACCAACGTTCCACGACCTCCAACCTGTTGCATATACCACGCTCATCTTGCGGATGGTCTCGGGCGAACGCGGCTGTCCCTTGGGCCACGGCATCTCAGCGCGCCTTCGGTTCCCGGAGCCACGCTTCGACCGCGCTCCACAAAAACACAACTCTTCCGTTCGGCTTCACGTAGTGCTCCCCGGGCTTGAAGACGCCGCTGCTCATCAAGTTGCGGATCGTGCCCTCGCGGTAGGGGATCCGACGGCAGAGGTCATGGATCGAGACATACTCGGGCGCGGGATGGTCGTCAACCGCGTCCGTCGCCGGGCGTAGGGCAGGGGGCGAAGCGGCCGGCGCGAACGGCACACCACAGTCGCGGCAGGCCCACCAGGCGCGGCCGTCCTCGGTATGGAGGGTCACGACTTGGTGGGCGCACCCGAGCAGCGGACCGGCATCGACGGCGTCAGGTTGGCGGCTAATCTATCGTCGCGGTTATTGCCCGCACCCCCTCTCAGGAATGACTCGAGGTCCTGCGGATTGGATGCCACACCGGGGCGGCCGCAAGCTGGTGGCCCTGGGCGAACTGCTCGAGCGTGGCGTCGGGTCGAGGCGGTAGCGGCTCATGTCTGTCTTTAGGATGGAGTGGCGGGGGCCGGGTTTCTGAAGGCGACTACTTCTTCTGCCCCTGGGGCACAACAGACGGCCGGTGGTGGCCGGCGCGGGGGCTAGGTGGGGAGATCGGGGCGACCTGCAGGCCGTCCCGGGCTCACACAACACACACATCCTCCGCGCAGGGGGTTCTAGCCTCGCAAAGCGTGGCGCCCCCGGTGACGAATGACACTCCTCGTCGTTGCAGTTACGTCCGTCGTCAAATCCGCAATCTGACTGACAGGATCGATGACGGCGATCCGGGCGGCCGGGTCTGGATCTTATTCTCCGTAATATCAATTATTTAAGGGCCGTCTCCGCCTCCCGGCCCTTCCGGCCCCCACCGTCAGCCCCCTGACGGGATTCGTGGCAGCGAAGATGCATTCTCTCCCTGCCCAGGAAGCAATTCAACTTTCTATACTCGGCCATCAAGGCCAAAGAGTTCACGGAGGAATTAGAATGAACAGGTTCTGGAATCGCAAGCGGAAGGTGCTGGGCAACCAGCGCGGCTTCACGCTCATCGAGTTGATGATCGTCGTCGCCATCATCGGGATCCTCGCGGCCATCGCCATGCCGCTCTACGCCAACGTCCAGGCGCGCGCGCGCCTGGCCAAGGCCCAGGCCGACGCCCGCGCCCTCGCGTCCGCCGTCAGCATCTACTCTGCCCACCACGGCGTCATCCCGACTACGCTGGCCCAGCTCACCTCGGCGGCAACGAACTCGCTCGGTCAGCTGGGTGGTCCCTTCATGGCGTCCGTGCCCAACGGCCCCGCCGGCTGGGGTACCTACGCCTACTCGCCCGCCATTACGGCCGGAACCTTCGTCATCACCAACAGCGGTGACGGCACGTCCGTCTCGCTGCCGTAGGGCCTG
>DASQAL010000044.1:0-8233 GCA_035635775.1 Candidatus Acidiferrum sp.
ACCAGGTGCGCTTCGAGCTGACCTACGCGGCTCTGGGGCCCGAGCTGACCGTGATCGCGCCGTGGCGGGAGTGGGAGCTCGACTCCCGCACCGCGCTCATGGACTTCGCCCGCCGCCACGACATCCCGGTGCCGGTGACCGCGGAGCGCCCGTACTCCACCGACCGCAACCTCTTCCACATCTCCTTCGAGGGCGGCATCCTCGAGGACCCGTGGAGCGAGCCCCCGCCCAAGATGTTCCTGCTCACCAATTCGCCGGAGTCGGCCCCCGACGTGCCGGTCTACGTGGAGATCGAGTACGAGGGAGGCAATCCGGTGGCGGTGGACGACCGGCGGCTCTCGCCCGCGGCGCTGCTCGAGGCGGTCAACCGGCTGGGCGGCGAGCACGGCATCGGGCGGGTGGACCTGGTCGAGAACCGCTTCGTGGGCATGAAGTCGCGCGGAGTCTACGAGACGCCCGGGGGCACCATCCTGCACGCGGCGCATCGCGCGCTGGAGTCGATCACACTCGACCGCGAGGTGCTGCACCTGCGCGACTCGCTGGTGCCGCGCTACGCGGAGATGATCTACTACGGCTTCTGGTTCAGCCCGGAGCGGGAGGCGCTGCAGGGGCTCGTGGATCAGGTGCAGCGCGACGTGACCGGCACCGTGCGGCTCAAGCTCTACAAGGGCACCGTGACGGTGGCGGGGCGCAAATCACCGCGGTCGCTCTACCGGACCGACTTCGTGACCTTCGAGGCCGATCAGGTGTATCGCCAGCGCGATGCGGAGGGCTTCATCAATCTCAACGCGCTCCGGCTCAGGATCCGCGCTCTCCGGGACCGGGCGCGGTAGGCGGCCGCCCCGCCGATGCGGGTGCACGTGGCGCTGACTCCGGCGGAATTCCCCGACGCGCCCCTTTCGGGGCGGGTGGCGCTCGCGGTGGACGTGCTGCGGGCCACCACCGCGTCGGTGGCCGCCTGCGACGCGGGCTGCCGCCGTGTGGTGCCGGTGCCGGACGCGGAGGCCGCGGAGGCGATGGCCGCGCGCGACGGGACCGACACCGTCCTGGCCGGCGAGCGGGGCGGGGAGGCGCTCGCCGGCTTCCACCTCGGCAACTCGCCCGCCGAGTTCACCGCGGACCGGGTGGGCGGCCGCACCGTCGTCCTGACCACGACCAACGGCACCGCCGCGATGCTGGCCGCCTCGCGGGCCGCGGCGGCCGGGCTCGCCGCGCTCACCAACGTGACCGCGGCCGCGCGCTGGGCCCTCGAGCAGGGCCGCGACGTGACGATCCTGTGCGCGGGCGACAACGGGGCCTTCTCGCTGGAGGACACGGTGTGCGCGGGTCTGCTGGTGGGCCGCCTGGCTGACGCCTCTCCCGGGGCCGTGCTCTCCGAGGGCGCCCAGGCCGCGCTGGGCTTGGGTCGGCACTACGCGGCCCGGCTCGACCGCCTCGCGGAAGACTCGAGCTGGGCCCGCAAGCTCCTGCGGCTGGGCCGCGCCGCCGACGTCACCTGGTGCCTCCGGACGGACGTGAGCCTGGTGGTGCCGGTGTTCGTGGCGGGCGGCTTCGTCCCTCGGCGTGCGGCCTCGCCCGCGGCGGCGGCCCGCTCGGAGTCGCGCGCGTGAACCTTCCGATCGCGCTGACCCTGTTCCGCATCGTGGCGGTGCCTCCCATCATGGTCTTCCTCATCTCGTCGTCCCGGGTCAGCGTGCTCATCGCCGCCGTCATCTTCGTGACCGCGTCGCTCACCGACTGGCTCGACGGGCGCATGGCGCGGCGGTGGAACCAGGTGACCAAGCTCGGCACGCTCCTGGACCCGGTGGCCGACAAGCTGCTGGTGGCGGCGGCGCTGGTCTCGCTCGTGCACGTGGACATGATCTCCGCGTGGATGGCGGTGGTGATCATCGGCCGCGAGCTGGCGGTGACCGGCCTGCGAGGAATCGCGCTGTCGATGGGCGTGGTGGTGCCGGCGTCTTCATTGGGCAAGGCCAAGACGGTATCCCAGTACGTCGCGCTCACCCTGCTGATCCTCGAGAAGGGGGTCTCCGCGGACGTGGCGCTGTTCCACCTCGTCGCCCGTGCGGCCCTCTGGATCGCGCTGGCCCTCACCGTGGTCTCGGGCGCCGACTACTTCTATCGGTTCTTCCTCCACACCAACCCCAAGGACCTGGTGCGGGACCGCGAGCGATGGCCCTGACCGTGCTTGGGCTCCTCGCCGCCTACCTGATCGGGGCGATCCCGGTCGGGTTCCTCGTGGCCCGTGCCGCGGGCGGTACCGACATCCGCCGCGCGGGCAGCGGCAATATCGGCGCCACCAATGTCCTGCGCACGCTCGGCACCGGGCCCGCGGTGCTCACGCTGGTGGGCGACATCGTGAAGGGCTACGTGGCGGTGCGGGCCGCCGGCGCCATCGGACCGGAGGTGTGGGCGGCGGCGGGTGGTGCGGTGGCCGCCGTCGCCGGCAACTGCTGGCCGGTCTTCCTCCGGTTCCGAGGCGGCAAGGGGGTGGCCACCGGGCTCGGCGCGTTCCTGGCGCTCATCCCGTGGGCGGTGGCCCCGGCGGCCGTGCTCTGGGTGGCGGTGACCGCGGTATCACGCTACGTGTCCATGGCCTCCGTGGTAGCGTGCCTCAGCTTGCCGGTGGGCGCGCTGCTGCTGGGCTATCCTCGCTACTCGGTCGTCGCGGCGGCGATGGGGGCGCTGATCATCGTATGGCGCCACCGGGAGAACATCGCGCGCCTGGTCAGCGGCACCGAGCGGCGGCTCGGCGAGCGCACCCGTCTCGCGTGAGCCGTCGGGCCGACACGGGCGACGCCCGGCGCGCGCCGGTGGCCGTGCTCGGCGCCGGGAGCTGGGGGACCGCCCTCGCGATGCACCTGGGCCGCGTGGGCGTGCCGGTGCGGCTGTGGGCCCGCGATCCGGACCTGGCCGCGTCCATGCGCGCCCGGCGGGAGAACCCGCGCTACCTTCCGGGCGCCGCGCTGCCGGACGGCGTGAGCGTGACCGCCGACGCGGGCCTCGCCTTGGCAGACAGCGGCACCGTCCTGGTCGCGGTGCCGTCGCACTTCGTCGAAGCGGTGCTGGCGGGGGTGGGCGATCGCGTCGCGGCGAGTGCGGTGCTGGTGTCGGCGACGAAGGGCCTCGAGCCGCGGCGAGGGCTCCGCATGTCGGAGCTTCTGGGTCAGCGGCTGCCCGGCCGGCCGGTGGCGGTGCTCTCCGGCCCGTCGTTCGCCCGCGAGGTCGCCCAGGGCCGGCCCACCGCGCTCGTGATCGCCTCCTCGGACGAGGGGATCGCGGCCGATCTCCAGCGCCGCCTCGCCGGCCCCACGCTCCGGCTGTACACGAATCGCGACGTGGTGGGCGTCGAGCTGGGCGGGGCCGTGAAGAACGTGATGGCCATCGCGACCGGGCTGGTGGATGGCCTCGGGCTGGGCGAGAACGCGCGGGCGGCCCTGATCACGCGGGGCCTCGCCGAGATCGTCAGGCTCGGCACCGCGGCCGGGGCGCAGCCCGCGACCTTCGCGGGGCTGGCCGGCCTCGGCGACCTCGTCCTGACCTGCACGGGCACGCAGAGCCGCAACCACGCGCTCGGCGGGGAGATCGCGCGGGGCCGCTCGCTGGCCGAGGTGGAGGCGGGCACCCCGATGGTGGCGGAGGGCGTGCGCACCGTATCCTCCGTGCTCCGGATGGCCCGGGAGCGCGGCGTGGCCATGCCGATCTGCGAGGAGGTCGCGGCAGTGCTCTTCGAAGGCAAGCCGGTCGCGGAGTCGCTGGCCTCCCTGCTGGCGCGGGAGCCGAGGCCGGAAGAGGAGGGCGCGTCGCGTGCCTGAGCTGCGCCGGGACCCCGTCGTGGGCCGGTGGGTGATCATCTCCACCGAGCGCGCGCGCCGCCCCTCCGACTTCTCGCCGGCCGCGCCCCAGCACAAGGGCGGGCCCTGCGTGTTCTGCGGGGGGCAGGAGCATCGCACCCCCGAGGAGGTCTGGGCGCTGCGTCCGGGCCGCAGCGAGCCCAACACGCCGGGCTGGCTCCTGCGCGTGGTGCCCAACAAGTTTCCCGCGCTGCGCATCGAGGGCGAGCTGGAACCGGCCGCGGAAGGCCTCTACGATCGGATGAACGGGGTGGGGGCGCACGAGGTGGTCATCGAGTCGCCCGACCACGACGCGGTCATCGAGCGCCTGCCTCCCGCGCATCTGGCGGAGGTGTTCCGCGCCTACCGGGACCGGATCTTGGACCTCGCCAAGGACCCGCGCCTCGAGTACGTGATGGTCTTCAAGAATCACGGTGATCCGGCCGGCGCCTCGCTCGAGCACACCCACTCGCAGCTCATCGCGACGCCGGTGGTGCCCCTCATGGTCGAGGAGGAGCTGGCGGGCGCGCTCCAGCATCTGCGGATCAAGAAGCGCTGCATCTGGTGCGACATCATCCGACAGGAGCGGCAGGAGGGGGGGCGGGTCATCCTCGATCAGGACGGGTTCCTGGCGCTCTCCCCCTTCGCGCCCCGGTTTCCGTTCGAGACCTGGATCCTTCCCACCGTGCATCGGTCACGCTACGAAGACACGCCGCCGGGCGACTTCGCCAGGCTGGCCGCGGCGGTCCGGCAGGTGCTCGGCCGGATGGGGCAGTTCCTGGACGATCCCCCGTACAACTTCATGCTCCACAGCGCGCCCCTGCGGGCCCCGGCCCTCGATCACTTCCACTGGCACCTGGAGATCATTCCCAAGCTGACTCGGGTAGCCGGATTCGAATGGGGGACCGGATTCTTCATCAATCCGACCCCCCCGGAGGAGGCTGCGAAATACTTGCGGGGTGAGCCCCCGGATCGGCCGTAAATTGACACAACTCAAGGCGTTTGTTACACTTCCTCGCGGTTCTGTGACAGGATATTTCGCGGGAATAGCTCAGTGGTAGAGCACAACCTTGCCAAGGTTGGGGTCGCGGGTTCGAATCCCGTTTCCCGCTCCATATACAGTGCAAGATGGAAGGGCGGCGTAGCCAAGTGGCTAAGGCGGAGGTCTGCAAAACCTCTATTCAGCGGTTCGAATCCGCTCGCCGCCTCCAAAATGGTGGGGCGGTCCAGCGGGATGGGCCGGGGTGGCGGAACTGGGAGACGCGGTGGACTTAAAATCCACTGGTCCGCAAGGGCCGTGGGGGTTCGATTCCCCCCCTCGGCACCAGGGGTGAAGCGCACTCAATGACGGAGGCAAACAAGGTGGAAACCTTGAAGGTAGTCCGGAAGACCTTCACGATGTTGAGCGAGAAACGGACCCAGGTCCTGGACATCACCAAGCAGATCCGGGACATCGTGCTGGGCGCCGACATAAAGGAGGGGATTATTCTGGTCAACTCCCTCCACACTACCTGCGCGCTCTTCGTCAACGAGTTCCAGGGCGCTCTGGTCGACGACCTCAAGGCCATGATGGAGCGCCTGGTCGCCGACAATGTGGGCTACAAGCACGACGATCCGCGCTTCTCCGACTGCGAGCGAGGCAATGCGACCTCGCACCTGCGGGCCGCGCTGCTGGGGCGGAGCGTGGCGGTGGGGATCAGCGGCGGCGAGCTCTCCCTGGGCCGCTTCCAGTCGATCCTGTTCGCCGAGCTCGATGGGCCCCGGCCGAGAAGCATCGACATCCAGATCATGGGGGTGTGCGAGGAGAGCGGGCGCAGCGCTGGGTAAGGGCCGCGACGGGCGGTCTCGAAATGGGCGCCCGATCGACCGAGCACCCGGATAACGGTCTAAGTGGCCAGGTGTCAGTACCTCCCGGTCACTTGAAGGGCGGAGCGGGAGCAAGGGCCAGTACCTCCCGGTCACTCGAGGAAGCGGCGCTGCGGCAAGGCATAAGGCAGCTCGGCGAGGAGGGGCTGATGGTCCGGCTGCCGGTGGCGGAGGGCGTAGCAGCGGCTCGGCGGTGAGCCCGGCGCCGCGGGCGTAAGCGCCGCGGATGAAGAGGCTGAAGTCGGGGTCCCCGTAGTGTGTGAGGCCGCGCGCTATGCCGCGCGCCGCCTCGCCGTGCCGCCCTGTGCTGGACTCGGCCATGCTCGGTTCCTCCTGGGCGCGCGGATTGTTACGTAAGGCGCAACCCGGGTCAAGCGAGTGTATACTCCCGCCCATGATTCTGGCCCGGGTGATGCTCATCATGTGCGTGGCCGCGACCGCGCTCTGGCCCCGCGCCGCGAGCGGGCAGGATCCGTTCAAGGCGCTCGAGCTGATCAAGCCGGCCCGCACGCGGGCGGCCAATGACTTTACGGTGGCCTCGCTGGACGGGAAGCAGGTGCGCCTTGGCGACCAACGCGGCAAGGTGGTCTTTCTGAACTTCTGGGCGACGTGGTGTCGGCCCTGCCGCGAGGAGCTCCCCGCGATGGAGTGGCTTTACCAGCGCTACCGGGACAAGGGCTTCACCGTCATCGCGATCTCCGTCGACTCGGACATCGTGGCGGTGCCGCCGTTCATCAAACAGAACCAGCTGACCTTCCCGATCGTCCACGATCCGAAGATGGCCCTGGCCGACCGGTACGCGGTGCGCGCGTTGCCGTGGAGCTTTCTCATCGACCGCAAGGGGAACCTCGTCGCGCTCGCGATCGGCCCGCGGGCCTGGGACACGAAACCCGCCTACGCCGTGATCGAGACCCTCCTGAACTCCAGGTAATGTGGCCAGGCGCAGCCGAGCTACCCTATCGCAAGCACCGCTTGCGGTGCGTCGCTGGTGATGAGGGCGTTGGATCAACTGCCCAAACCGGTCCGTATGCGATGCCGCAGCAGCCGGGCGGCGCTGGCGATGAGGGGGCTGGAACAACCGTCACAGACCGTCCTGATGACGGCTCAAGGGAAGGGTAAGCCGAGCCGCGAGGTCGCCGGATGACTACCCAAGTCCACGTCCGGGGTTCCCGCCACCTCCGCCAACCTCGGTCCCGGCTTCGATACGCTCGGGCTCGCGCTCCACAACGAGCTGACCCTCGGCGAGTCCGACCACGTGATGGCGTCGATCAACGGCGAGGGAGCGGGTGAGCTCGCCGTCGACGGTGACAATCTCGTCGTGCGCGCGGCGCGAGGAGCTCTCCAACGCCCACTTCGTCCAGATGGACCTGTTCAAGAGTTGCCTCCGCGCCGAGGTGTTCGACTATGTCTTCTCCAACGGGTCCTGCACCACACCGCCAACGCGTTCGGAAGGTTTCAGGACCTCTGCCGGGTCCTCCGGCCCGGCGGGTTCATCGTGATCGGGCTCTACAACACCTACGGGCGACTCCTGCTGGATCTACGTCGACTCCTTTTCAGGATCAGTGGCGACCGGCTGACCTGGCTCGATTACTTCATGAGAAGGAAAACGCTGGGTGATGGGAAAAAGCGGATCTGGTTCCTCGACCAGTATCGCAATCCCCACGAACTGAAGTTCTCCGTACATCACGTGCTCGAGTGGTTTGATCGGTGTGGCATCGACTACGTGAATTCCGCTCCCCAGAGCTCAACTGGGATGGACCCTCTCGGAGGGTCGGGAGGGGGGCTTCTTTATCATCATCGGCTGCAAGAGTGGGAAAGAGACACGAGCCGCGAAAGCATCAAGACTAACTGGGCGACGGCGAAAGAGTTGTTGTTCTTTGTCTGGCGGGGCAAGAATTGGTGGCTGACGCCGATCATCGTGCTCCTCCTTCTCATGAGTGGCCTCATAATCTTCCTCGAAAGCAGCGCGATCGCGCCGTTCATCTATGCGCTCTTCTGAGCGCTGCCCGCTTTGGTCGACGCGCCCGAGTTGACGGCCAGCGCCGCCTCGCGGCCCCACCGGGGGCCCGGCGATCCGGCGTTCCCAGAGGGAGGCGTCCCCGGGTGGCGTTTCAAGATTCTTGCCCTCGTCATTGGTATTGTGCTCAGTTTCATTGTGGCTGAAGTGATCCTTCGGCAAGTCCTTCCCGCGCCAACGAGGTTTTACGTCTGGCCTCCCAACTTGAGAATGGGATTTCGGCCGTCACCGGACGCGATACCCGGTATTGTCGGCCCGTCTCGCTTCGCGGTACACTCCCTGGGTTTCAGGGGCCGCGAGCCGAGCCGAGATGCGAGTCACGAGTATAGGGTTCTAATTAGCTCTTGGCGGGAGTACGACCGAGTGCCTTTACCTGCATCGCCGCTAAGATAACTTCGTGAACCTACGACCGCCAGGGACATGAGCCAGCGATTTCCAGTGGCGCCGCGCCGGACAGTAGCGCCGGTGGCGACGCGTCTCGGAGCGGGCCTCGACGTGCAGCAGCGGGACCGAGACG
>DASQAL010000045.1:0-10282 GCA_035635775.1 Candidatus Acidiferrum sp.
GCCGTGTAGTCCATGTGCAGGTCGTTCCCGATGGACCGCACGACCACTTCGCCGCAGTTGAGCCCGACGCGGATGTGGATCGGCACGCCGACGGCCTTGAAGACCTCTTCCGCATACCGCTTCACCGACTCCTGCATCCGCAGGGCCGCGTAGCAGCCGCGCACCGCGTGGTCCTCGTGCGCCAGCGGCGCGCCGAAGAGCGCCATGATCCCGTCGCCCATCACCTGGTTGACGGTGCCCTCGTAGTAGTGCACGGCCTCCATCATCCGGTTGAGCACCGGATCCAGGAGCTTCCGTGATTCCTCCGGATCACGGTCGGCGAGGAGCTCGGTGGATCCCTTGAGATCCGCGAAGAGGACCGTCACCTGCTTCCGCTCGCCCTCGAGCGCGGCCTTCGAGGTGAGAATTCTCTCGGCGAGATGGCGAGGGATATGACGGCCCGGGGTGCCCGCCGTGGCGCCGGACGTGGACGCTGCGAGTCGCGTGCCGCACTCCCAGCAGAAGTTCTGGTCGGGGCGGTAGGGTGTTTCGCAGCCGGGGCACGTGGGGGCAAGACGATCTCCGCACTCGCCGCAGAACTTGGCGCCAGCCGGGTTTTCCTGCTGGCACTTCGCACACAGCATCCACGGCCTCCACTCGCTGGCGGGCACGACCGCGAAGCGATGCTCGGAGCGTAGCCCCTTCACGACTGGCGCGTCAAGGAAATCGGAGTCGCTGGCCCGACGGCTTGCGCAATAGTTGCGCTTCGTGCCATCGTTCGATTCTGCGACCATGAGCGTGTTCTTGGACCGGCATCTGGAAACTCTGGATTCAGAAGCGCTTCTGCAGTACCAGTGGGCGCGCCTCGAGACGCTGGCGCGGGCCGCCGTGCCGGCCAATGCCTTCATCACCGCCCAGTGGAAGCGCGCCGGCCTCGCGGACCCGAAGGCCCTCCGGGGCTGGGAGGACTTCCACCGGCTGCCGCTCACGGGCAAGAGCGAGCTGATGGAGGACCAGGCGGCGCGTCCGCCCTTCGGCAGCAATCTCAGCTATCCGCTCGACCGCTACGTTCGGGTGCACCAGACGTCCGGTACCACCGGCGCGCCGCTCCGCTGGCTCGACACGCAGGAGTCGTGGGAGTGGTGGGCGCGCTGCTGGGGGTTCGTGTTGCGGGGGGCGAGCCTGGGGCCGGGCGATCGCATTTTCTTCCCGTTCTCGTTCGGGCTGTTCGTGGGATTTTGGGCGGGATTCGAGGGGGCTCGCGCCCTCGGTGCCCTCGCGATTCCGGGCGGCGGGCAGGACTCCGCGCAACGGCTGGCCGCCATGGAGACCCTGGGCGCGACCGCGGTGTGTTGCACGCCTTCATACGCGCTGCACCTGGCCGAGATCGCGCGCGAGCGCGGCGTGGCCCTCGAGCGCCTGGGTGTCCGGACCACCGTGCACGCGGGCGAGCCCGGCGCCGGGATTCCCGCGGTGCGCGCCCGCATCGAGGCGGCCTGGGGCGCCCGCGCCTACGACCACGCGGGCATGACCGAGATGGGCGCCTACGGCTTCGAGTGCGCGGCGCAGGCCGGTCTCCACGTGAACGAGGCCGAGTTCATCGCCGAGGTGATCGACCCCGCCACCGGCGGGCCCGCGGACGAGGGCGAGCTCGTGCTGTCGAACCTGGGCCGCCTCGGCTCGCCGCTGCTCCGGTACCGGACGGGCGATCGAGTGCGCGTCGCCCGGACGCCGTGCGAGTGCGGCCGGAGCTTCCTCCGCCTCGAGGGCGGCATCCTGGGACGGGTGGACGACATGCTCATCGTCCGCGGCGTCAACGTCTTCCCGTCCGCGCTGGAAGGCATCGTGCGGCGCTTCGCGGCGGTGGACGAGTTCGTGATCGAGGTCTACCGGCGCGGGCAGCTCGACGAGGTGCGCCTGCTCCTCGAGGTCCGTGGCCATGCCCAGCCGGTGGTCGTGGCGGTGCAGGAGGCGGTCCGGGTAGACCTCGGCATCCGGGTCGAGGCGGTTTCCGTCCCCGGGCAGAGCCTGCCGCGCTACGAGCTCAAGGCCCGGCGCCTGGTGCGTCGCGCGAGCGAGTAGTCAGCTACTCTACGCGCGGGGCCCCTGGTCTGGATGTGTTGACCCGCCCTCGGCGGGCTGGTAGTGATGAGTGGCCATGTCGTCCGCAGGAGCCAGCGAAGAGACCTCGGCCCTCATCACGCGCATCGCGGCGGGTGATCGCGACGCCTTCAGCCGCTTCTACGATCTCCTCGCCCCCACCGCGTTCGGCCTGATCCGTCGCGTGCTGCGCGATCCCGAAGCCGCCGCCGAGGTGCTGCAGGAGGTGTTCTGGCAGGTGTGGCGCGAGGCCCCCCAGTACGATCCGAAGCGCGGCAGCCCGGAGGCGTGGCTCGTCATGCGGGCCAAGACGCGGGCAATCGATCGCCTCCGGTCCATACGTAGAAGAGATAGGACCTTCGTGGCGCCGGTGGACGAGTCCGTCGCCCAACGTAATGACGGGCCGGCCGAGAACCCGGCGGTGGTGGCGGAGGATCGGGGCCTGGTACAGATGGCGCTGGCCCAGCTTCCGGAGCCGCAGCGCCGGGTCATCGAGCTGGCGTTCTTCGAGGGCCTGACCCAGTCGGAGATCGCGACCCGGCTGGGCGAGCCGCTCGGCACGGTGAAGACGCGCGCGCGTCTGGGCCTCGAGCGGCTGCGCGGAGCGCTGAGAGGAGAGAGGTTGTCGGCGACATGAACCGCGAAGAGATCGGCGAGCTGGCGGCGGCGTACGCCCTCGGCGGCCTGGAGGCCGCGGACCGGGCCCGCTTCGAGGCGCTGCTGCAAACCGGCGACCCCGAGGCGGTGGCCGCGCTGCGCGACTTCGAGGGCACCCTGGCGGACCTGGCCGCCGCGGCGCGCGAGACGCCCCCGCCCGCGGTGAAGGCCGCGCTCATGGAGCGCATCGCGGCGGCCCCGCCGGCGGCGCGGGCGCCCGCGCGCCCGCGGCCGCGTCATCGCCGCGCGATCTGGCCGGCGGTGCTGAGCGGGGCCATCGCCGCCGGGCTCGCCGCGATCGTGGTCGGCTGGTCGGTCTCGTCGACCTACGAGAAGCGGCTCGACGTCCTGGCGCGCGACGCCGACCAGCTCAAGGCGGAGCTGCGGAGCCAGCAGACGGTCATCGCGATCCTGCGCGACCCGGCCACCCAGGTCGTCGCGCTCGCCGGCCAGGCGCCGGCGCCGACCGCGCGCGCCCGGATGATGTGGCACGAGAAGGCCGGCGGAGTCTTCGTCGCCACCGGGCTGCCCGCGGCGCCCGCGGGCAAGGCCTATCAGCTCTGGGCCATCGCGGGCAGCAACGCGCCGGTCTCGGCGGGAGTGTTCAGCGTGGACGCCTCGGGGGCGGGCAGCCTCTCGGTCCGCCCGCTGCCCGGCGTGACGACCGTGAACGCGTTCGCGGTGACGCTGGAGCCCGCGGGCGGCCTGCCCGCGCCGAGCGGCGAGATCTACCTCCTCGGCAAGTCCTGATGGCTCGGATTGATCTGATCGATGTGTGCAAGACACTAACAGATCGGGGCAAAGAGTCCGCGTCGACCTTCTCCATTCAGAACCTGAATTTGCGGATTCCCGACGGCAAGACCATGGTCGTTCTGGGGCCGAGCGGATGCGGCAAGACCACGCTCCTGAAGATCATCGCCGGACTCATCCCACCTGATTCGGGAGAAGTGCGCTCCGACGGCGTGGACGTGACGGCTCTTCCTCCTGGCGACAGGCGTATCGGCATGGTGTTTCAGAACTACGCTCTCTATCCCCACTTCAGCTCGCGGGGGAATGTCTTGTCGTACTTCTTTTTCAGGAAGAAGACGCCGGAACTGAATGCGATGGCCAAGGTGAAGTATCAGAGAACCAGCGAGCTCATGGGGGTCGATCTCGAGTACCTCTTGGATCGGAAGCCGACCACATTGTCCGGTGGTGAGAAGCAGAGGGTGGCCCTGGGGCGTTGTATTACCCGAGATGCGGCGCTCTTCCTGGTGGACGAGCCCTTCGCCAATCTCGATCAAGCTCTGAGGGAGAAGTACCGTACCAACCTGAAGATCCTGCTGAGGCAGTTCAAGATCACCACGGTGTATGTGACCCACGATCACCACGAGGCATTGATCCTTGCAGATGTGCTGGCCATCATGGATCGGGCCCGGATCCAGCAGGTTGGAACATTCCAGGAGATCTACGACAAACCCAAGAGTGTCTTCGTGGCCGGGTTCTTGAACCTGCACGCCGATGCCCCGCCAATCAACCTCATCGAAGCACGATGCCTGCGTCAGGGACCGCGGCTGGAGAATGCGTTGGTGGGTGTGCGCCCTGAGGATGTGAAGGTATCCAGGGAGGAAAGAGAAGACGGTATCGGGGGGACCATCGCCCGCGAGCTACGTCTTCCCATGAAGCAGGCCACGATTCTCACCATCCGCGCGGGGGAGCAGGAGGTGCACGCTCGGATCTCCGGGGATGAAGAGTACCTCACCGGCGATCCCGTCTGGGTTACCTTCGGGCGGTACCACGTGTTTGAGAAGGAGTCGGGCCTGAGGCTGCGCAGCTCTCCGGAAACCCCGTGAATCCACGGGGTTCTAGCCCCCGCGCCGCCGCGCCGCGCGCAGCACCGCGATGATGGTCATCGCGTCCTTGATCTCCCCGCGCTCTACCATAGCGAGCACGTCGGCGAACGGGAAGGCCCGCCGCTCGATGAACTCGGTCGGGTCGGCCGGGCGCGCCGCCGGGCGCAGGTCATGGGCCACGTAGAGGTGGGCGACCTCGCGCAGGATGCTCTTGGAGGTGTGGAAGTCGCCCAGCGCGACGAGGCGCCCGGCCTCGTAGCCCGCCTCCTCCGCGAGCTCGCGCTGCGCCGCCTCGGTCGCCGTCTCGCCCGCGTGCTGACCGCCCGTCGGCATCTCCCAGAAGAAATCGCCGGCCACGTACCGGTACTGCCCTACCAGAAGCACGGTGTCCCGGTCGAGGAAGGGGAGAATCCCAACACACTCGCTGCATTGCACCACCCCGTAGAGCGTGCTGCGGCCGTCCGGCAGCTCGACCACGTCCTCGCGGACCGAGATCCACTGGTTGTCGTAGACCGGCCGGGTGGAGGTCCGGCGCCAGGGTGTGCGGGACCACGCGGGACGGGGCGCGGGAGTACCAGTGGGCTCGCTCATGATCCGGTTGTATCATGTGGGCCGGGAGGAACGTGATGGCCTGGCCGGTCCCCGTCGAAGCGTTGTGGAACGATCTGCAGAGCGTCCGCGCCGAGCTCCTGAAGGAGACGGAAGGGCTCAGCCAGACCCAGGCGGACTGGCGCCCGGCCGAGCAGGAGTGGTCGGTCGGCGAGATCCTCCATCACCTGACCCTGGCCGAGGTGGGCACCGGCAAGCTGACCTCCAAGCTCTTCAAGGACGCGCCGCAGCCCCTGCCGCCGTTTCCCCCCGACCTCAAGGGCTTCGCGCCGGTACCCCCGCCGCCTCCCGGCCCCGCCAAGGCGGCGGAGGTGGTCTACCCGGAGCGGGGCCATGCGCTGGAACGGTTGCTCGGCGACCTCAAGGCGATCCGGGAGCGCAGCCGCCAGTCGATCGAGCGGCTGGCCGCGGTGGATCCGCGCGGGCTCAAGTGGCGGCACTTCACGCTGGGCGAGATGGACCTGGCCCAGTGGTGGCTACTCCACATTCGCCACGAGGCCGATCACCTCGAGCAGCTGCGCGCCGTGAAGGCCGCCAAGGACTTCCCCCGCACGTGAAGGTCATTCTCCGCAACCCGCGTAAGGAGATCGAGGTGGACGGCCGGCGCCGGGTCAAGGAGCTCCTCGTCGAGCTCGACATCCTGCCCAGCACGGTCCTGGTCATCCGCGGCAACGAGCTCTTGACCGGGGACACCGTGGTGGGCGGCGACGACGTGGTCGAGGTGCGCCCGGTCATGTCGGGCGGCAGCGCGGGGACGCCGTGAAGTGCCGCAAGTGCGGGGGGGCGGCTGCGCTGGAGCTGCGGCGCCACAACGCCGCCTTCTGCTCGCCGCACTTCCTCGAGTTCTTCCGCAAGCAGGTGGCGGAGGCGGTCCACCGCCACCACATGTTCACCCGCGAGGAGAAGATCATGGTGGCCGTCTCGGGCGGCAAGGACTCCCTCGCGCTCTGGGACGTGCTGATCGAGGACGGCTACCAGACCGCCGGCCTCTATCTCGACCTGGGCATCTTCGACTACTCGAAGGAGTCCAAGGCCAAGTGCGAGGCGTTCGCGGCCTCCCGCGGCCAGACGCTGCACATCGAGCGGGTGGCGGAGGCGGTGGGCGCTCCGATTCCCGTGGTGCAGCAGGCCACGCGGCGCCCGACCTGCTCGGCCTGTGGCCTCTCCAAGCGCTACCTGATGAACCGCGCCGCGCTCCAGCACGGCTACCCGGTGGTGGCCACCGGCCACAACCTCGACGACGAGGCCGCCACGCTGTTCGGCTCGGTCATGCACTGGCAGACGGACGCGCTGCCGCGGCAGTCGCCCGCCCTGGCCTCCACCCATCCGAAGCTCGTCCGCCGGGTGAAGCCGCTCTACCGGCTGTCGGAGCTCGAGACCGCCGCCTTCGCCTTCCTGCGGGGCATCGACTACATCGTGGAGGAATGCCCGTTCGCCAAGGGCGCCACCTCGATCGCCCACAAGGAAGTGCTGAACCGGCTCGAGGAGGCCTCGCCCGGCTCCAAGCACAACTTCCTGTTCGGGTTCCTCGAGAAGGCCCGGCCGGCCTTCGAGAAGATCGAGCACGTCGAGCTCCACGAATGCACCTCCTGCGGACAGGTGACCACCGGCGCGATCTGCGCCTTCTGCAAGCTCGCCGACCTGGTCAAGCGCCGGATGTCCTGATCCGGCGCTGACCCTGGGCTGACCTGCTAGAATGAATGCCGGTTCAGTCAACGTGACTCTCTCGAGGAGGAGATGACCATGCAGAACGCGGTGATCGTGGGCGCGGTCCGTACCGCCGTCGGCCGGAAGAACGGCAAGCTCTCGGGTTACCGCCCGGACGACCTGCTGGCCGACACGCTCAAGGCCCTGGTGGCGCGCGTGAAGATCGACCCGAGCGAGGTCGAGGACGTGGTGATGGGCTGCGTGGACCAGGTGGGCGAGCAGGGCCTGAATATCGCCCGCAACGCGGCACTCATCGCCGGCTTTCCTCTGGACGTTTGCGGCACCACGCTCGACCGCATGTGCGGCTCCGGCCAGCAGGCGGCCAACTTCGCGGCCATGGGCGTGATGTCCGGCCAGTACGAGTGCGTGATCGCGGGCGGCGTGGAGAACATGAGCCGCGTGCCGATGGGCTCGAACGGCATGGGGCCCGGCGACGGGCCGCTCTCCCCGCGGATCCAGGCGCTCTACAACATCATCCCGCAGGGGCTCTCCGCCGAGATGGTGGCCGAGCAGTGGGGCATCAAGCGCGAGGAGCTCGACGAGTACTCGGCCCAGAGCCACGAGCGGGCCGGCCGGGCGATCGCGGAGGGGCGCTTCAAGCGGGAGATCGCGCCGCTCACGCTTCCCGACGGCAGCGTGTTCGACACCGACGAGGGCGTGCGGGTGCCCGTGAACCGGGAGAAGATGGCGGCGCTGGCGCCGTCCTTCAAGCCGGACGGGGTGGTGACCGCGGCCAACTCCTCGCAGATCTCCGACGGCGCCGCCGCGCTGATGATCATGTCGGAGGCGCGGGCCAAGGCCCTCGGCCTGAAGCCGCGCGCGCGCATCGTGGCCACCGCCCTGGCCGGGGTGGATCCCACCATCATGCTCACCGGCCCCATCCCGGCCACCCAGCGGGTGCTCAAGAAGGCGGGGCTGAAGCTCGACCAGATCGACCTGTTCGAGATCAACGAGGCCTTCGCCTCGGTGGTGCTGGCGTGGGAGCGCGAGCTGCACCCGGACATGAGCCGCGTCAACGTCAACGGCGGCGCGATCGCCCTCGGCCACCCGCTCGGCTGCTCGGGCGGCAAGCTGATGACCACGCTGCTGCACGAGCTGGAGCGCACCAAGAAGCGCTACGGGCTCCAGACGATGTGCATCGGCTTCGGGCAGGGGATCGCCACCGTCATCGAGCGCGTGTAAGGGTCTTGTAAGGGTTGTCCCCACCCTATACCCCTCTCCCCTTTGGGGAGAGGGCAGGGTGAGGGGTGGTAGCGCGGCGCGCTCCCAGCGACTCGGAGGCACCTGCACTTTCCGCTTGACGGAGTTTCGCGGGAGCCTCGTTGTGTGTCGAGTGGGTGTGGGGAATGCCAATCCTACGCCTCGCTTCCGGCGCGTGACACGCAGTCGCGCCGCAGGGCACGAACGATGATGGTGCGTCCCGCGTTCGCGCGCCCTGGGCGGTCTCAGACGTCCCCGAAACCTGGGGTTAGAGTCGTCCCAGCAGAAAAGGGGGACTCGCCATGGAGACACGCCCGCCGGACGTTTCCACCACGTTGCAGCCCACGTCGCCGCGCATCGCGGAGCTGGATCGCCTGGGCGACGAGATCGCGGAGCTCTCGGCCCATCTCGACGCGGCGACGGCCCGCCTGCTTGCGCTGATCCGGGAGTTCGACGCCCGCGGTGGCTGGAACACCGGCTTCCGCTCGTGCGCCGCCTGGCCTGGCGAGTAGGGCTCGATCTGGGCGCCGCCCGGGAGCGAGTCCGCGTGGCGCGTGCCCTCGAGACGCTGCCAGCCCTGGCCGAAGCCCTGGCGCGTGGGGAGCTCTCCTACGCCAAGGTGCGCGCTCTGACCCGCGTGGCGACCCCGGAGACGGAGGCCCGGCTGATGGCGGTGGGGCGTGCGGGCACGGCGGCCCACGTCGAGCGCATCGTGCGGGGCTGGCGCCGCGTAGACCGGCAGGCCGAAGCCCGCGAGGCCGCGCGGCAGCACGCGGGCCGGGCGCTGCACGTCTACCAGGACGAGGACGGCACCGTAGTCCTCCGCGGGCGTCTGGCGCCTGAAGTGGGCGCGCTGCTCCTGCGGGCCCTCGACGCAGCCCGCGAGACGCTATATCAGCGGCGCCGCGCTAGCGGGGCCGCCCTGCCGGCCACCGACCCCGCCTCGGAGGCCCCGACCCGCGCTCAGCAGCAGGCGGACGCGCTGGCGCTGCTGGCGGAGACGGCGCTGCATCAGGAACTCGATCCCGGGGCGCCCGGGGAGCGGTACCAGGTAGTCGTCCACGTCGATGCCGCCGTGCTGGCGGATCCGAATCAATCCGGCCAATCCGTGCTGGAAGAGGGGAGCCACGTTTCCGCGGAAACCTCCCGGCGGCTGGCGTGCGACGCGAGCCGGGTGGTGATGCGGTCGGACCCGGACGGGCGGGTGGTGGAGGTCGGGGCCCGGACGCGGACGATTCCCCCGGCGCTCCGGCGGGCGCTGCACCATCGAGACCGGAGTTGCCGCTTTCCGGGCTGCAATGTCCGGGTCGGCCAGGGGCATCACGTGCGGCACTGGGCGCAGGGCGGCCCGACCAAGCTGTCGAACCTCGCGTTACTCTGCCATCGCCATCACCGCGCAGTTCACGAAGAGGGCTACCAGGTCGAGCGATTGCCCGATGGGGCGCTTCAGTTCCGGCGACCGGATGGCCGGACGCTGCCCGAGGTGCCGCTGCCAGCGCCGTTGCCTGCCGATCCGGTAGAGGCGCTCCAGTCGCAGAACGCCGCGGAGGGGCTCCGGCTCCATGCGCGCACGGGACTCGCGGGGTGGCTGGGGGAGCGGCTGGACGTGGGCTGGGCGATCGACGTGCTGCATCCGCTGGCGACGCGGCCCGGTTCAGGACCGGCGTAGTCGCTTACCCGCGCAGCGCTAAAAGTACGAAGCTATACGTCACTCCGAAGGCAGCGCAGCCGAGCACGCTCAGGCCGACGCACGTCCACGCTCGGTTCACACTTCGTTTCAGAGCGCACCCGAGGATCGGCGAGGTCGTCATTCGAGAGTGGGAACCGGACCGGATGATCCTTTGCAGAGGGCCCCAGGAGAAATTTTCGGAGGCGCCGGTCACGATAGAGTTGGCGGAATCGACCCGGATGATGCTTGATCAGATACCTCGTCAGCTTCTGTTGGGCGAAAGCCACCCAGAAGGCGCTGCCGAAGAACCCCAGGACAATGAGCCAGCCGCAGACGCGCAGGGTGAGCTCGAGGATCGCCGTGCAGCCCGGAGCTTCTGGATGGGCCTCTACCGCGCGCGGCCGGCCGCCAGCGCCACCTGCACCTTGCGGTGTAGCTCGGGCGGCGGAACCGGCTTGAAGAGCAGCGCGGTGATGCCGAGCCGCCGGCAGCGCGCCTGATCTTCCTCCTGCAGGCCCCACCCGGTGAT
>DASQAL010000046.1:0-3710 GCA_035635775.1 Candidatus Acidiferrum sp.
GAGTACCGGGCCACGTCCCCCTTGCCCGGCTCCTCGACCTTGATCACGTCGGCGCCCAGCCAGGCCAGCATCTGGCCGCACGACGGCCCCGCCTGGTTGTTCGTGAGATCCACGACCCGGATGCCGGTCAGCGCTCGGTCCATAGGCCGCCATCCTTACCACAGCCGCACCGTGCGGGTCGAGACCGACCCTTGACTCCGCCGGCCGGTCCGGAGCACTCTCCCGGCATGGCGACCCGAACGACGGGCGGTCCCTGCCTCGCGGCCGAGGTCGAAAGCATGGAGATCATCGGGTCGAAGGCGTAGATGGACTTCGGGATCAATCTCGCGACCTCCGCCGATTCGTGGCAGGTCGTCAAGCGTGCCGAAGAGCTCGGCTACACCCGCGCCTGGTTCTACGACACCCAGCTCCTCAACGCCGACATGTTCGTGGCCATGGGCGCGGCGGCGGTGCAGACGTCGAGGATCCGCCTCGCGACCGGCGTGCTGATCCCCTCCAATCGCATCGCGCCCGTCGCGGCGAGCGCGCTCGCGTCGCTCAACGCGCTGGCGCCCGGGCGCATCGACTTCGGCATCTCGACCGGCTTCACCGCGCGGCGCACCATGGGGCTCGGCCCGGTGACGCTCGACGCCATGCGCGAGTACATCCGAATCGTGCAGGGCCTGCTGGCGGGCGACACGCTCCAGTGGACGTTCGAGGGCAAGCGGCGGGCGATTCGCTTCCTCAACCCGGAGATCGGAGTCTTCAACATCCGGGATCCGATTCCGCTGCACATCTCGGCCCTCGGCCCGCGCGGCCGTCGCCTCACCGCCGAGCTGGGCGCGGGATGGCTCTACGCCGCCGGCCACATGGGCGCGGCCAAGGCCGCCATCGCCGACATGCAGCGGGTGTGGGGCGAGGCCGGCGGGGCCCCCGCCGCGCGCGTGGCCACCGCGTTCACCGGCGGGTGCGTGCTGCAGGCCGGCGAGGCCTGGGACAGCCCGCGCGCCCGCGCCCAGGCGGGGCCCCACGCCACCGTCGCGCTCCACAACGGCGTCGAGGTCGCGGAGTTCGGCAACATGGGGCGGAGCGTGCCGCCCGCGCTCGTCCCGCTACTCGAGCGCTATCGCGAGATCTACCAGAAGTACGAGCCGGCGGACGCGAAGTACCTGTCCAATCACCGCGGGCACCTCATGTTCCTCCGGCCGGAGGAGCAGGAGGTCTGCACCGCGGATCTGATCCGCACCATGACCTTCACCGGCACGCGGCCCGAGCTGCGCGAGCGCATCCGGGAGCTACGCACGGCCGGCTACAACCACTTCGCGATCAGCATCCGTCACGGGCATCCCGAGATGCTCGAGGAGTGGGCGGACGTGTTCGCGGGCGTCTGACCCCCTCACCCTGCCCTCTCCCCCTCGACGGGGGAGAGGGGGGCCGGGAACCCTCTCCCCATCGGGGAGAGGGCAGGGTGAGGGGAGTCGGTCTGCTACTTGCCCTCGAGCGCGGCCAGCGGCGCGTAGTCGCCGACGCCGCCGTGCCCTCCCGCGAACCTCGCCGGGGCGATGCCCGCCTTCTTTACCCCCGCCACCAGGGCGGCCAGAGCCGGGTTCAGCTTGTCCGGCAGCGGGGCGGCGCCCGGGCTCCAGATGTCGGTCACGAAGCCGAGCTGCGCGTCGGGGATGTAGCCGATCAGCAGGCCTTCCGAGTGCGGGTTGGGGTCGAGCACGTACAGCTCCACCCGGCGCTGCCCGTCGGTGAGCACGTGCTTGTCCGCCACCTCCACGATCGGCGTCTGGCGCAGGTCGCTCGGGCTCAGCAGCGGATTCCGCGTGAACGGCGCGGCCAGCACCCGGCGGAAGTGGGCGGCGGTGCCCTTGCCGGTCACGATGGTGGCTCCCGCGTCGGCGTAGGCCCGGATGCCGCCCGCGTGATCCATGTGGTGATGTGTGAGCACGAGGTACTTCACCGGCTTGCGCACGTACTTCCCGCGCGCGGCGCTGATCGTCCAGGTCGACTGCCAGTCCGAGACCGGGGCGTCGAACACGATCACGTGGTCCTTCATCTCCACGATCAGGCTATTGTGCGAGCCGCCGACCACGTGCTGGATGCCGGGGGCCAGCTCCTGGAGTCGGAGCCCAGGGGAGCCCTGCGTGTCGTAGCTCGGCTGCTCGGAGTCGAGATAGGTGCCGATGAACTGGCGCCGGATGATCCACTGATAGGGCACCTGGCCGACCGCCGGCTTGCGCGCGGCGGCCAGGAAGGGGTCGGGAATCGCGAGCCGGTCCGCGGCGATCGGCGTGTTCACCGTGGTCTCGCTGAGCTTCACGTCCATCACGGTGCGGCCGTTCAGCTCGTACTTGCGGGATATCGCGATGCGCGCGCCGCCCACCGGCTGCCAGTCGGCCAGCACCAGGTCATAGGTGACGTCGCCCCAGATATTGTCGTAGTCGAGCGAGCGCACGCGGGCGGGCAGGCCGGTGGCCGGATCGAACAGGACGGTCAGGGTCTGGTCCCCCGCTGTGCGGTAGCTGACCGCGGGGTACTGGACGCCGCCGACCGTGACGCTCGGGGCGCCCGCGACGCGATCCGGATTCTTCGACATCTCGAGCGCGAGCAGCGGCGAGTCGCGCAGCAGCTCGCGCTGCGCCGCGGCCAGCCGCAGGCCCGACATGGAGTGCGCGGGCGGGTTCGCCTCGCGGCTCTGCTTGGTGCGCCCGTTGCTGTCGATGCCGGCCACGTAGCCGGCCTGCGTGGTGACGATCTCGCTGAACGTGAAGGAGCGCGGGGCCGGGTACTGGTAGTTGCGCACCCAGTCGGTCCGGGTGGCCCCCGTGGCCACGTCGGTGACCGAGACCAGCGTCGAGTCGTTGGCGAGGCGCATCTCGCCGCCGGCGACGGCGGACTGCTCGGGCTCCCATTGCCGCACCGTCGCCTTGTAGGAGAGGGTCTTGACCGCGGTCAGTGCGTCGGCGCCGCCCTGGGCCGAGACCGCCTTGGCCACGAGGTCCCGGCCCCCGGGCTGCATGGAAGCGCAGGCCACCACCACCATCGAGATGGCCAGCGAAACGGCGAGCGTCATTGCGGCGCGCTTCATGGGTTCTCCCTCCCGCGAAGTATGGTGGCGGCACAGTACCCGGCAGCGCGCGGAACTGTCAAGCCGGAGCCCGCGGTCTTGGGATAGGATATGCGCCGGGCAGGGTCAGGTGGAGGGAGCGTGGGGGCCAGCTTGTGAGAACCGGCAGCGAGTACCGTGACGCCCTGCATGACGGACGCCGGGTCTGGGTCATCGGCGAGGGGCTCATCGACGACGTGACGCTCCATCCCGCCACCCGGCCGATGGTGGACGAGTACGTCGCCTGGTACGACCGCCACCACGACCCCGAGTGGCAGGGTGTCCTCCTCACGCCGTCCGATGGCGGAGGCCCGCGCGTGCCCTGGGCCTTCACGCTGCCGAGGACCTCGGCCGATCTGCGCGCGATGGGCCGGAGCTACGCCGAGACCATCTTCCTGACCGCGGGCAATATGACCCACACGCCCGGCTACGGGAACCTCATCGCGCTCGGCCTCCTCGATGTGGTCCAGCAGCGCAACGTCTCACCGGATCAGATCGCCGCCGCCAACGCGTATCGCGACCTGATCGTCCGCACCGGCCGCTTCCTGACGTTCTCGGCGGGTGCCGCCACGATCGGCTATCGGCTCCGCGAGGATGCGAATGAGCGGGCAGCGCTTCG
>DASQAL010000047.1:0-1877 GCA_035635775.1 Candidatus Acidiferrum sp.
CGCCGCACTGGGCCCGGGGCTGACGGCTCCGGCCGGCGCCCGGGTGATCGACGCCGCGGACCGCATCGTGCTGCCCGGCATGGGCAATGCCCATACCCATGCGCACGGGCACCTGGCCCGGGGCCGGGTCGGGAGCTGGACTCTCGAGGATCTGCTGACCTATTCGCCCGCAAACTCCGGATTTCGCAGGCCGGAAGACGAGTATCTTTCGGCAGCCATCGGCGCCATCGAGATGCTCAAGACCGGCTGCACGTCGGCCTACGACCTCTACATCGCGGTGCCCGCCATCACCGACGAGACCTTCGCCGCGGTGGTACAGGCCTACACCGACGTCGGGGTGCGCGTGGTCCTGGCGCCCGCGGTGGCCGACGTCGTCTTCTACCAGACCGTCCCGGGGCTCAGCGACCTCCTGCCGGCCGACTTGCGGCGCACCGTCCAGGACATCCAGCCGTCGCCGACCAAGGGGCTGCTCGACCTCACCGAGCGGGCCATCCGCCGCTGGCACGGCAGCGCGGAGGGGCGGGTCCGCGTCGCGGTGGCGCCGACCATTCCGAACCAGGCCACGGACGAGCTGCTGGACGGCTGCACCGCGCTCGCGCGGGAGTACGGCGTCGGCTTCCACACCCACCTGGCCGAATCCAAGGTGCAGGTGGTCGAGAGCCGGCGCCGCTGGGGCAAGAGCATCGTGGGGCGGCTGGCCGATCACCGCGTGCTCGGTCCCGGCTTCGTGGGCGCGCATTCCGTCTGGCTCGACGACGACGACATACGGATGCTGGCCGACGCGGGCGCTGCGGTTGCCCACAATCCGGGAAGCAACCTGAGACTGGGCGTCGGGATCGCGCCGGTGCGCGAGATGCTGGACCGCGGCCTGGCGGTGGGCCTCGGCACCGACGGCTCGACCTGCTCGGACAACCAGAACCTCTTCGAGGCCCTGCGCATCGCCTCGGTGATCAGCACCGTCCGCTTCCCGCACGAGACCGCCCGCTGGCTCGACGCCGATACGGTCTGGGGGCTGGCCACCACCGGCACCGCGCGCGTGCTGGGCCAGGCCGGAGACCTGGGCACGCTCGCGCCGGGGCGCAAGGCGGATCTCGTGCTGCTCCGGACCGACTCGGTCTTCCTCCGTCCCCTCGCCGATCCGGTGAAGGCGCTGGTCTACGCCGAGACCGGGGCGAGCGTGGACACGGTTCTGGTGGACGGCCGCGTGGTCGTGGAGCAGCGCCGGGTGACCACGGTGGACGAGGCGCGGATCTACGCGCGCGCCCAGGAGGCGGCTGACCGGCAGCGCGAGCGGGCCGCGGATGCCTGGGCGCTGGCCGGGCGTCTGGCGCCCTACGTGGCCGCGGCGTGCCGCGGCGCGGTCGCCACGACCTTGCCCATCAACCGCTTCGCGGCGCCGACTCCTCAGGCCTGACCGGGCCGAGGAGCCAATCGAGGATCCGCGGGTTCTCGTCCCGCGGATAGGTATGCGAGAGGTCCTCGATCTCGCGGTAGACGACCCGCGCCCCCGCCGTCTCGAGCGCGTCCCGCCCCATGCGCGCGGTCTGCACCGGGAACATCCAGTCGAGCGCGCCGTGGACCAGGTAGATCGGCCGCCCCCGCGCCCCCTGGATGCCGCCGCGGGCCAGCAGGAACGGATGGAGCACCCCGCAGGCCGGCGCCAGATGGGTGAAGGGCATGCCCTCCGCGAGCCCGCAGAGGAGCGCGTAGGTGGCGCCGTCCGACATGCCGGTGAGCAGCACGCGCGAGCGGTCCACGTGGTAGCGCGCGGCCACGTCCAGGACGGCCGCCCGCAGCCGGGGCGCGTCCACGTCCTCGCCGCCCATGATGGACCAGGTGCGCTCGAGCGCGGTCGGCGAGAGCAGCAGCACGCCGCG
>DASQAL010000048.1:0-17799 GCA_035635775.1 Candidatus Acidiferrum sp.
ACCGCCGAGCTCTACCGGCTGGATCAACTCATCGCGGCGGCGGCGCGGCGGACGCTCTGGCTCACCGACGCCTACTTCGTCGGGACGACCGCCTACGTGCAGTCGCTCCGCGCGGCGGCGCGCGACGGCGTGGACGTGCGCCTGCTCGTGCCCGGCGCGACCGACATCTGGATCCTGCGTGGGCTGTCGCGCGCGGGCTACCGCCCGCTACTCGAGGCGGGCGTGCGGGTCTACGAGTGGAACGGCTCGATGCTCCACGCGAAGACCGCGGTGGCGGACGGACGCTGGGCCCGGGTGGGCTCCACGAATCTGAATCTCCAGTCCTGGATTGGCAACTGGGAGCTGGACGTCGCGGTGGAGGACGACGGGTTCGCCGCTCAGATGGAGGACATGTACCTCGACGACCTCGGCCGGGCCACCGAGATCACGCTGACCGACCGCGCGCGCGTCGTGAAGAGCGCGGAGGCGCCCAGGCGCGCGGCCCGACAGCCGGGCAGCGCCGGCCGTGCGGCCGCCGGGGCGGTCAGCATCGGGAGCGCGGTGGGAGCGGCCATGACGGGGCGTCGCGCCCTCGGGCCGGCCGAGGCCAGGATCATGGGCGTGGCGGGGCTCGCGCTCCTCGTGCTGGGCCTCCTGGCGCTGGTCTGGCCCTGGGTCATCGCGGCGCCACTGGCCGTGATCGCGATCTGGCTGGCGGTGAGCCTGCTGGTCCGCGCGCGGACCCTTCACCGGGAGAGCGTCGCGCGGCGTCGGCGGGAAAAATCAACGCGATAGGAGGAGTGAATGGGCATCGGGAAGCGTGTCGGCAAGAACAGAAAGTCGAAGAAGCGGGCACCGGCCGCACCCGGTCGGTCCGGCTTTCGGCGTGTCGTGCTGGGGGTGGACGGGTCCGCGCACTCCCGCCGCGCGGCCGCCTTCCTGACTCGCCTCCAGCCTCCTCGGGGCGGCCGCGTGACGGTCGTGCGCGTCGTCGAGCCGGTGCGGGCGCCCGCGATGCCGTTCGTCCCGGCCGCGATGCGGGCGCAGATCGCGGGACAGGCGGATGCGGTGAACCGGAGTCATGTGGCGGTGGCCCGCCGCCAGGTCGAGGCCGTGGCGGCCACGCTCGCACGCGCGGGCTGGCGGGCGCATGGAGTCGTGCGAACCGGCCTGCCGGTCGCCCAGCTGCTCGCGGCGATACGCGCGGAGCGGGCGGACGTGCTCGCCCTCGGCGCGCGGGGCGCCGGCGCGCTCGAGCATTTCCTGCTGGGGAGCGTCGCGGAGGCCGCGCTCAAGCACGCGCCGGTCGAAGTGCTGATCGTCAAGTGAACGGGAGTGCCGACCCGCGATGAATCCGCTCGGGGTCGCCCTCATGCTCACGTGTCTCCTCGGGATCCCCGCCGGGATCGGCGCTTTCACCTTCGTCTACGCCAAGGGCTACTCGTACCTCTCGACCGACCCGCGCACGTGCCTCAACTGCCACATCATGAGCGAGCAGTACGAGGCCTGGCTCAAGAGCGGCCATCGTCACACCGCGGTCTGCGTGGAGTGCCATCTGCCGGACCGCGGCCTGGCGAAATGGGTGGCCAAGGCCGATCAGGGGTTCCGCCACTCGCTGGCCTTCACGCTGCAGAACTTCAAGGAGCCCATCGAGATCACACCGCGGGACCGGCAGATCGTGCGGGCCAACTGCGTGCGCTGCCACGCCGACTTCGTCCACGCGGTGACGGGCACCCCGGCGCGGCCGCTCGACTGCCTGCATTGCCACGCGGGCGCCGGCCACGGGGCCGGCGGCTGAGATGACCGAGCGAGGGAGGTCACCATGCCCCTGAACGGTTCGAGCGGCCGCGCGCGCGCCTGGCTCCTCGTCATCCTGGGCTTCGGGGGGATCGCGGGCCTGACCGTGCTGCTCCTGGCGCTCCTCACCAACATCTTCGAGCGCCAGCAGGAGGCCCGCCAGCCCTTCGTGCGCGTGGTGGAGGTGACCGAGGAGACGATGGACCCGAAGCCGTGGGGCCAGAACTGGCCCCACCAGTACGACAGCTACTTGAAGACCGCGCTGCCCACCACGACCAAGTACGGCGGCCGCGGGCCCGGGGCGAGCGACGCGGGTCCCGCCGATCAGAAGCTCGATCGGGACCCGTGGCTCAAGCGGATCTTCGCGGGCTACGCCTTCGCGCTCGACTACCGCGACCGCCGCGGGCACGCCTTCGCCCTCTTCGACCAGGAGCAGACCCGGCGGGTGACCGAGCGGAACCAGCCGGGCGCGTGCCTGCACTGCCACGCCGCCAACCTCGCCCTGTACCGCCACGCCGGAAAGGGCGACGTCACGAAGGGCTTCGAGGCGGTCTCCGGGATGCCGTACTCCGACGCGCGCAACCTGAAGGACGAGTCGGGCCGGCCCCTGATCCAGCATCCGATCGCCTGCGTGGACTGCCACGATCCGAAGACCATGGCGGTGCGCGTGACGCGCCCCGGCTTCATCGCCGGCATCAAGGCACTCAAGGCCAGGCAGGGCATCGCCGACTACGATCCCAACCGGGACGCCTCGCGGCAGGAGATGCGCTCCTTCGTCTGCGGGCAGTGCCACGTCGAGTACTACTTCAAGGGCCCGGGCAAGGTCGTGACCTACCCCTGGGCCAACGGGCTTCGCGTCGAGGAGATCGAGGCCTACTACGACGCGGAGGGCTTCTCGGACTGGGTGCACGCGGAGACCGGGAACAAGGTGCTGAAAGCGCAGCATCCGGAGTTCGAGGTCTGGAGCCAGGGCGTGCACGCCCGCGCCGGCGTCGCC
Organism: Candidatus Acidiferrum sp.; assembly: GCA_035635775.1. Classification (GTDB taxonomy): domain Bacteria; phylum Methylomirabilota; class Methylomirabilia; order Rokubacteriales; family CSP1-6; genus CAMLFJ01. The sequence goes on from DASQAL010000048.1 coordinate 2,774, forward strand.
TGCGCGGACTGCCACATGCCCTACCAGCGCGTCGGGGCGCTCAAGGTGAGCGATCACTGGGTCCGCAGCCCGCTGCTGAACGTCAACCGCGCCTGCCAGACGTGCCACGCCGTCCCCGAGGCGGAGCTGCAGGGGCGGGTCCTGACCATCCAGGACCGTCATCACGCGCTGCTCCAGCGCGCCGCGAAGGCGACGACCGACATGCTGGACGCGATCGTGGCCGCGAAGAAGGCCGGCGCGCCCGAGGCGGAGCTCCAACCGGCCGCGGATCTTCACCGCAAGGCCCAATGGCGGCTCGACTTCGTGGCCGCCGAGAACTCGATGGGGTTCCACGCGCCCCAGGAGTTGGCGCGGATCCTCGGCGAGACCATCGACTACGCGCGCCAGGGCCAGCTCGAGGCCGCCCGCGCCGCGCGGAAGCGCTGAGGACACGATCATGAGAGAGCCGCTCCCCGAGATCCTGCCCGCCGATCCGCTGCCACTCCTCGCGCAATGGCTCGAGGAGGCCAAGCCCGTGGTGAAGACACCGACCGCGATGGCCCTGGCCACCGTGGCCGCCGACGGTAGCCCAACCGTTCGCATGGTCATCTGCCGGGGCTTCGACGTGGGCCTGGGCTGGCTCGTCTTCTACTCGGACCGCGAGAGCACCAAGGGCCTGGCCCTGGCCGCCAATCCGCGCGCCGCGCTCGTCTTCCACTGGGACGTGTTCGAGCGGCAGATCCGCGTGGAGGGGCCCGTCACGCACGCGCCCGATGCCGACTCGGACCGCTACTGGAACACGCGGCCGCTGGACGCGCGGGTGGCCGCGGCGGCGAGCGACCAGAGCCGGCCCATCGCCTCGCGCCAGGCGTTTCTCGAGAAGATCGAGGCGACCAGGCAGACGCACGGCGCGGAGGTCCCGCGGCCCAAGCGCTGGGGCGGCTACCGGGTGTGGGCGGAGCGGGTGGAGCTGTGGGTGGGGCAGCCGGGGCGCGCCCACGATCGCGCGGTGTGGACGCGGGCGCTGCAGCCGACCGAGGCGGGCTTCACCGGCGGCTCGTGGCGGGGGACGCGGCTGCAGCCCTGAGGCGGCCGCGCCGGCGGCACGGCGGGCGACTCAGCTCGGGTGGGCGCCGCTCCGCGGAGGCAGCGTGGATGCGCACCAGAGGGCGAGCCCGAGCGGCGTCATCGGCACCGGGGCGACGCCGGCCACCGCCAGGATGAACACGATCACGGCGAGGATGCGCAGGGCGAAGCTCATGCTGGCCCTCCTGGGCTAACGCCGGGCGAGTCGGGGGACGTCAGGTGCCGGATGCGGTCCTCCGCGTCGGTGATCGGCGAGCCGCCGTGCATCATGGCCCGCGCGAACTCCAGCATCGGATAGCCGTTCCGGGCCTCTTCCTGGAATCGCTGGGCGAAGCCCCCGGTCTTGATGTCCTCGAGGGTCTTGCGGAAGCTCTCCGCCATGGCTTCGCGGTCCATCTCGAGGGACCGGGTGATGCCGCCGAACACCGCGGTGGGCCCGTGATCCTCGGAGGCGCGGAAGAAGCCGGTCTCGCGGAAGGACTGGAAGACCGCCTCCATCTCGCCCGACATGTACATCTCGAGCACGAGCGCCTCGGCCGGGACGCCCGCGTCGCGCGCAACCTCGAAGGCCATCATGATCGCCATGCCCAGCACGGAGCCCACCGTCTGCTCGATGAACAGGTCGAGCGTGGCCTCGACCTTGGCGGTCATCTGGACCGCGCCCGCGCGGAGCACGCCCATGCCGTCCGCGAGCCCCAGCATGCGCTGCTCGGCCCGGCCGCTGCGATTGGCCTCCACGCCCACGCAGGCCCAGAACCCGTGGCCTCCGAGATAGCGGGCGCGCGCGGTGTTCCCGGCCATGCGCGGGGCCACCAGCAGCACGTCGATCGTCTCGGGCGGGTGGATGAGGCCGAAGGCCAAGCTGTAGCCCGAGCCGAATGCGATGGCGCTGCCCGGCCGCAGCACGGGCGCGATCTCCGCGTCGAACAGGGTGGGGATGACCTCGTCCGGCAGCAGCACGTACACCACGTCGTCGACGGCCGCGGTGGTGATCGGCACGACCTCGAAGCCCTCGGCGCGCGCCTGCTCGGCGTACTCGTCCTCGCGATTGCCGATGCGCACCTTCGCGCCGGAGTCGCGCAGGTTGAGCGCGGCGGTGCGGCCGAGATGGCCGTAGCCCAGCACCGCGACCGATTCCCCGGCGAGCGCGCCCGGCGGCGCGTCGGCCGCGCGATATACTTTGACCTGCGATGCGTTCGGATTGGTCATTACAGGATCCTAACCCAAAATGCGGGCATTCGCCCCGTGTTCCGGGCGCCCGGGCCCGGATTGTAGCATCGGGGTAGCATCGGGGCGCCATGGCCACCGCGTCGAGGGCGGTCCGCTGTTGTATCGTGGGCGGCGGGCCCGCCGGCATGATGCTGGGCCTGCTCCTGGCGCGGGCCGGGGTGTCCGTGCTGGTGCTGGAAAAGCACGCAGACTTCCTGCGGGACTTCCGGGGCGATACCATCCACCCCTCCACGCTCGAGCTGATGCACGAGCTCGGGATCCTGGAAGAGTTCTTGCAGCTTCCCCACCAACAAGTGTCGCGGCTGGCCGCCCAGTTCGGGGACTTTCCGGTCACCATCGCCGACTTCACGCGCCTGCGAACCCACTGCCGGTTCATTGCCATGATGCCGCAGTGGGACTTCCTCGACTTCCTGGTCCGCCGCGCGAAGTTTTTTCCGACCTTCCAGCTCCAGATGCGGGCCGAGGCCACCGAGCTGATCGAGGAGGCGGGCTGGGTGACCGGGGTCCGCGGCATCACGCCGGCGGGACCGCTCGAGGTGCGGGCCGACCTCGTGGTCGCCGCGGACGGCCGCTCCTCCGTGCTACGGGAACGGGCAGGGCTCTCGGTGGAGGACCTGGGCGCGCCCATGGACGTGCTCTGGTTCCGGCTCTCGCGCCGGCCGCCGGACCCGACCGCCACCATGGGCCGCTTCGACATCGGCCGCGCCTTCGTCCTGATCAACCGCGGCGAGCACTGGCAGTGCGGCTACGTGATCCCGAAGGGCTCCGCGGAGGAGGTCCGGCGGCGCGGCCTCGAGGCCTTCCGCGCCGACGTGGCCCGGCTCGCTCCGTGGGCAGCCGACCGGGTGGGCGAGATCCGCGACTGGGACGACGTCAAGCTGCTCACCGTCAAGGTCGACCGGCTGCGGCAGTGGTATCGGCCCGGCCTGCTCTGCATCGGCGACGCCGCGCACGCCATGTCGCCGGTCGGCGGCGTCGGCATCAACCTGGCGATCCAGGACGCGGTCGCCGCCGCCAACCTGCTCTGGGAGCCGCTGCGGGCGGGCCGGCCGACCGTCGCGCACCTCCGCCGCGTGCAGGCGCGCCGGCAGTGGCCGACCCGCGTCACCCAGGGGCTTCAGGTTCTGGTGCAGCGCCGAGTCATCACCCAGGCGCTGCAGGGCGGCCAGGCCCGGCTCACCCCGCCGCTCGCGATCAGGCTGCTGGCGCGGTATCCGTTCCTGCAGCGCCTGCCCGCCCGGATGGTGGGAGTGGGGATCCGCGCCGAGCACGTGCGCTCCCCGGCGGCCAGCTAGGCTGGGGTCAGGTCTTGAATTACGACATTTCAGCGCGCGCGACTCACCGCCGGCCGGGAAAATGTCGCAATGCAAGACCTGACCCCTTAGCGTGCTCGAGCGCGGCATCGGGCTCTGCGCGGAGATGCCCGCGTTCTTCCCGCCCTTCGCGGGCGACCTCGCCATCGTCTACGCGCTCACGGGCCGGACCGCGGAGGCGCTCGATCTGGCCGAGCGGGCGGTGCGCCAGGCCCAGAGCATGCAGCGCCTGGGGCGGCTCTCGCTGATCGCCACGCACCTGGGCGAGGTGCGCCTGCTCGCGGGACAGCCGGCGGCGGCGGAGGCGGACGGGCGGCGGGCGCTCGCGCTGGCGGAGGCCCACCAGGAGCGCGGCAATATGGTCTACGCGCTCCGGCTGCTGGGCCTGGCCGCCGCCGAGAAGCAGCCGCCCGACCTGGAGCGCGCCCGCGGCCACCACGCGGAGGCGCTGGCGCTGGCGGGTGAGCTGGGGATGCGGCCGCTGGCCGCGCGGTGCCATCTGGGGCTCGGCCGCCTCGCGCACCGCGCGGGCGATGTCGCGGGCGCGGACAAGCACCTGACGGAGGCGCGCGCGCTGTTCCAGGAGATGGCGATGACGTTCTGGCTCGAGCGACTACACCTCGACTCGAGCACGGGGCCGGGCGGCGGCGGGGGCGGCGCCGTCAGCTTCTGATCAGGTCTCGAGCACCCACTGCACCAGGGTCCGGAGGTCCTCGACCGAGAAGGGCTTGGTCAGGACGGGATCGCCGGTCTCGGCCAGGAAGGGCACGAACTTGTCGGCTTCCGCGTGGCCGGTGACGAAGATCACCCGCGGCAGGGCCTCGCCGAAGCGCTTGCGCAGGGCCGCGTAGAGGCCCGGGCCGTCGAGGTTCGGCATCTGCAGGTCGCTGATGATCAGGTCGTAGCTGCGCTGCTCGATGCGGTAGAGGGCTTCGGCGCCGTCATGGACGGTGTCCACCTCGTGGTGGTCGAGCAGAAGGATATTGGCGATCAGCTCGCGGAGACCGCTCTCGTCCTCCACCACCAGGATGAGCCGCGGACGCATGGCGACGCGGTCTACCGCCGGCTCATGATTCGAGCATCCGCCCCACGAGCTCGAGCACGCGCCCGGGCTTGAGCGGCTTCGTGAGCATCGGCGCGCGCAGATTGGTGAGGAAGCTCCCGTAGTGCGGATCGAAGGCGACCCGCGTGAGGAAGGCGACACGGGGCAGGGCGTCGCCGAATCGCTCGGTGAGCGCGTCCAGCAGGGCGGGGCCGTCGAGCTTCGGCATGCGGACGTCCGAGATCACGAGATCGTAGTGGCGCTGGTCGAGGAGCAGGAGCGCCCCGTCGGCGTCGCCGGCCCCGTCCACCTCGTGGCCGTCCAGGCTCAGCACGTCGATGAGGGACTGCCGCACGGCGGCTTCTTCGTCCACGACCAGGATCAGGCGCGCGTCCACGCTTGCACGATACCGGGTCAGCCGCGCGGGGGCAAGATTCGGAGGCGGCCCACTAGCGTCGAGACCGGCGGCAGCCATCCTGTCGGGCCTCGTCCTCGCTGGCGTAGCAGCGCTCGGTGCGGCTCTCCGCGTAGGCCCCACTGCCGGGCACGTAGTAGATGCAGCGCTCCGACGAATAGGTCGTGAAGTCGGCCTTGATGGGATGGCTCAGCGGGCAGCTCCAGCCCGTCTTCGGCGCGACACCGGGCCGGGCCTGCGCGGTCTTCGGCGCGGCGGGCGGGCCCTTCTCGGGGGGTGGCGCCGGCCCCGCCGTCTTCCAGATGCCGAGCTTCGCGGTCCGCGCCTGCTCCTGGCGGCGCAGCAGCGTCTCCTGGTGCCGGACATTGGGGCCGCCGGTGACCACCTGGCCGAATCCGTGCGCGATCAGCTCCGCATTGACCATCACGTCGCCGAGCCATACGTAGGCCAGGAGCCGGCCCTCGGGGTCCCGCTCCTGCACGTCGAGCTCGAGCCGGACGTTCTTGGCGTTCGTCAGGCCGCGATTGAATTGGAGGGCCTCGCGTCCCTGCGGGTCGCCGGACTGGGGCTTGCCGTCACCCGGATCCGGCGCGGTCACGCCGATGTAACGGACGCGCTCGACGTCGCCGTTGACGAAGACGTGGATGGTATCGCCGCTCACGATCTTCACGACGGCACCGGGCAGGCTGCGCGGCCGCCCCGGCTCCTGGCTCCACGTGGGCGCGACCTGGAGGACCAGGAGCACGCAGGGGAGGAGCCGCCAGACCGCTCGCGGCACTACTTGCGGCCTTCGCTCAGCGAGCGCTCCAGGGCTTCCCGGCGGAGCCGCTCGGCGGCGAGCTGATCGGTCAGCTCCTTGAGCTGCGCGTCCAGGCGCTGGAGCTCCTCGGTCTGCTGCGCGCGCAGATTGGCCTGCTCCTGGACGCCCTTCTGACGCCAGAGCATGTCGGCGGCCACGCCGCCGCTCACCACCCCCAGCACCGTCCACACCGCGACACGCTTGACCAGAGCCTTCTTCACGTCCATGGGGAGCCTTTCAGTCCACCAGGGCGATCGCGCGCACCGGCGAGCCGTCGGCGCCGGTCACTCGGAGCGGCAGGGCGATGACCCGGCAGCGCGCCGCGCCGATCTGGTCGAGGTTGGTCAGGTACTCGATCACCGTGATGCCCTTCGGGAAGAAGACGTGGTGCGTGGTGCACTCCTCGCGCGCGATCTGGGTGCCCGGCGAGAAGATCGAGGTGCGGATGCAGTAGTCGGGCGGGTAGTCGTAGCCCACCGCCTTTACCCCGCGCGCCACCAGCCACTCGCAGGCGCTGCGCCCGGTGTAGGGCGCGTCCTTCCAGAAGCGCTCGCTCTCCACCGGGCAGCGCAGGGGCCAGTCCGTGCGCAGGAGCACGATGTCGCCGCGCTGCACGTGGCCGGCGCGCCGCTCGAGATCGGCGGCGGTCACCTCCGCGTTCTCGCCCAGGTGCGTGAGGTCCACCACCGCGGCGGGGCCCATCCACTGGTCCACCGGCATGGAGGCGATGTCGCGGTCGCCCGGGAGGAAGTGCACCGGCGCGTCCACGTGAGTGTAGGCGTGGCAGCTCACGGTGAGGACGGTGGACTGGAAGTTCGCCCCCGCCTCGTGGGTCGATCGCCGCTCGCTCGCCACCGTCCAGCGGAAGTGCGGGCCGATGGGGAAGCTCAGGTCCACCACGCGCATGGCGCCCATGGTGTCCCGCGCCCCGGCAGCTTGTCAACGTTCCCCCTTTCCCCTTATCAACGTTCCCCCTCTCCCCTCAGGGGAGAGGGCAGGGTGAGGGGGTGGCGGTGGTGAGGGGTGGTGCGTCGAGGGTGGTATAGTCCCGTCACGATGGCCGACCCGCCGCCCACGCCTCCAACAGTCCGCCGGGTCGCCGTGGTCCTCTTCGAGGGCTTCACGGTGCTCGACGTCTACGGCCCCGTGCAGGCCTTCGCGTCGACCCGCCTGACCCGCCTCGACGGCTCGGTCCAGCGGCTCTTCGAGGTCGTGACGGTGGCCGAGAAGGCCGGCCCGGTGAAGAGCGGCGAGGGCCCGACCACCCACGCGGACCATGCCTTCGCGGACGCGCCCGCCTACGACGTGCTCCTGGTGCCCGGCGGCTTCGGCACGCGCCAGGCGGTGAACAATGCGCCCCTGCTCCTGGCCCTCACCGCGGCCAGCCGCCGCGCCGCCATCACCACCACCGTGTGCACGGGCTCGGCGCTGCTGGCGCGCACCGGCCTCATGGACGGCCGGCCCGCGACCTCCAACAAGGTCGCGTGGGACTGGGTGGTGCAGCAGGGCCCGCGCGTGAAGTGGCAACGCCAGGCGCGCTGGGTGGACGACGGCGATCTCGTCACCTCCTCGGGGGTCTCCGCGGGCATCGACATGGCGCTGTCGGTGGTGGCGCGCCTGCAGGGCACGGACATGGCCCGCCAGTCGGCGCGGTTCATGGAATACGTCTGGCGCGAAGATCCGGGAGACGATCCCTTCGCCTGACGCGAGCGCGTGCGCGCTACGTGGCCTATCTGCGGGGGGCCAGGGAGCGCGGGATCGCGGGCGAGCTGCAGGTCGAGCTCCGGATCGGTCGGGAGGGCCGGATCGAGTGCGTGGTGCTGCGGCGCTCCTCCGGCTCGGAGCTCCTCGACCGCTACGTGCTGAGCGCGGTGCGGCTGGCCCAGCCGTTCGCGGCCCTGCCGGCTCACGTGCCGCCGCCGTCGCTGCCGGTGAGCGGGATGTTCCGCTTCCGGATCGGCGAGGGAGCGGCTTCGCGCTAGTCCTGGAAGATCTGCTCGGGCTGCACCGTCACGGCGGCGGTCTGCCAGATGGGGTCGCGCGCGATGCTCGAGTCCGCCCGCTCCTCCTGGGCGACGCGCACGAGCGGCAACGCATCCGCGTCGGCCTGCCACTCCCATTCCTTGGTCGCCGCGTAGCCGGCGGCGACCAGGAGGATCCCCACCACGAGGACGGGCCGCCTGATCCCTGCGCTCATGATCGTGCCTCCTTCGGTTCGAGCTCGGCTGAACGAGCCCGGACGCAGGTGCAGAATGGCAAGCGCCGTGCCACCGCCCAGGAGGTGTAAGTGGGCGATTCGAAGGGGGGTCGTGGCCGACGGCCCGCGCCCGGAGAAGAAACTACCATGTAAGACTTCTCCGCCGTCGCCAGGCTGACGCCGTGCCGGCCCTCTGGTCTCGGACCGCTCACGTGGGGTAAGGTGGGCGCCGATGTCCCCGCGCGCCGCCGCCCCCCCGCTCGCCCTGCTCGAGTCCGTCCAGAAGCGCGTCCTCTGGCTGAGCGCCCACCTGGTGCACCACGCCAATACCCGGCCGAACCCCGACGGGACCAAGGTGGGGGGCCACCAGGCGTCGTCGTCCTCCGTGGTCTCCCTGATGACCGCGCTCTACTTCCGCGCGCTGCGGCCCGGCGACATCGTGGCCACCAAGGCCCACGCCTCGCCGGTCTTCTACGCCATCGAGTACCTGCGCGGGCGCCTCACCGCCGAGCAGCTCCGGAGCCTGCGCACGCTCGGCGGGCTGCAGGCTTATCCGAGCCGGCGCAAGAATCCCGAGATCGTCGATCTCTCCACCGGCTCGATGGGGTTGGGCGCGGTGAGCACGGCCTTCGGCGCCCTCGCCGCGCGCTACGTGAGCCACCACCTCGGGGGCAGCCCGATGCCCCGACGCTTTATCGCCATAATGGGCGACGCCGAGCTCGACGAGGGCAATGTGTGGGAGGCCCTGCTGGAAGAGGCGGTGCGCGAGCTCGACAACCTGCTCTGGATCGTGGACTTCAACCGCCAGAGCCTCGACCGCATCGTGCCCGACGCCCGCCGCGGCCAGCTCCGCGAGTGGTTCCGCGGCGCGGGCTGGCACGTCATCGAGCTGCGCTGGGGGTCCCGGCTGCGCGCGCGCTTCGGCCGTCCCGGCGGCGAGCGGCTGCGCGCGCGGCTCGAGGGCATGGGCAACGCGGAGTACCAGTCGCTCCTGCGCCTGCCGCCCGCGGGCGCGCGCAAGGCGGTGATCGCCACCGCGACGGGGGAGACGGACCCGGCGGTGGACCGGCTGCTCGCGGATGTGCCGGACGAGGCGGTGGGCGCGCTCGTGGCCGACGTGGGCGGCCACGACCTGGCGTCGATCCTGGAGGCTTATGAAGAAGCGGAGCGGAAGCGAAGCGGCCCCTGCGTCATCCTCGCCGACACGATCAAGGGCTGGGGCTATCCCTTCGGCGGCGATCCCATGAATCACAGCGCGCTGCTCACCCAGGGGCAGCTCGACGAGATGCGCGCCGCGCTCGGCATCGCCTCCGGCGAGGAGTGGGCCGGGTTCGCGGTGGGCAGCGCCGAGGCGGAGCTGATCCGCGGGGCGCCCGCGCCGTACGCGCCGCCGGCGCCTCGGCGCGACGCGGCGCTCGACGTCCCCGACGCGCTGGACGAGTCCTATCCCCCGCAGAGCTCGACGCAGGAAGCCTTCGGTCGGATCCTCGGCCGGCTGAGCCGCCTGCGCGTCGGCGACCGCGTCGTGACGCTCTCCGCCGACGTGTCGATCACCACGCATCTCGCGGGGTGGATCAACCGGAAGGGCGTCTACTTCCCGCGCGCCAAGCCCGGCTTCACCGCGGAGGGGCCGCAGGCGGTGCAGTGGAAGGAATCTCCGGCGGGCCAGCACATCGAGCTCGGCATCGCCGAGCACAACCTGTTCCTCGCGCTGGGCGCCTTTGGCCTCACGGCGGAGCTGTCCGGCACGACGCTCCTGCCGATCGGCACGCTCTACGATCCCTTCGTCACGCGGGGGCTCGACGCGCTCTACCACGCGCTCTACGCGGGCGGGCGCTTCATCGTGGCCGCCACCCCGTCGGGGGTGAGCCTCTCCCCGGAGGGCGGCGCGCACCAGTCCGTGATCACGCCGGGCATCGGCATCGCGCTGCCCGCCATCACCTACTACGAGCCCGCGTTCGCGCACGAGGTCGAGTGGATCCTGCTCGAAGGCCTGCGCGGTCTCGTGCGGCGTGGGGATGCCGAGAGCCTCTATCTGCGCCTCTCCACCAAGCCCATCGAGCAGGCCCTCGCGCCCGCCCCCTCGCCGGCCTACCGCGACGCGGTGCTCCGCGGCGGCTACCGCCTGATCGACGCGCGGGAGCGGCCCGGCTACGACCCGGAGGGCGACGCGGTGCACATCTTCGCGGCCGGCGTGATGGTGCCCGAGGCGGTGGCCGCGAGCCGGGCGCTCGCGGCCGACGGGGTCCACGCCAACGTGTTCGTGGTCACCAGCCCCGATCTGCTGCATCGGGGGCTCCGCACTACGCGCCCGTACGTACTCGAGCTCGTGTCCGCGGACGAGGAAGGAGTGCCGGTGGTGTCCGTGCTGGACGGCCACTCCCACGGCCTGGCGTTCCTGGGCGGCGCGCTCGGCGTGCCGCAGATCCCGCTCGGCGTGGATCACTTCGGCCAGTCGGGCTCGCGCGGCGATCTCTATCGCCACTACGGCGTGGACGCCGCCGCGATCGCTCAATCCGCGAACCGTTTGCTTGCCCGCGGCCCGGCTCCGGGGTAACATTCGGGCCATCCCCGTAGCCGCCCCACGCGCTCCAAAGGAGGAGCCCTCGATGGACAATCGCCTCAAGAATCTGGCCGAGCAGCTCGACGCAGGTCTCATCGCTCGCCGGGAATTCCTTCGCAAGGCGGCGGTCATCACCGGCGGGACCGCGACCGGGCTGCATGCCCTGAGGCGGATGGCGGCGGCGCAGCCGAAGACGAAGCTCCGGGTGTGGCTCTTCAAGAGCTACGTCACCGCCTGCAACGACATCCTCGCCAAGCACGTCGAGGCCTGGGCCAAGGAGCGCAACGTGGAGGCGGAGTTCGACTGGGCCACCTTCGGTGACCGCGAGCAGAAGTTCGTGGCCGCCATCGAGGCGGGGAACCCCCCCGACGTGGCCGAGATGAACTACCAGGGGCCGATGCGCTACCGGCCCGCCCTCCGCGACGTCACCAAGCTGGCCAAGGAGATCGCCGGTGCGCGGGGCGGGCTTCTGCCCTACGCCGATCGCGTCATGCAGTTCCAGGGACAGTACTTCGGCATCGCCCATCAGGCGTTCGGGGGTGGTCTACACGTCCGGAAGGATTTGCTCGCGGAGAAGGGCCTCAAGATGCCCAAGGTGTACGACCCCGACGTGATCGATATGGCCAAGAAGTGCCAGGACGGGTCCAAGGATCTCTGGGGGTTCGGCCAGACGCTCAACCGATGTGACGACGGCAATGGATTCATGCAGGCCATCCTCTGGAACTACGGCGGGAGCGCCTGGGACAAGGACGGCAAGCCGGCCCTGGCCACCACGTTCCAGAAACAGAACCTCGACGCGCTTCAATTCGCGGTCGACACAATCCAGAAGCACAAGATCCAGCCGCCCGGTGTCATGGGATGGACCGATCCGCACAACAACGAGGCGTACATGGCGGGCAAGCTGGTGAGCACCAACAACGGGGCGAGCCTCTACTACGCGATGGTGGCCAAGAAGCACCCACTCGCCGAGAAGACGCAGGTCATCCTCACCCCGGGCGGGCCGGCCGGCGCGTTCGTGTTCGCGGGCGCGTACAACTGGGGCGTCTTCAAGGCCACCAAGCACGCCGACCTCTGCGAGGACATGATCCGCTGGGTCGAGGACGAGAAACGCTTCGAAGAGTTCATGAAGGTGTCCATCGGCCAGGCGGGGCCGGTCTACAAGTCGCGGGCCGAGCACCCGTACTGGAAGACCGATCCGAACTTCGATGGGATGAAGGAGAACATCCTGCGCTCCGTGTGGCCCGGCTACCCCGGGCCGATCACGCCGGCCGCCATCGAGGTGCAGGCCCAGTACATCCTGTGCGACATGGCGGGTCGCGTGGTCGTGGGTGGACTATCGCCCGCCGCGGCGCTGAAGGAAGCGCACGGGCGGATCGAGGAGATCCACAAGATGCGCGGCAAGGCGTAGCCGGCCGGCGTCGCCATGGCCACCGTCGCCCCCTCTCCGTCCCCTCTCCCCTCAGGGGAGAGGGTCAGGGTGAGGGGTGGCTTTCCCGCCGACACCGTAGCGCCGACGCCCCGGGTCCGGCTCGAGGTCACGCTCCGGCGCGTCTTCGGGCCGGACTACCGGATGGGCTTCCTCTTCGTGGCCCCCATCGTGGTGCTGGTGCTCTCGCTGGTGGCGTACCCGTTCTGCTATGCGGTCTATCTCAGCCTGACCCGTAAGTACGTGGGCATGCCGCCGGTCTGGGTCGGCTTCGAGAACTACATCCGCCTGACCTACGACGGCTTCTTCCAGCGCGCGGTGGTCAACAGCTTCGTCTTCACGTTCGGGTCGGTGGCCATCAAGACGGTGCTGGGCATGGGCATGGCGCTCGTGCTCACCTCGAAGATCCGCTTCCGGTCGTTCTGGACCGGCATGCTGCTGATCCCGTGGGTGGCCCCCACCGTGGTCTCCGCGCTGAACTTCCTGTGGATCTACGACTATAGCCTGGGCGTGCTGAACTACCTGCTGGTCAACGTGTTCGGCATCCTGTCGCGGGGCGTGGGCTGGCTCAGCGAGCCCGGCACCGCGATGGCGTCGGTCATCGGGGTCAACGTGTGGCGCGGCTTCCCGTTCTTCGGGATCAGCTTCCTGGCCGGCATGAAGGCGATCCCGGGTGAGCTGTACGAGGCGGCAGCGGTGGACGGCGCCACCCCGCTGCAGCGCTTCCGCTACGTCACGCTGCCCGGCATCCGTAACATCGTGATGATCGTGTTGCTGCTCTCGACCATCTGGACCTTCAACGACTTCGCGATCGTCTACATCCTGACCAAGGGCGGACCGGGCGGCGCCACCATGGTGCTGCCGGTGCTCACCTACGAGATCGCCTTCGGCGCCCAGCGGTTGGGCGAGGCCATCGCAGTGGCGCTCTACATGCTGCCCGCCCTGGCCTTCGTGATCATCGTGCTGTCGAACTACATGCGGAAGGGCCGGGCGAGGTGAGTCCGTTCGACGGACGAGACGAGCGGATACAAGAATGGGGTCAGCGGTGATCGTCCGGTCGGGGCGCAGCACGGTGCGGATCGAGCGGACACAGTCGGCCGTCTCCTACGCGATCCTCCTGACCTTTCTCCTGTTCGTGATCTTCCCGTTCTACTGGATGATCGTCACGTCCTTCAAGGGCGAGAACCAGATGCGCAGCCTGGTCTCGATGTTCTGGCCGAGCCCCTTCGTGACCGAGAACTACGAGCAGCTGCTCAACAAGACCGAGTTCGTGAGCTGGTACAAGAACAGCATCATCGTGGCGGTGTCGAGCACGTTCCTGGCCACCGCGATCGGGACCCTCGGCGCCTACGCGCTGGCCCGGCTCAAGTTCCTGGGCCGCGCCTTCATGGCCAGCACCGTGCTGATCACGTATCTCGTCCCGCCGTCCATCCTGTTCATCCCGCTCTACGCCCAGATCCGCAACCTGGGCATGGCCGACAGCCTCACCGGCCTGATCGCGGCGTACCCGTCCTTCACGGTGCCGTTCGTGACCTGGCTGCTGATGGGCTACTTCGAGTCCATTCCGGTGGAGCTGGAAGAGTCCGCGATGATCGACGGCGCCACGCGCTTCGGCGCCTTCCGTCGCGTGATCCTGCCCCTGGCCGCGCCCGGCCTGCTCGCGAGCGGGCTCTACGCCTTCACCCAGGCCTGGAACGAGTTCCTCTACGCGCTGGTCTTCATCACCAACGTGAAGCTGCGCACGCTGCCGGTGGGCCTCTCCACCTTCATCACCGGCGACGTCTACGGCTGGGGCTACCTGATGGCGGGCGCGGTGCTGACGACCTTGCCGGTCATCGCGGCGTATATCTACCTGCAGAAGTACATGGTCGAAGGGCTCACCGCCGGGAGCGTGAAGGGGTAGGCCGTCTGGCTTCGCGGGGGGGCGCCTGGCGAAGCGCCGACTCGATCAGCGCTTCCAGCATGAAGCGGGCGACGGCTTCCACCTCGCGATAGCTCGCCCCCCAGATGTCCCGCAGCACCACGTACGACTCGATCCCGTAGACCAGCGACAGCGCCTTGAGGAGCCGATCGTAGGCCTCCGGCCCCAGGGTGGAGGCCAGCGGGGCGGCGGCCCGGTGCAGCATGTAGCGGCGGTGGCCCCGCCGGTAGGGCTCTTCCTCGAGGATCCCCATCCGCTCGAGCGACTCGTGCTCGAGCGCCAGGTGCAGGGCCGCCCGCATGTGCGGCTCGAACCGCTTGAACAGCGGGAACGTCTTGTCGAACAGCTCGCGCACGCGCACGAGCCCGTCGGCGGCGGTGGGCTCGAAGCGCCGCACCGGGGCCAGGCTCTCCGCGACCACCGCGCTCACGAGCTTGCTCCGGCTGGGGAAGTAGCGGTACGCGGTGGCGCGCGAGACGCGGGCCTTCACCGCGAGCTCCGGGACCGAGGGAATGCGCCCGCGCCGCACCAGGGTCATCGCGTGGCCGAGCAGCAGGCGATAGGTGCGGGCCTGCGGGCCGGAGGGGCCGGTGTCAGGGGGAGGCGGCGCTCTCACGGCTCGCTACTGTGAGCGCAGGAATGCCGGTTGACAAGAGGGGAGGGCATTTTCTAGTATGACCCACCCGTGTGAGACAGGTGTCTCACAGAAGCCGGAGCTGCCCAGCGCCGCGCAGCACCCGACCCGAGGCGGCGCCGCTCCCGTAGGAGGCGGCAATGACCAGCGTTCTGTTCACGAACGTCCGGATCTTCGACGGGACCGGCGCCCTGCCGTATCCGGGCGAGGTCCTCATCCAGGGCAACCGCATCTCCCGGATCGCGCGCGGGGCCCGGGCGCTGCCCACCGCGGGGGTCACCACCGTGGACGGGGCCGGCGCCACCCTGATGCCCGGCCTAGTGGAGGCGCATACCCACTTCTCCTGGAACGACCAGCCCGGCCTCAGCGAGATCCAGCGCATGCCCACCGAGGAGCACATCCTCTGGTGCGCCCACATCGC
>DASQAL010000049.1:0-7677 GCA_035635775.1 Candidatus Acidiferrum sp.
CGCTCGGCAGCCAGCCTGACCCCGAGCGCGACCAGCACCGCCCCGCTCGCGCCTTCGAGCCGGGCCCGCCAGAGCCGGCTCTCCACCAGCGGTCGGATCCGCACGAGCGAGACCGACAGCAGCGAGAGCCAGGCGACGCCGATGCCGACGTGCAGCGCACCCAGGAGCAGCGACCGCGCGAACACCGGATCGCCCGGCCGGATGAACTGGGGCAGGAAGGCCAGATAGAAGAGTGCCACCTTCGGGTTCAGCGCGTTGGTGAGCAGTCCCTCCATGAAGGACCTCAGCCGCCGCGCTCCCGTCCGGCCCGCGGGCGCCGCCACGGGGGCCGGCGTCACGGCGTCGGCCCGCCACCAGCCCCGGATCGACTGGGTGCCCAGGAGGATGAGATAGGCCGCGCCGCCCCACTTGAGCGCGTGGAAGGCCTCCGCCGAGCGCACCAGGATGAGCGAGACGCCGACCGCGGAGAGCGTGGCGTGGACGAAGCAGCCGGCGGCGATGCCGGCGATGGTCGCGAGCCCGGCCGTGCGGCCCCGCCCGAGGACGTTGCGCGCCACGAGCAGGGTGTCCGCGCCCGGGGTCACCGCGAGCAGGGTGGCCACCACCAAGAAGGCCCAGAGCTGCGGGTCCATGGCGGATATTCTAACCGCACCTGGATAGCCTGCTCTGTCTTCTTGTTTTAGGTTTGACACACTTGGAGGATTAGGGTAGCCTCACTTTCCGTTTCACCCACCACGGGCACGGCGAGGGAGGATTAGCATGGCGACAGGGCAGACGAGACGAGGCGGGGCCCGGATCCTGGCGGCGGCGCTCGGCCTGGCCGCCGGGAGCCTGGCCGCGACGGGCGAGAGCGCGGAAGTGATGGTGTACTCCGCGCGCGCGCACTACGGGCAGGAGCCGGCGATGGAGGCCTTCACCAAGAAGACCGGCATCGTGGTGAAGAGCTTCGGCGGCGAGTCCGGCCCGCTCTTCGAGCGCCTGAAGGCCGAGGGCGACAAGACGCCGGCCGACGTGCTGATCAGCGTGGACGCGGGCAATCTCTGGAACGCGGCGCGCGCGGGGCTGCTCGGGAAGGTGGACTCGCCCGAGATCCTGGCCAATATCCCCGCCCATCTGCGCGATCCCGAGAATCGGTGGGTCGGGCTCACGGTGCGCGCCCGCACCATCATGTACAACACCAAGAAGGTGAAGCCGGAGGAGCTCTCCACCTACGAGGCGCTCGGTGATCCCAGGTGGAAGGGCCGGCTCTGCCTGCGGAGCTCGACCCACATCTACAACCAGTCCCTGCTGGCCACCATGATCAAGCGGTACGGGGAGGCCAAGGCCGAGAGCATCGTGAAGGGCTGGGTGGCCAACAACCCCAGCCTCATCCAGGGCGACACCAAGGTCCTGGAGGCGGTCGCGGCCGGGCAGTGCGACGTGGCCCTGACCAACACCTACTACCTCGGGCGCATCCTCGCCAAGGACGCGACCTTCCCGGTGGCCGCCTTCTGGGCCAACCAGCAGACGACCGGGACGCACGTGAACATCTCGGGCGCGGGGGTGACCACCCACGCCAAGAACCGCGCCGAGGCGATCAAGCTGATCGAGTTCCTCACGAGCCCCGAGGCCCAGCAGATGTTCGCCGACGCCAACTTCGAGTACCCGGCGAACCCGCAGGCGGGCGTGAATCCGCTCATCGCCAAGTGGGGCAAGTTCAAGCAGGACGACACCAACATCGCGGCGGCCGGCGAGTTCCAGGCGGCTGCGACGAAGCTGGCGGATCGGGCGGGCTACAAGTAGGCCTGCCGTGGCGGTAGGGCCCGCCGGCCGCGTGCTCGCGCGGTGGCCGGCGGCGCCGTCCCTCTGGACCTGGCTCGCGGTGGGCATCGCGACGGTGCTCGCGGTGCCCATCGCGGCGGTGGTCTCCTCTCTCGCGATTCCCGCGGGCGACGTGTGGCTCCATCTCTGGCGCACCCAGCTCCTCGAGCTGGTGGGCCAGACCCTGCTGCTGCTGGCCGGAGTCGGCACCGGCACCCTGGTGGTGGGGGGCGGACTCGCCTGGCTCGTCGTGCACCACCGCTTCCCCGGGCGCGGCGTGCTCGAATGGGCGCTGATCCTGCCGCTGGCCGTGCCGGCCTACGTGATCGGCTTCGCGTTCATCGGCCTCTTCGAATACGCGGGGCCGCTGCAGGGTGCGCTGCGCCGCTGGCTCGGCCCCGGCGCGAGGCTGCCCGAGATCCGCTCCTACGCGGGGGTCGTGGTCATGATGACGCTGGTCTTCTATCCCTATGTGTACCTGCTGGCGCGCGTGGCTTTTCGCGAGCAGGGCGCCGCCTCCGTGGAAACTGCCCGGATGTTGGGGCGCTCGCGCGCCGGCGCGTTCCTCCGCATCACGGTGCCCATGGCGCGCCCGGCTCTGGTGGCAGGGGTGGCCCTCGCGATGATGGAGGCCCTCGCCGACTTCGGCACCGTCACGAGCTTCGGCTACCGCACCCTCACCGAGGCGATCTATCGGGTCTGGTACGGGATGTTCGACCGCCTCGCGGCCACCCAGCTCGCCAGCGTGCTGCTCCTCTTCGCCGCGGGCCTGCTCCTGCTCGAGCGGCACTCGCGCGGCCGCGCCCGCTTCACCCAGAGCGGGCGGCGCGGGCCGGGGGTGGAGCCGGTGCGCCTCGCCGGGTGGCGGGCCACCGGCGCGACGGGCGCCTGCGTGGGCGTGCTCGCGCTCGCGTTCCTGCTCCCGGTGGGCCAGCTCGCGTGGTGGGCGATCACCGCGATCCGCGCGGGGCAGGTCGCGCCGGATTTCACCGCGCTTCTCTGGCACACCTGCGCCCTCGCGGGCGCCACCGCCGCGGTGGCTTCCCTGCTCGCGGTGCTGCTGGCCTACGCGGGCCGTCTGCACGGCACCGCCACCGTGCGGGTGGCGGCCCAGCTGGCCTCGATGGGCTACGCGCTGCCGGGCGCGGTGATCGCGGTGGGCGTGCTGCTCCCGCTCGCCTGGGCCGACCACGCCCTGGTGCCCTCGCTCGAGCGCGCGCTCGGCCGGCCCCTCGGGCTGCTGCTCACCGGCTCCGCGGCCGGCCTCATCCTCGCCTACGTGGTGCGCTTCCTCACGGTCGGCCTGCAGACGGTGGACGCGAGCCTCGGCAAGATCCCGCCGAGCCTCGACGACGCGGCGCGGGTCCTCGGCGCTCGGGCGGGATCGGCGCTCCGCCGCGTGCACCTGCCGCTCATCCGGGGCGGGCTGCTCACCGCGGTCGTGCTCGTCTTCGTCGAGACGATGAAGGAGATGCCGGCCACCCTGCTGCTCCGTCCCGTCGGGCTCAATACCCTGGCGGTGGAGATCTGGGAGCGCACCACGGAGTCGATGTGGCAGGAGGCGGCGGTGCCCGCGCTGACGCTGGTGGCGGTGGGGCTGCTGCCGGTGGTGCTCCTGATCCGGCTGACGTCGTCGCGCCGGTAGCCTACGACCACCCCTCACCCTGCCCTCTCCCCTGAGGGGAGAGGGACATAAGGGGGACTGCTCCTCTAACTTGGGAAGGCCACCAGGTGGAGGACGTGGGCTTCGACGCGGACCCGCATGCCGGTCGGGAGCACCGAGGCCGAGGGTTGGGAGGAGTGCACCCGGTCGCCCGAGGGCAGGCGGATGCAGTACACCGTCTCCGAGCCGCGGAAGTAGCGGCGGGTGATGGTGCCCGTGCCGTCGGACTGCGGCACGAAGGTGATGTCGTCGGGGCGGATCATCACGTCGACCCGGCCACCGGCTGGGAGCTGGTCCACGTTGGCGAACGTCCCCACCTCGGTCACGATGCCCTGGGCGGTCACCACGCCGGGGAGGAAGTCGGCGGCGCCCACGAAGGCGGCCACGAAACGCGTGGCGGGCCGATGATAGAGCTCCTGCGGGGGCGCGAGCTGCTCGATGCGCCCGGCCTGGAGCACGCCCACGCGATCGGCCAGCGTGAAGGCCTCCTCCTGATCGTGCGTGACGAACACCGCGGTGGTGCCGCTCGTCCGGAGAATGCGTTCCACCTCGTCGCGCATCTGGGTGCGGAGATCGGCGTCCAGGTTGGAGAAGGGCTCGTCCAGGAGCATCAGGGCCGGGGCGGGGGCCAGTGCGCGCGCGAGGGCCACGCGCTGCTGCTGGCCGCCCGAGAGCTCGTGCGGGTAGCGGGGGCCGAAGCCGCCGAGCCCGACCAGGTCGAGCACCTGCTCGACGCGGCCCCGGCGGGCGGCCCGCGGCAGGCCGAAGGCCACGTTGTCGGCGACGGTCAGGTGGGGGAAGAGCGCGTAGTCCTGGAAGACGATGCCGATTCCCCGCTCCTCGGGCGGGACGGCGCGGCCGGGACCGGCCACGACCTGCCCGCGCAGGGTGATGGTGCCCGCGTCGGGGCTCTCGAGCCCGGCGATGAGGCGCAGGGTGGTGGTCTTGCCGCAGCCGGACGGGCCGAGTAGCGCAAGGATCTCGCCCTCGGCCACCTGGAGCGACAGGCCGTCCACCGCGGGCGGGTCCGCCGCGCTGAAGCGCTTGCTGACCCGGTCTAGGAGCAGGAGATCCACGGCTAGGCGCGCTTCAAGACCTCGGGATTCACCGGCGTCGGCGGGGTCTTGCCCTCCAGCACGGCCAGACAGTTCTCGACCGCGAGCGTCGCCATCCGGAGGCGCGTCTCGTGCGAGGCGCTGGCGATGTGGGGAGCCAGCACCACGTTGGGCAGCCCGATGAGGCCCGGGTGCACGGTCGGCTCCTCCTCGAAGACGTCGAGGCCCGCGCCCGCGATCCGGCCCTCCGTGAGGGCCTGGACCAGCGCCGCCTCGTCCACCACCGGACCCCGCGCGGCATTGATCAGGTAGGCGGTCTTCTTCATGGTCCGCAGCGAGTCGGCGTTGATCAGGTGGCGGGTCTCGGGGATGAGGGGGGTGTGCAGGGTCACGAAGTCGGAGTCACGCAGCAAGGTGGCGAGGTCGACGCGGGTGGCGTTGAGCTCGCGCTCGGTGGCGGGATCGGCGGCCACCGCGTCCTGATAGAGGACGCGCATGCCGAAGCCGAGGGCCCGCCGGGCCATGGCGCGGCCGATGCGCCCGAAGCCGACCACGCCGAGCGTTTTGCCGTGGACGTCGCCACCCTGCAGCAGCATGTACTCCCACTGGTGGAAGTGGCCCTCGCGCGTGTAGCGATCGGCCTCGACCAGCCGGCGGGCCGTCGCCATGAGCAGGGTCCAGGCGAAGTCGGCGGTGGTATCGGTAAGCACGTCGGGCGTGTTGGTGACCACGACGCCGCGCCGCGTGCAGGCCGCCACGTCGACGTTGTTGTAGCCCACCGCGACGTTGGAGACCACGCGCAGGCCCGGCCGGCCCGCGAGCAGCGCCTCGTCGATCACTTCGCTGATCACGCAGATGAGGCCCTGCTTGCCGGTCAGGCGCTCGAGCAGCTCCGCCCGCGGCATGGGTGCGTCCTTGGCGTACGCGTCGACCTCGGCCCGGCTCCGCGCGAGCTGGACGGCCGGCTCGGGCAGTTGACGGGAGATCAGAACCGCGGGTCTACCGGCGCCAGTGGCCATGAGCCCACCTTTCCAAGGTTCTTATTTTTAAGGCTATTTTTGATTTGACATCGTCGGGAGCGCTGCTATATTGGCACTCGGCTTGGTTGAGTGCTAAGCCCCGCAGCGGGACCAGCCCGCAAGGCCCAACATCTTACTATCGGGAGGCGCGTTGACTATGAAGATTCGTCCGTTGCATGACCGAATCCTCGTCAAGCGGGAGGAGGAGAAAGAGGTCAAGAAGGGCGGGATCATCATCCCGGACACCGCGAAGGAGAAGCCCCAGGAGGGCAAGGTCGTCGCGGTCGGGGGCGGGAAGGTGAACGAGGACGGCAAGAAGATCCCCCTGGACGTGAAGGCCGGCGACAAGATCCTCTTCGGCAAGTACTCGGGCTCCGAGGTCAAGCTGGACGACGAGGAGTATCTGATCCTGCGGGAAGAGGACGTGCTCGCCATCATCGAATAGGCCCCGGGGAGTAGCCCCCTGGGGAGTAGCCCCGGAGAGTAGTCGGGGGATCGGGACGAGCGCGCAACCCAAGCGAACCCGGCCGGCCCAGGCAACGGGCGCGGTCAATTCCATCGAATCGGAGGAGAACCAGCATGCCGAAGCAGGTCTTGTTCAGCGACGAGGGACGGGCGGCCCTGCTGCGCGGGGTCAACATCATGGCGGCGGCCGTCAAGGCGACCATGGGCCCGAAGGGCCGTAACGTGGTCATCGACAAGAAGTTCGGCAGCCCGACCATCACGAAGGACGGCGTGACGGTCGCCAAGGAGATCGAGCTCAAGGACAACTACGAGGACATGGGCGCCCAGATGGTCAAGGAAGTCGCGTCCAAGACCTCGGACATCGCGGGCGACGGGACCACCACGGCGACCGTGCTAGCCCACGCCATCATCCGCGACGGGCTCAAGAACGTCACCGCTGGCGCCAACCCCATGGGGCTCAAGCGCGGCATCGACAAGGCGGTGGACGCGGTGGTCGAGGACCTGAAGAGGATGTCCAAGTCCACCAAGGACAAGAAGGAGATCGCGCAGGTCGCGACGATCGCCTCCAACAACGACAAGACCATCGGCAACCTGGTCGCGGAGGCCATGGAGAAGGTGGGCAAGGACGGGGTCATCACCGTCGAGGAGTCGAAGTCGGCCGAGACCGCGCTGGACGTGGTCGAGGGCATGCAGTTCGACCGGGGCTACCTCTCCCCGTACTTCGTGACCGACGCGGAGCGCATGGAGGTCGTGCTCGAGGACGCGCTGGTCCTGATCCACGAGAAGAAGATCAGCGTAATGAAGGACATGCTGCCGCTGCTCGAGCAGGTGGCCCGCTCGGGCAAGCCGTTCCTGATCGTCGCCGAGGACGTGGAGGGGGAGGCCTTGGCCACGCTCGTCGTCAACAAGCTCCGGGGCACCCTGCACTGCGCCGCGGTCAAGGCGCCGGGCTTCGGCGATCGCCGCAAGGCCATGCTGGAAGACATCGCGACCCTGACCGGGGGCAAGGCCATCACCGAGGATCTCGGCATCAAGCTCGAGAACATCAAGCTGGAAGACCTGGGCAAGGCCAAGAAGATCGTGGTGGACAAGGACAACACCACGCTCGTCGAGGGCGCCGGCAAGACCGCGGCCATCGAGGGGCGCATCAAGCAGATCCGCGCCCAGATCGAGGAGACCACCTCGGACTACGATAAGGAGAAGCTACAGGAGCGCCTCGCCAAGCTGGCGGGCGGGGTCGCCGTCATCAAGGTGGGCGCCGCGACCGAGACGGCCATGAAGGAGAAGAAGGCCCGCGTGGAGGACGCGCTCAACGCGACCCGCGCGGCGGTGGAAGAGGGGATCGTGCCCGGCGGTGGGGTGGCCCTGCTGCGGGCCGCGACGGTCATCGACGGCCTCAAGCTGGAAGGCGACGAGAAGGTCGGCGCCATGATCGTGAAGCGCGCGCTCGAGGAGCCCATTCGCCAGATCGTGGAGAACGCGGGGCTCGAGGGCAGCGTGATCGTGGAGAAGGTCAAGGCCGAGAAGGTGGTGACCCGCGGGTTCGACGCGGAGTCGCTGGAGTTCGTGGACATGATCCAGGCCGGCATCATCGACCCCACCAAGGTGGAGCGGGTGGCGCTGCAGAACGCGGCGTCGGTGGCCGCGCTGCTGCTGACGACGGAGGCGCTGATCA
>DASQAL010000050.1:0-2255 GCA_035635775.1 Candidatus Acidiferrum sp.
CCCTCTGTGCCAGGATGGATGAGACAGTCTCTCCCCCCGCAATTACTGTAGAGGGCGAGACGGGACGACGACCTATGGACGCGCGAGGTGAGATGGCAGTGGCGATGACGGAGGACGTGCAGGTGGCGGCGAAGCCGCGGCGGCGGACGTACACGGCGGAGTACAAGCGGCGGATCCTCAAGGAGGCGGACGCGGGCACGACGCCGGGGGCGATCGGGGCCCTGCTGCGGCGGGAGGGACTGTACTCCTCCCACCTGGTGGAGTGGCGCCGGGCCCGCGGGCGCGGGGAGCTGGCCGCTCTGACCCCGAAGCCGCGCGGCCGCAAGCCGAGGCCGGTCGATCCCCGCGACCGGACGATCACCGAGATCGAGCGGCAGGTGGCGCAGCTGACGGGCCGGGCGGAGCGGGCCGAGATCCTGGTGGAGGCCCAAAAAAACTTGGCGGCGCTGCTCGGCCGGCCGGGGGCGAGCGCGCCGTCATGATCGCCTTGGTCGAGGAGCGCCAGGCCCGGCTCGGCATCGCCCCGTTGTGTGCGGCCCTGGGGCTGGCCCGGGCCACCTTCTACCGGCGGCGGGGCGGCCCGCCGCCGGGGCCGGTCGCGCGGCCGCCGCGGCGCCCGCCAGTGCAGGCCTTGACGCCGGCGGAGCGCACGGGGGTCTTGGCCCTGCTGCATGAAGACCGGTTCGTCGACCGGCCCCCGGCGCAGGTCTGGGCCCAAGTGCTCGATGCCGGCCAGGTGCCCCCGTGCTCGATCCGCACGATGTACCGGGTGCTGGCCGCCCACGCGGAGGTCCGCGAGCGCCGCGACCAGCTCCGCCACCCGGTGTACCGCAAGCCCGAGCTGCTCGCGACGGGGCCCAACCAGGTCTGGAGCTGGGACATCACCAAGCTCTTGGGCCCGGTGACGTGGACCTACTACTACCTCTACGTCCTGCTCGACATCTTCAGCCGCTACGTCGTCGGCTGGCTCCTGGCCCGCCAGGAGTCGGCCGCCCTGGCTAAGGTCCTCATCACCGAGAGCTGCGAGCGCCAGCACATCGGCCACGACCAGCTCATCATCCATGCCGACCGCGGGCCGTCCATGACCTCCCAGCCCGTGGCCCTGCTCCTGGCCACCCTGGGCGTGGTGCCCTCGCACTCCCGGCCCCACGTCTCCAACGACAACCCTTTTTCCGAGGCCCAGTTCAAGACCCTCAAGTACCAGCCCGACTTCCCGGACCGCTTCGGCGCCTACGAGGACGCCGAGACGTTCGGCCAGCGGTTCTTCCCCTGGTACAACCGCGAGCATCGCCACGGGGCCCTCGGCCTGATGACGCCCCACGATATCCACTACGGCCTGGCCGCGGCCAAGTGGCAGCAGCGCGCCGAGGTCCTGCGCGCTGCCTACCATGCGCACCCCGAGCGCTTCCCGCGCGGCGTGCCGGTCCCGCCGCCGCTGCCGACGGCGGCGTGGATCAACAAGCCCCTGGCGTCACCGGCGCTCCTCGTGCCAGAGGGAGCCGGCGCATGACGGCGACTCACAAATTTCCGATGCCCACTGTCTCATTCGGCTTGACAACTTCCGCGGAGCTCGTTCGCAGTCAGGTTGGCGACCAATCCGTCAAGCATGACGCCCTTCATGTACACCATGTCCACCCGCTGGTTCATCTGCTCGAGGAACGTTTCACGTTGGCCTCCGGTAGCCGGTCACTCATCTCGCGGATAATGCGGCCGATCTCCTCGCCGACGGGAACGACTGTGAGAAATTCCTCGGCGGCGGTCCGGCGGGCTTCGGGAGTATCCGGGACAGACGGCTGGGCCATGGCTCCGAGGACGGCGATGAGCGCAATGGCCACGAGACCGAGCCGATGTCGTGGCGAAGCACCGGCCGGCCCAGCGGGTACCGGAAGGAGCGGGAGACGTTCAGGCGCTTCAGCGTTTCGTCGACACCATCCGTCGTGGCGCTGTGGTTCGCACATCACCTAAGACTCCGTTCGCTGTGTACACGGGTGGTGGCGTTCTTCGGGCCGTCCACCCCAACTCCCGAGGTCGCATCGAAGCCTGTGACATTACTGAACAGCCCGTTCGCGACGAAGAATGGGGCATCATGACCGACAAGGAAGTCGACGCGATATCCGACGTTCCATTTATCTTCGTGCTCCAACGAGTTCTCGAGCACGAAGTAGACCTGGTTCAACCGATAATCGTTGGACCGCCAACCGAGGTTGGCGCCGAAGTTGATGCGGTCGCGCGGGCTGTCGATGTTGCCAGCGAAG
>DASQAL010000051.1:0-3137 GCA_035635775.1 Candidatus Acidiferrum sp.
TGGCCCAGCCTGGAGGAAAAGATCCGCGACCTGGCCTCCTACCACACGCAGCCCGACGATCTCGGGCGCGTGGCCGCGGGCGCGCGGGCGAAGAAGCTCGCGGTAACGCATCTCATGCCCGGCTCGGAGCCGGACGAGCTGGAGGCCGCGGTCCGGCGGCACTACGCGGGCTCGCTCGTCATCGGGACGGACCTGCTCTCCGTCTAGGGCACTCAATCTCCCTCGCCCCCGGAGGGGGAGAGGGCAGGGTGAGGGGGCGCGTTACCGTACCCGCAACGCGGCCAGCACCCTCATCGCCCACGGCTCCTCGAGCGAGGGCGCCGGCGCATACGTGATCCCGCCGGTGATCCGCACGTCCCCTTCCTCCTCGGTGGGCGAGTCCTCCAGCACGTCCTCGACGGTCAAGCTGAAGCGCGCGAGCCCGCCCTGGCGAAGCGGAACCCCCGTCGCCCGGCACTTGATGTAGACCGTCTGCGTGGGCTCGACCAGCAGCAGGGTGCCGACGCCGCGCTCCTCGAGATTGCGCGCGCTGCGGCTCGGGGCGGCGATGGCCAGGCGGAGCGTCCGGGCATCCACCGCGAGCCACTCGAGGTAGCTGCAGAGCATCGGGTGCAGCGTGCCGTCGGCGGCGAGCGTGAGGAACGGCAGGCCGCGCCCGAGCAGCGAGGGCAGGTCCGTCTGAGAGAAGCGCGTGAGCAGCCCCGGTGGGAGCCCGGGGCCGAGTGACCGGCTCATCGCTGCGCTAGTAGCCGCGCGCGCGGTCCACGGTCTCCCGCAGCGGCTGGCCCGCGAGGAAGCGCTGGAGGTTGTCGGCGAAGAGCTCGGCCACGATGGGGTCGCGTCCGGGGTGGAGCCCGCCGATATGCGGCAGCACCATGATGCCCTCGGTGCCCCAGAAGGGATGCTCGGCAGGCAGGGGCTCGGTGGTGAAGACGTCGAGCACCGCGCCCGCGATCGTGCGGGCGGTGACGGCCTCGACCAGGTCGGCGTCCACGACCAGCTCGCCCCGCCCGAAGTTGAGGAGATAGGCGCCGGGCTTCATCCGCTTGAGCCGGGCCGCGCTCATGAAGCCGCGCGTCTCCGGCGTCACGGGCAGCAGCAGCAGCACGAAGTCGGAGGTGGCCAGCACGGTGTCGGTGTCGGCCGGCCCGTACACATGCTCCACGTGGGGCATCGGGGCCGGGCGGAGCCGCGTGCCGATCACGCGCATCTCAAGGGCCTCGGCCTTGCGCGCCACCTCCTGGCCGATTACCCCCAGGCCCAGGATGCCGAGCGTGGCTCCGGCGAGCGTCTCCGAGACGCGCCGCCGCCACCGCCGCTCCTTCTGATCCTGCGCGATGCCGGCATAGGGCTTGGTGAGGTGAAAGAGCGCCCCCAGAATATTCTCCGGCATCTGCACCCGATGGGTGCCGCGCGCGCAGGTGAGCGTGAGGCGCTCCGGCAGGTCGGGCAGCGCGAGCCAGCCTTCCACCCCGGCGGTCAGCGCCTGCAGCCATCGCAGGCGCGGCATCTGCGCGAGCACGCCCGCGCCCGCCCGGAAGGCCAGCATGGCCTCGCAGCGCGCGAGCAGCTCCGGCTTCGGCGTCTCGCTCAGCGGCACGTCGACGACGTCCACGCGCTGATCGAGCCCGGCGCGCGCGAGCCCCTGACGGTATGGCGCGGCATCGTGGATCCAGAGCAGCACGAGTGGGCGATCGGTGGCCATGTAGGATGAATCCTCCCCGTGGGATCGTAGCCTCGCGCCGCCCATGCGGCAAGCCCTCCGGGTTGCCCAGTGCCGGACCCTCCGGTAAGGTGCAGGCTCATGCGCGCGCTGGTGATCGGTGCTTCCGGGCAGATGGGCGCGGCCTTGCTCCGCGTGCTGCGTGCGCGCGGCCACGAGGCGGTGGGCACGTGGGCCCACGAGGCCTTCCCCGGCCTCGTGCCGCTCGACTTCACGGATCCCGCGGCGACGGAGCGCCTTGTCGCCGACACGCGCCCCGACTGGGTGCTGTGCCCCGCCGCGCTGAGCCACGTGGACTACTGCGAGGAGCATCCGGGCGAGGCTTTCGCCGCGAACCTCCATGGCCCGCTCGCCGCCGCCAAGGCCGCGGCCCGCGCGGGCGCCGGCTTCGTCTACTACTCCTCCGACTACGTCTTCGACGGCGTCGATGGGCCCGATGCCGAGGACGCGCGCCCGCGCCCGCTCGGCGTCTACGGGCAGAGCAAGTGGGAAGGGGAGCAGGCGGTGCTGGGCGCGCTCGAGCGCGCGCTGGTGGTGCGCACCAGCGTGGTCTACGGCCCCGAGCGCCAGGAAAAGAATTCCGCCTACCAGTTGATCCGCGCCTGCCGCAGCGGCAAGGGCTTCCGCCCCGCGGTGGACCAGCGCGTGAGCCCCAGCTACAATGCCGACGTGGCCGCCGCCACCGTGGAGTGCTGCGAGCGGGAGCTCCGCGGCACCTGGCACCTGGCCGGCGCCGACGTGCTGGACCGCATGGCTTACGCGCTCCTGGTCTGCCGTGTCTTCGCCTTGGACGCCTCCTGCCTCACGCCCACGACCACCGCCCAGCTCGGGCAGAAGGCGGCCCGTCCGCTCAACGGCGGCCTGCGCATCGGGAAGGCACAGGCCCAGCTCCGCACCCCGCTCCGCGGCGTCGAGGCGGGGCTCCGCGCGATGCGGGCGGCGCTGGACGCTCCGGCGTCCAATACCTGAGCGGCCGTTGACCAGTCCCGAAACATACGGTACGCTCACAACTTGGCTGTCGTCCCGAGACGGTGACCGTAGCTCAATTGGTTAGAGCACTGGACTGTGGCTCCAGGGGTTGAGGGTTCGATTCCCTTCGGTCACCCCACTCCTGATAGCCAGGCAGGCAAGTTCGGGCGCCCATAGCTCAGCTGGATAGAGCGTTAGCCTCCGGAGCTAAAGGTCAGAGGTTCGAATCCTCTTGGGCGCACCAGTTCTGTTGTAGCAGTACCCGCTACGACGCGGGCCGTTAGCTCAGTTGGTAGAGCAGCTGACTCTTAATCAGCGGGTCCAAGGTTCGAGTCCTTGACGGCCCACCATTAAAACGGGCACTTCTGAGACGCTTTCAGAGGTGCCCGTTAAGTATGTAGACACCATGTAGACGGTTCCGCCGTCTTCCGAACCCCGTGCAACC
>DASQAL010000052.1:0-12177 GCA_035635775.1 Candidatus Acidiferrum sp.
TCGTGGCAGACGCCGGAGAGGGCGACCAGGCCGAGCGGGTTGGCGGGCGTGTCGGTCGGGCGGGGCGGCCGATCGAAGGACGCCGTCGGCGGCCGATCCTCGCCCCAGGGGAACCGTGCGTCCTCGAGGCCGGCCCGCGCGGCCTTCTCCCACTCGGCCTCGGTCGGGAGCCGGTAGGACACGCCCTCGCGATCGGCCAGCCACCGGCAGAAGCGCGTCGCGTCGAACCAGCTCACCCCGACCACGGGCTGGTCGGGGTCGTTGAAGCGTGGATCCTGCCACCAGGCGGGCGGCTCGCTCCCACCGTCCCCGAGGAAGACGGCGTACTCGCGATTGGTCACCGGCGCCCGGGCGATGGCGAATCGATCGAGCAAGACGCGATGCCGCGGCCGCTCGCCCGGATGGCCGTGCTCCCAGCCCATCCAGAACCAGCCGGCGGGGACCTCCACTAGGTCCGTGGGCACCAGGTCCATGGCGTCGAGTATAATCGGCGCCACCATGAACTTCGCGGATCGGATGTCGCGGCTCGGCACGGAATCGGCGTTCGAGGTCCTGGCCCGCGCGAAGGCCCTCGAGCGGCAGGGCAAGGAGATCATCCACCTCGAGATCGGTGAGCCGGACTTCGACACCCCGGCCCACATCCGCGAGGCGGCCAAGCGGGCCCTCGACGCCGGAGCGACCCACTACGGGCCGGCCGCCGGCCTCCCCGAGCTGCGGGAGGCCATCGTCAAGGACGTGGAGGGCACCCGCAGCATCCCGGTCGCCGCCGACGAGGTGGTGGTGACGCCGGGGGCCAAGCCCATCATGTACTTCGTGATCACCGCGCTCGTGAATCCCGGCGACGAGGTGGTCCATCCGAATCCCGGCTTCCCCATCTACGAATCCGTGATCAATTTCGTCGGCGGGAAACCGGTGCCGATCCCCCTGCGGGAAGAGAGCGGCTTCGGCTTCGACCTCGACGTGCTCGAGAAGAGCGTCTCCCGCAAGACCAAGCTGATCATCATCAACTCTCCCCAGAATCCGACCGGCGGCGTGCTGGAGGTCGAGCAGCTCGGCCGCATCGCGGAGATCGCGAAGACCTACCGCATCCCGGTGCTCTCCGACGAGATCTACAAGTCCTTCCTCTACGAGGGCGAGTTCGCCTCGATCACGCGCTTCCCGGGGATGAAGGACCTGGTCATCATCCTGGACGGCTTCTCGAAGTCGTTCGCGATGACCGGCTGGCGCCTCGGTTACGGGGTGATGCCGGTCGCCCTGGCCGAGCACGTGACGCGGCTGATGGTGAACTCCAACTCGTGCACCGCCTCGTTCACCCAGCTCGCGGGCATCGCGGCGCTGCAGGGCGACCAGACCCCGGTGATCGAGATGGTGGCCGAGTTCAAGCGGCGCCGCGACGTGCTGGTGGCGGGGCTGAACCGGTTGCCCGGTGTCTCCTGTCGCTCCCCGCGCGGGGCCTTCTACGTGTTCCCGAACATCAAGGCGCTCAAGCGGCCCTCGGTCGAGGTGGCGGAGACCCTGCTGCGGGAGTCGGGCGTGGCCGTGCTCGGCGGCTCCGCGTTCGGCGAGTACGGCGAGGGCTATCTGCGGCTCTCGTATGCCAGCGCCGAGGCCAATCTGAAGAAGGCGCTCGAGCGGATGGAGCCGGTGCTGGCGCGTCTGGCCGGCGCGTAGCCGATCCGCTCGGTGCCGACCGTCGCCGAGCTGATCGTCGAGGGCCTGCTGCGGGCCGAGGTCCCGCGGATCTTCGGCGTGCCGGGGGGCGGCTCCAATCTGGAAGTCCTGGAAGCCGCGCGGGCCCGCGGCCTGCCCTTCGTTCTCTGCCACCAGGAGTGGGCCGCCACCATCATGGCCGCGGTCACCGGTGAGCTCACGGGGCGGCCGGGCGCGGTGCTGTCCACGCTCGGCCCCGGGGTCACCGCGAGCGCCACCGGCCTCGCCCATGCGCAGCTCGATCGCTCGCCGCTCCTCTACATCAGCGACCGGCACCCGTCGGTTGTGCTCGCCTATGCCACCCACCAGTACGTGGACCACGCGGCGCACCTGGGCCCGATCGTGAAGGGCAGCGCGACGGTGACGCCGGACTCGGCCGGCCACTGGGTGGCCCACGCGGTCCAGCTCGCGCTCGCGGAGCCGCGCGGGCCCGTGCACCTGGATCTGCCTGCGGACGTCGCGGGGGCGCCCGCGGTGCCGGTGGCGACCACGGTGACGCCGCCGTCGGTGGCGGCGCCCGACGACGCTCTCGTGGAGCGGGCCGCCGAGATGATCCGGGGCGCGAAGCGGCCGCTCGTCATCGCGGGGCTCGGCTGCCGCGCCGCCGACGCGAAGTGGCTGCGGGCGTTCTGCGAGGCGCTGCCCGCGCCGGTGCTCACCACCTACAAGGCCAAGGGCGCGATCCCCGACCCACATCCGCTGGCGATGGGGATCTTCACCGGCGGGGCGCTGGAGGAACCGCTGGTGCGGCGGGCCGACCTGATCATCGCCTTCGGCCTCGATACGGTGGAGCTGATCCCGCGTCGCTGGTCCTACACCGCGCCGGTGCTGAGCCTCGCGCGCGGCCCGTCGACCGATCCGCGCCTGCGCGCGGTGGGCGGCGGCGCCTACTTCTCGCCCGCGCTCGAGGTGGTCGGCGACCTGGGCACGATCCTCGAGGACCTGGCCCCCCGGATCATGCGGCGGGACGTCAAGGCGGACTGGGACGTGGCCGAGGTGGACCGCATCCGCCGTGAGCGCGCGGCGGCCCTGGAGGTGCCGGTGCCCGGGCTGGCCCCGCACCGGGTGGCCCAGATCGCGCGCGAGCTGACCGCGGCGGGCAGCATCGCCACGGTGGACGCGGGCGCCCACATGTTCCAGACCACGGCCTACTGGCACGCGCTCGAGCCCGGGGAGCTGCTGATCTCGAACGGGCTCGCCACCATGGGCTTCGCGCTGCCCGCGGCCATCGCGGCGCAGTTCGTCCATCCCGACCGACGTGTGATCTGCTTCACCGGCGACGGCGGCCTCATGATGGTGGCCTCCGAGCTCGAGACGGTGGCGCGCCTGCGCCTGCCGATCGTGATCGTGGTCTTCAACGACGCCGCGCTGTCGCTGATCGAGGTGAAGCAGGCGCAGAGGGGGTTCGCGGGCGTCTCCATGCGCTACGCGGGGCCCGATCTCCTCGCCCTCGGGCGCGCCTTCGGCCTCCGCGCGCTGGCCGCCACCGACGAGGCGACGCTGAGGAGTGCGTTGATCGCCGCCCAGACTGCGCCCGGCCCCACGCTCATCGACGCGCGCATCGATCCCTCCGGTTACCGCCGAATGCTGGAAATCGTCCGCGGCGCCCCGAAGTAAGCCGGTATACTCCGAGCCATGGGATACCTCTCCGCGAAGGACGAGGCGGCGGTCCGGACCGAGTTCGAGCGCATCGGCGGGCCGGTGAAGCTCACCGTGTTCGCCTCCGAGCTGGGCGGCGAGCACAATGCACAGACCGTGGCCCTGATCCGCGAGGTGGCGGCGCTGTCCGACCAGCTCTCGGTGACCGTGCTGAACCCGCATATCGAGCGGGACCAGGCGGCGGCCTACGGGGTCAGCGAGTCACCGGTGGTCGTGGTGGAGGGAGCGCAGGACTACGGCATCCGCTTCCTCGGCATGCCGGGCGGCTACGAGTTCTCCAACCTGATCGACTCCATCATCGCGGTGTCCACCGGCGAGGCGGGGCTGAGCGACGAGACCAAGACCGCGCTGGCCGAGCTCACCGAGGACGTCACGATCAAGGTCTTCACGACCCCGACCTGACCCCATTGCCCCCGGGCCGTGCGCCTGGCGCAGCACATGGCGATCGCGTCCCCGAAGGTGCGGGCGGAGTGCATCGAGGCCACCGAGTTCCCCGAGCTGGCCCAGCGCTACCAGGTGATGGGCGTCCCCAAGATCGTCATCAACGACAAGGTCGGGTTCGAGGGCGCGATCCCGGAGCGCGACTTCCTGGGCGCGGTGCTCCAGGCGGTGGAGCGCAAGGCGGAGGCCTGAGCACCATGGAATCGGCGCTCATCGTCATCGGTGTCCTGATCGGCTGGGTCGCGCTCAACCGCTGGGTGCTGCCGCGCTTCGGCATCAGGACCTGAGCCTCGCCCGCCGGATGCTCCCGTGAGGAGCAAGAGGCCAAGCGCCGCGACCGCGGAGCGTAGCGCCGACCGGCTCTTCACCTACGGCACGCTGATGCGCGGCTTCCGTCTCCACCGGCTGCTCGCGGGGCGTGCCGAGTACCTCACGCGCGGGCAGGTACGGGCACGGATCATCGACCTCGGCTCCTATCCCGGCGCGCTGCCCGATACCGCCGCCACGCTCCACGGCGAGGTTTACCGTGTCGCCGATCCGGCGCTGTGGGCGGTGCTGGACTCGGCGGAGGGACCCCAGTATCATCGCCGGGAGGTCACCGTCCGGAGCGAGGACGGCCACGAGCTGGCCGCCTCCATCTACTGGTACATCGGGCCGCTCGATCGGGGCGTGCCCATTCCGGGTGGCGATTACCGGGCCCACGCGCCCGCGATGTCCATCTATCACCAGAGCCCGTAGGAGGCGCCCGATGCCGGTCGAGGCCGCGCAGCTCATCAAGGACGACCAGGATCACCTGATCCACCCGCTGCATCACCCGAGCGATCACCTCGAGCCGATGGTCTACGTGCGCGGCCGCGGCGCCGTGCTGACCGACGTGCAGGGCCGCGAGTACATCGACGGCCTCGCCGGTCTCTGGAACGTCAACGTGGGGCACGGGCGCGCCGAGCTGGCGGAGGCGGCGGCCGAGCAGATGCGCGAGCTGGCCTACTACTCCGCGTACTCCGGCTCGACCAATATCCCGGCCGTCCAGCTCGCCTCCAAGCTGATGACGATCGCGTATCCCAACATGCAGGGCGTGTTCTTCACCTCGGGCGGCGCCGAGTCCAACGAATCCGCGTTCAAGACCGCGCGCTTCTACTGGAAGACCAAGGGCAAGCCCGACAAGGTGAAGATCATCGCGCGCAGCCTCGCCTACCACGGCGTGACGCTGCAGGCGATGAGCGCGACGGGGATGGCGGCCTACTGGAAGATGTTCGAGCCGCGTGTCCCCGGCTTCGTGCACATCCCGACCTGCTATCCGTACCGGCAGGAGGGCGCCAAGCCGGGGGAGACCGCGGGCCAGACCGCGGCGCGGCTGCTCGAGGAAGCCATCCTGCGCGAGGGCCCGGACACGGTGGCCGCCTTCATCGCCGAGCCGATCCACGGCGGCGGCGGCGTGCTCTATCCCACCGACGACTACTTCCCGCTGGTGCGCCAGGTCTGCGACAAGCACAACGTGCTCTTCATCGCCGACGAGGTCATCACCGGCTTCTGCCGGACCGGCAAGTGGTTCGCGCTCGAGCACTGGAACGTGCTGCCCGACATCGTCTCCTTTGCGAAGGGCGTGTCGTCGGGCTATCTCCCGCTCGGCGGCATCATGGTCTCGAAGGCGATCAAGCAGGCGATGGACGAGGTGAAACCAGAAGACAAGTGGATGCACGCCTACACCTACTCGGGGCATCCGACCTGCTGCGCGGTGGGCCTCAAGAACCTCGAGATCATGGAGCGCGAGCGGCTCTGGGAGCGCGCGGCGGCCATGGGCACGCGCCTGCATCAGGGGCTCAAGCAGGCGCTCGGCGACCACAAGCACGTGGGCGACATCCGCGGCGGCAAGGGGCTGCTGGCCGCCGTCGAGCTGGTCGAGGATCGTGGGACCAAGGCGCCGTTCGGCGCCGACAAGAAGGTCGGCCCGCGGGTGCTGGCCGAGATGACCAAGCGAGGGGTGATCACGCGCGCCCGCCTCGAGCATATCTTCTTCGCCCCGCCGCTCGTGGTCACCGAGGAGCAGGTGGACCGCCTGATCTCGGTGACGCGCGACGCGATCAAAGCCGTCACCGGTAGCTAGAGAGCCTCTCCTCCTCTCCTCCCTCTCCCCTCAGGGGAGAGGGCAGGGTGAGGGGGCAGACGGCTATTTCCCGGGCACCACCCAGAGGTACAGGGTGTGGCTGCCCTCGTTGCTCGACACCTGCAGGGTCCGACTCGGCACCCAGTCCCCCATGTCGAAGCTGTGAGAGACGATTCTCGCCCCCGGACGGAGCTCGCTCAGCAGCTTGGGCCGTAGCCGGCGGTTGAGATCGGGGGAGAGATAGAGCGTCACGACGGTGGCCGGCGTCAGATCGGCCTCGAAGAGATCCTGCTGCCGGAAGCTCAGCCGGTCGGCCAGCCCGAGCCGTTGCGCGCGCTCGGTGCTCTGGGCGACCAGCGCGGGGTCGATCTCCAGGCCCACGCCGCGCGCCCCCCGATCCCGCGCGGCCGCGATCAGGATGCGGCCATCGCCCGAGCCCAGGTCATAGATGACGTCGCCGGCAGTTACATTGGCGAGCCTCAGCATCTCGTTGACCACCACGAGCGGCGTCCGGACGTCCGGCACCTGCTGGCCGGGAACCCGCACGCAGGCCGTCGCGGTCAGGACGAGCACCGCCGCGAGAACGCTCAGCCCCTTCACGGGGGAGATTCTACTGCACTTGCCTGGTAGCTCGTCTTGTGTTTAGTATTCAGCTATGGACCGACGGCAACGGCTGGCAATCCTGGCGGAGGCGGCCTCGGACGACAAGGAGACCGGCTTGCCCGGGCGCCCGCGGCTCACTGAGGGCCCGGTCGGGATCCGTCCGGTCCGGCTCCCGGGCGGCGGCACCACGACGCTGATGCGGGTGATGCAGACCAATGCCTGCTCGCTCTCCTGCGGCTATTGCCCGACCTTTTGCGGCGGGCGCGTGAAGCGGACGGCCCTGTCACCCGAAGAAGTCGCCCGCACCTTCATGGAGTCGCATCGCGCGGGCGTGGCACAGGGCCTGTTCCTGACCTCGGGCGTGCCGGGCCGCGCGCCCCGCGCGGTGGACCGGATGCTGGCCGCCATCGAGATCCTGAGACGACGCGAAGGCTTCGCCGGCTATGTGCACATCAAGCTGCTGCCCGGCGCGGAGCGGGAGCAGGTGGTCCAGGCCACACGTCTGGCCACCCGCGTGTCGCTGAACCTGGAAGGGCCGAACGACACGGTCGTCCGTGGCCTGGCGCGGGAGAAGGACTACTCGGGCGACCTCCTCCCGAACCTGATGCTGGCCGGTCGTCTCTCGCGCGAGGCGCGGCTCGAGGGCCGCGTGGGCATCGCGGCGGCCGGCACCACCACGCAGTTCGTGGTGGGGGCCCAGGGCGAGAAGGACCGCGAGATCCTCGGCGTGGTGGGCGGCCTCGAGCAGGGCGGGCTCCTCCACCATGCTCACTTCAGCGCCTTCCAGCCGGTGGCCGGGACGCCGATGGAGGGCCTCCCGCCCACCCCCGCCGCGCGCGAGTGGCGGCTGTACCAGGCCGAGCACCTGCTCCGGCAGTACGGCTTCCGGGTGGAGGAGCTCGTGTTCGGGAGCGACGGCAACCTCGCGCTCGACCACGATCCGAAGACGGCCTGGGCGCTGGCCCACGTCGAGCGGTTCCCGGTGGCGCTGGAGCGCGCGCCCTACGAGCTCCTGCTGCGCGTACCCGGGATCGGCCCGGCGGCGGCGCGCCGGCTCGTCACCGAGCGGCGGCGCACGGTGCCACGCGACGCGCAGGACCTCCGCCGCCTCGGCGTGGACGCGGCGCGCGCGGGCTTCTTCCTGACCTTGCGAGGTCGCCGGCTTCGGGCTGGGTTGCCCGCCGAGCAGCTCCGCCTCTTCCCGCCCGGCGAGCACCTGACGCAGGGGCCCTGGAAGACCGCCGTGCCTCCCTGCGCCTATCGCTGATTGGCACACCGTAACCGCACATAGTCCTTCGTGCCGCTGATCTCAAGGCGGGCAGCGAGGCAACCAGGAGATGGAGCAACGAGGGCTGGGCACAGTTTGCGAACTGCATGACTCCGCGCGGCTACGCCGTCTCGGTCTACTGAGGCGCAAACTGGGGACGGGCGTACAATAGCGCCCGATGACCTCCAAGCTCGAAGAGGCGCAGGCGCCGGCCGACCGGGCGCGGGCGGTCCTGATCTACGACGGCACCTGCGGCCTCTGCCGCGGCGGGGTGTCCTGGCTCTCGCGGCGCGCGGTGAGCGGGCATTTCGAGTTCCTGCCCTGCCAGGCGGCCGAGCGGCGCGCCCGCTACCCGTGGATGGACGAGCGCACGTGTCTGCAGGCCATGCAGCTCATCCTGCCGGACGGCCGCGTCCTAGCGGGGGACGCCGCGATCCCCGAGATCCTCCGCCGGCTGCGCGGCTGGCGCTGGCTGGTGCAGGCCTTCCGGCTGCCCGGCATGGAGCTGCTCGCCCCCCGTCTCTACGCCTGGGTGGCGCGCCACCGCTACCAGATCTCCTGCATGCTCGGCCGCCCGCGTGGCTGACCCGCGCGGGCGCGTCGCGCTCGTCACGGGGGCATCGTCGGGCATCGGGGCAGCCACCGCGCGCGCCTTCGCGGGGGCCGGGCTGCGCGTGGCGCTGTGCGCGCGCCGCAAGGATCGACTGGAGCAGCTTGCGGCCGAGCTGACCACGCAGGGCGCCGAGGCCACCGTGCACGCGGTGGACGTGACGGATGCCCTCGCGGTGCGGGCCATGGTGGACGAGGTGGCCGCGCGCTGGGGGCGGCTCGACGTGCTGGTCAACAACGCGGGGCGGGGCTTCGCCGCCACGCTCGAGCAGACCACCGCCGAGGAGCTGCGCGCCCTGATGGAGCTGAACGTGGTGGCCGTGCTGGGCGCCACCCAGGCGGCCCTTCCCATCATGCGGCGGCAGGGAAGCGGGCACATCATCAACGTCTCGTCCGTCGTGGGGCGCCGCGCGGTGCCCTACCGCGCCGCCTACAGCGCCACCAAGTTCGCGCTGGGCGCGCTCAGCGAGGCGCTCCGGGTGGAGCTGACCGGGACCGGGATCGCGGTGACGCTCGTGTACCCGATCCGCACCGCCGAGACGGAATTCCACGAGGCCGAGGTCCAGAAGGTGCCGTGGCGGCCCATGGGCCCGGTGCAGTCGGGCGAGCGGGTGGCCCGGGCGATCCTGTCCTGCGTGCGGCGGCCGCGCCCGGAGGTCTATCCGTACTGGCCGGTGCGGATCCTGGCGGTGATGAGCGTCATCGCGCCGGGGCTCGTGGACCGCGGCATGCGGCGGGTACTCCGCTAGACCCGGCCCGCGCCCTGGAGCGCGAATGCCTCCTCGACCGCGGCGATGCACTCGTCCAGGGTCAGCAGAGCCGCCACGTCCCCGCGGGTGAGGACGAGGGTCATCGCGTCTCCAGGTGGCGGATGGTCGCGTAGAGCATCAGGTCGTAGACGATCTTGAGCCCGCCCCCCAGGAAGAACGGTGCGGCGAGCGACCCGCTTGCGATCACCCAGCCACTGAGCGCGGGGCTGATCGACTGGGCGAGGGTCCGGCTCACGTTGGTCAGGCTGGCCGCGCCCTCGCGCTCGTGATCTTGCACGGCCAGCATCAGAAAGGTCTGCCGCGTGGGGACGTCCATCTGGGAGAGCAGGTGCCGGGCCAGCAACAGGGTCACCGCCAGCCCGGCGGATGGCGCCAGCGCGACCCCGATCAGCAGCACGTTCGAGATGAGGTGGGAGAAGACCATGGTGTTGACGAGGCCCAGGCGGGGCGCGAGGCGCGCGGCCAGGAGCAGGGAGAGGCCCGAGAGAATCTGGGCACCGAAGAAGGTCCAGCCCAAGGCGGCCAGGTCCATCTCGAAGCGGGTGTAGAGCCAGTAGGCGATGAGGCTCTGGAGCACGAAGCCGCCCGCGAGCGAGTCCAGAGCGAAGAGCGCGGCCAGGCGGTGGATGAGCGGGCGCGACGGCATCGGGGCCGCGTGGCGGGTGACGGCTGACCGGCCGGGGTCGGGCCGCATCAGCGCATAGGCGCCCATCTGAACGAGCCCGCCGAGGAGAAAGACGGAGAACAGCAGGCGGGGCGAGGGGCCCGCGTATCCGACCGCCGCGGCGCCGAGCGCGGAGGCGGCGTAGCCGGCCAGGTTGTAGAAGCTGAGCGCGGTGGTCAGGCGCTCGCGCGGGGTGGCGCGTGTCACCGCGACCTGCTCGAGCGTCAGGAACGGGCCGGTCTCACCGGTGCCGACCGCCAGGTTGCCAACCATGGCGGCGGCCACGATCAGCCAGGGCTGCTCGGTCGCGAGGAAGACCAGGGCGGAGACCACGATGAGGCCGGCCTGGGCGACCAGAGCGGCCCGCGCCCCGTAACGCTCGGCGGGACGGCGGATCGCGAAGGTCATGGCCGCGCTCGCGAGCAGCGTGAGGGTCACCGCCACCCCGATCTGCTGGGCGTCCATGCCCCGCTCGGCCAGGTAGACGGGGAAGAGGACGCCGAGGAAGCCGTAGCAGAACGTGCGCGTCGCCTTGGCGACGAGGACGAGGCGTCCCTCTCGGCTCACGCGTGGCCGGTCCGGCAGTAGGCGTAGAGCGCGTCGTACACCGGGAACTGCAGCGCCATGTGCCCTCGGCGAGATCGTGCGCGGCGCCGATACCGTGGCTCGACGCCGGGCACGTCGAAGGGCAGGGCGCCTTCGCGGCGCGCGGTGTCCATGACCTGGTCCTCCGGCACGAACAGGAACTCCGCGTCCGGGTCGATGAAGCGCTGGATGAGCCAGGGGCAGGCGATGCGGTCCACCCGCGCCTTGCGCCGCGTCACCCACTTCATCGCCGGGCCCCCTGGGCCGCGCACTCGTCGAGCAGCCGGTCGAGATGGCGCCGGATCGCGGCGCGGGCGAGCGGCAGGTTCTCGCTCACCGCGGGCACGTCGTCCCAGCGCTCGACCGATGCCGCCGCCGGCATCGCCTCGCCGAGCTCGCAACCGAACGTGACGACGCGATCGGCCCGCGCGGTGTCCGCCGCGGTGACCCGCCGCGGCCGCTGCTGGCCCAGGTCGAGCCCTTCCGCCCGCAGCGCGGCCACGACGCCGGGGGCGATCTCGGGATCCGGCTCGGTGCCGGCCGAATCGGCGGTGATGTCGAGACCGCGCTGGGCCGCCAGGCGCCCGAAATCGGCGGCGGCGAGGACGCTCTTGGCCGCGCCGTGCAGACAGACGAAGAGAACAGACCGCGATGTGCTCATAGGGCTCCCCGCATCCAGAAGATGATCAGGCCGGTTACGCCCGCCGCCGCGATCAGGATCGGCTCGGGCACCTTCAGGCGCCAGAGCAGGCCGAACGCGGCCAGCCCGATCAGGGCGGTGGGCAGGTCGAAGATGGCGCGGCGGCCGAGGACGACGCAGGCGCCCGCGATGGCGCCCGCCGCGGCGGCGGTGACGCCGTTGACGAAGGCCTTCACCTGCGGGTTCTCGCCGAAGCGGTCGAACCAGCGGTACGGGATCACGACGAAGAGGTAGGTGGGCAGGAAGACCCCGATGGCCGCCGCGGTGCCGCCCGCCAGGCCCGCGACGAGATAGCCGATGAAGGCCACCGTGATCACCACCGGCCCCGGCGTCAGCATGGCCACCGCGACCGCGTCGAGGAACTGCTGGTCGGTGAGCCACCGGTACTCCTGCACGACGCCGCCGTAGAGGAAGGGCACGATGGCGAGCCCGCTGCCGAACACGAAGGCGCCCGCCTTCGTGAAGAACCAGAGGATCTGGGCCAGCACGCCGGGCGTCGCGGTGGCGGTCAGGCCGGTCATCAGGAGCAGGGGCCAGCCCACCGCGGGCAGGCGCTTGCTCGAGCCGGCCCAGGCCACCAGGCGGCGGGGTGGGGCCTGCACCAGCAGCACCACGACACCGCACAGAATGAACAGGCTGCCGATCTCGGTCTCGGTCCACGCGGTGACGAGGCCCATCGCGGCGGCGATCGTCCACAGCAGCCGATCGGCCCCCAGAGACAGGCGCATGAGCTTCCAGGCCGAGCGCACGATGATGCCGATGACGGCCGCGCCCACCCCGTAGAATGCCGCCTGCATCCACCCGAGGCCGCCGTAGGCGACGTAGAGCGCGCCCAGGCCCAGGGTCATCAGGAACGAGGGGAGGATGAACGCGAGCCCGATCACGGTGGCGCCGGCGACCCCTCCGTGGACGTAGCCCAGGCACATGGCGAGCTGGGCAGCGAGGGGCCCGGGGGCGAGCTGCGAGAGGGTCAGGCCCTTCAAGTAGTCCTGCTTGCTGAACCACGACCGGCGCTCGACGAGGTCGCGCTGCATGTAGCCGATGAGCGCCACCGGCCCGCCGAAG
>DASQAL010000053.1:0-9633 GCA_035635775.1 Candidatus Acidiferrum sp.
GGGGGGGTGGGGGGGGCGGGGGGGGGGGGGGGGGGCCGCGGGGGCCTCTAACCACGACGCGCTGTCCCTTCGGCTGACCCGGTCAGGAGTTCCCAATCCGGGTGCGTATCGCCATCATAGGCCGCGCGGGGAACGGGTTAACCGGCCCCCCGCGGCCCCCCCGCCGCCCCCCGGCCCCGCCTACCCGCCCATGAACTGCCCGAGCAGCGTGATGCGCTCGCCGCCTATCAGCGGTGTGTCCAGGTCGTAGGTGACGCCGAGCACCTCGTCGTTCACGAGGACCTCGATGTGGGAGCCTAGTTCGGAGTGATCGGGGCTCCACAGGGCGGAGTCGAGCTCGGGGAAGCGTGCGGTGAAGCGGCGGAGGACGGTGCGCGGAGTGTCGCCGCGTCGGATCTCCTCGTCGAAGAGCTTGCTGCCGGTGCCGTCGCCGCCGGCGTGCTTGGTCACCCATGTGGTGATCTCTATATACGCTCGGCTCGCCTTCGGCTGCACCTCGCCAGGCAACTGCCCCCTCTCCACCCTTACTTCTTCTTCCCGTAGAGGTCCTTGGCGAGCCAGTCGAGGTCGAGCGAGCGCAGGAGCTCTTTCTTGGGCTTGCCGGT
Source organism: Candidatus Acidiferrum sp. (assembly GCA_035635775.1). Classification (GTDB taxonomy): domain Bacteria; phylum Methylomirabilota; class Methylomirabilia; order Rokubacteriales; family CSP1-6; genus CAMLFJ01. The sequence goes on from DASQAL010000053.1 coordinate 606, forward strand.
CTTGCGGTCGTAGCCGACCGTGTCGTACCAGACCTCGAGCATGCGGTCCCACTGCTTGCGGACGTCGTGCTCCTTGGCGGGACCGTCCACGGGCTGGGAGCCGTAGCGAGCCGAGGGGTACTCGACGTCGGGGCCGATGCCGCAGCGCAGGTTGAAGGCTCGGAGGATCGCGGCGGTGCGGTTGCCGAAGCGCACCGCGTCTTCCAGACGATAGTCCCAGCCCGTCGCGGCCGACAGCGCGCTGGCCAGGTTCGCGATGCGGGTGCGGAAGGTGAACGAGCAGCCGCCCAGGGAGTCCTCGAAGTGGCGCCGGCCGCGGATCATGCCGACCAGCTTGGCCACCTGCTCGCCGTCGAACGGATTGATGCGGCCGGGCGCGCCCACCTCGGTCTGGAACGTGGGGTTGGCGCTCTCCATGGTCCCGTTGGACGACGTGCAGGTGTCGAGCATCTCCTCCCACCGCCCCCGGTGATCGTGGCCGCGGGGCGACGCGCCCTTCATGGTGTAGATCGCGCACTCGGCCGCCTTGCCGCCGATCTTCTCGGCGGCGCGCTTCACGCCCTCGGCCAGGATGTCGCCGAAGCCCTGCCGGTGGCTGATCATCTGGAGCAGCTTGTTGGCGCCCTCGACGTCGCCCCACGTGAGGCGGAAGCCGACCTGCTTCTCGGTGAGGTAGCCCTTCTCCATGCACTCCATCACCCATCCGCAGACCCAGCCGAACTCGTTGACGTCCACGCAGGCGCGGTCGATGCGCGTGTTCAACCAGGAGACCGGGACCTTGTCGGTGAGGCCGATGGTCCAGCCCGCCCCCGACCACCCCTCGTACTCCGGCTCGTCCACCCGCTCGCCCGCGTGCGGGCCCTTGGGGATGATCTGGATGTGGCAGTGACGCATGCCGCAGGCGTTGCACTGATGCCCGCGGTGATCAAAGCCCTCGCGCAGCTTCGGGGCCTCCCACTCCTTCATGTCCACGTCGCCGGTCAGGTTGGTCGTGTAGTTCTTGATCGGCAGGGCGCCGAGCTTGGAGAGGTTCACCACCCCGGGGAGCGTGCCGAAGTTGTAGAGGGTGGAGGTCGAGGGATCGGTCTTCAGATCGTGCGCGATGTCGTCGGCCACCTGGATGAGCCCGCGGGCGTCGTGGGCGGCCAGCGCCTTGGTACCGCGCACGATGCACACCGCTTTCACCTTCTTCTTGCCCATCACCGCGCCGCAGCCGTTCTTGGAGGCCACGTGGCCGTAGTCGCCGTGGATGGCCGCGAACCGCACCAGGTTCTCCCCCGCGGGGCCAATGGAATACACGGAGAGCCGGTGGCCGGCGAGGCCGTGCTCGGTCTCGAGCGCCTGCTGGGTCTCCCAGGTGTCCTTGCCGGCGAGGTGGGCCGCGTCCCGCACCTCGACCACGTCGTCGTTGATGTAGAGGTAGGAGAGCTTCTTGGCCTGCCCCTGCATGACGATGGCGTCGTAGCCCGAGTACTTGAGCGCGGCGCCGAAGAAGCCGTTGGCCTGCGTGGACGTCGCCCCGCCGGTGAGGGCGCCGCGCGTGACGACGGTGAGCCCGCCCGTCCCCCACACCGGCAGGCCGGCCAGCGGGCCGGTGGCCATGATCAGGCGGTTGTCGGGATGGTCCCACTGGACCTTCGGACCGACCTCGTCGTAGAGGATCTTGGCGCCGAGCCCGATGCCACCCACATACTCGCGCCGGTCCTTCTCGCTCCACGCCTCGGTCCAGGTCTTGCCGGTGGAGAGGTTCACGCGGAGGAGCTTGCCGGCATAGGCGAAGGTCGGCGTCGCCGCGGGCTTGGCGGCGGCGCGGGTCGTGGTCGCGGTCGGGCTCATAGGGCCACCGTTTGGGGCAGCTGGGGTGATTGAGACGGCCGGCCCAAAATGGTCTCGGGTAGCAGCCGGGCGGTCGTGTGCGTGGCGATGAACGCGGGCTTCACGTCGAACGGGTTCCCCTTCAGGTGGGGCTTCCAGGCCGAGAGGTCCACGCCCGAGTAGACGAGGCCCTTCAGCATGCCCACGTCATTGGTGGTCCACACCGCCTCGGCGGGCCCGCAGATCACCGCGCCGGTGAGGCGGCCGCCGTGGAAGAGCAGCTTGCGGTACTCCGAGCGGCCGGCGCGCAGCGCGGTGTAGACCTCGGCCTTCGGATCCTCCCACTGCCCGAACGAGGCCACGTCGAGATGCGCCACCTCGACGATGTTCATGAGCAGGCTGCCACGATAGGCCACGTCGCGGCCCGCCATGTTGGCCCCGACCACGCGGCCGTGCTCCTGGGCGGTGGGCTCGATCGCGTGCACCTCGGCGGCGCCGGTGATCAGGTTGCGCCCACGCGCCACGTCGCCCGCCGCGTAGACGCTCTTCACGCTCGAGCGCAGGTGATCGTCCACGATGATGCCGCCCGGCGCCTCGGTGGCCGTCTCGATGCCCGAGCCCTGCAGCCACTCGAGATTAGTGCGGATGCCGGTGGCCATGATCACCAGATCGGCGGTGAGCGGGTCGCCCTTCTTGAAGGAGAGCTTCCGCTTGCCGCCCACCTGCTCGATCTTGGTTATGGTGGCGCCGGTGCGCACCGCCACGTCGTGGTCCTCGAGCCACCGTTGCACGATGCCCGCGCAGGCGTCGTCGACCATGCGGGGCAGGATGCGCGGGGCCACTTCCACGATCGTGAGCTTGGCCCCGCGAGCCAAGATCGCGTTGAGGATCGTGAAGGCGATGAAGCCGGCCCCGACCATGACCACCCGGCGGCCCGGCGCGATGCCGGCCACCACGTCCTTGGCCTCGTCGAGGGTCCAGAAGCAGTGGACGCCGGGGCCGTCCGCGCCCGGAATCGGGGCCTTGGCGGCCCGCGAGCCGGTGGCGATCAAGCAGTCGTCGAACTCGACCTTGGCATCGTCGTCGAGGGTGAGGGTCCGGGCGGCCGGGTCGAGGGCCTTGGCCTTCCGTCCGACCAGGGCTTTCACCTTCCAGGCGGTCAGCGAGGCCGGCGGCGCAGTATAGACATGGCTCTCGGAGATCGTCCCCCAGAGGTAATACGGCAGGACCATCCGGGAGTAGGGTCGCTCGGCGGAGACCAGGGTGATCTCCGACGGGGCGGCGCCCGACAGCCGCTCTTCCTCTCGAATGGTCCGGATCGCGTTCAGCCCCGCGGTGCCGCCGCCGATGATCAGGTGACGGGCCGGCATCAGCGGGCCTCCACCGCGAGCACGCGCGCGGTGCGCTCGGCCGCGAAGTCGCCGATCCAGTCGGCGGTCTCCACGTCCTCGAAGGTGATCGCCTCGGTCGGGCAGGCGGAGGCGCACGCGGGCGCGCCGCCGCAGAGGTTGCACTTGTAGGCCTTCTGGGTGTCGCCGTCGTAGAACATGGTGCCGTAGGGGCAGGCGATCGTACAGAGCTTGCACCCCACGCAAGTGTCGTCCATCACGTCCTTGGCGCCCGCCGCGTTGATCTGGATCGCCCCCACCGGGCAGGCGGTCATGCACCAGCCCTCCGCGCACTGGGTGCAGGTGTACGGCGCGTAGGAGGTGTAGCCCTCGAAGGGCGAGACCCGGATCACCGACTTCGACGGCTGGAAGAGGCCGGTCTGCATATAGGAACAGGCCAGCTCGCACCGGAGGCAGCCGGTGCACTTCTCGGGGTGGAGCGCGAGGACTTTCACGGTCGGCGACGTTTCCCTTTCCGCCCCGACTCGGATCGGCTGCGCTCGAGGCGACTGATGAAGGTGTCGAGCGGGATGGCGGGCATGGTCATCATCTGCACCGAGCCGCGCGCTCCCATCTCGATCGAGATGGACGAGACCGTCTCGTTGTCGGGCGCTTCCAGGATCGTCACGAAGTCGTAGGGGCCGAGCACCGCGTACTGAGTGATGACGCGGGCGCCGCGCCGGGACAGCTCGCGATTGACCTTGCGGATCCAGCCGGGCCGGGCGTGGAGAACCTTGCGGCCGGCCTCGCTCAGCGAACTCAGCATGACGTAGTGAGCCATCGCGCACCTCCTGGGGGCGACGAACGGTGCGCGTAGTATAACAGAGCGCTCAGTCGCTCTCGCCGGTGATGCCGAACTCCACGCGGCCGCCCGCCGACGGCGACTCGGGCGCGGGCGCCGGCGCCGCGCTCGCGGGCGGCGGGGTGGGCGCCGCCGCGGCGGGAGCGCTCTCGGCCAGGACCTGGAGCCGCGCCTCCGGGATGCCTTCCACCTTCGCGAGGCGCTCGCGGGTCACGTCGAGCCGGCGCTGGCGGAGCTCGGCGAGCGGGCCGGCCGGGACCGGCTCGCGCTTGCGCAACAGCACCAGCTGCTCCTCAACCGACATGGGGAGCTGGGCGTCCTTGACGACCACCTGGTAGTAGCGCCGGAGCGCGGTGGGCAGATCCGCGATCCCCTGCTCCTGCCGGAACTTGTCGACGCGGGCCGCGACCGCGCGCTCCTTGAGCACCTCCACGTCCGCGGGCGAGGTCACCGAGCTCAACGTGAGGCCGACGTACGGCGCGCGCCGGAGGAAATCGCCGACGCGGACGGTCTGCCGCTCCAGCTCCGGGCTCAGCACCGCGCCGCCCGCCGCGAAGACGACGGGGTCCACCTTGATCTCGTCGATCTTGTCGTCACCGCTGGTGAAGAGGCCTCCGATGGCGCGGAACGGGGCCTTCAGGACGTTGACGAGGACGTTCTTCACCGCGGACCAGATCGCGTCGCTGAAATCGAACTGGCGGTCGGTGAGGGTGCCGGTGATGGGCACGTTGACGTGGATGTTCCCGCTGCCGTCCTTGATCAGGGACACGATGAGGCCCAGCGGCAGGCCGATCCGCTTCTTGACCTCGTCGGAGGCGCGCGTGGGCGCCACCCGGAGGTTGCCGACCAGTATGTCGTTCTTGGCGTCGAGCTTGCCCTGCTCGATCTTGTACTCGAGCTTGGCGGTGAGCTCGCCGCGCCGGATGGTCCACGCCAGCAGGCTGTCCATGTAGGGATTGGCGGCGGCGAGGGTGAACTTCTTGAGCTCGCCGACCATGTCCACGTAGGTGGGCGCCCCGATCGCCGACATGTCCCCGCGGATGTCGAGCGCGGCGTCGCCGCCGATGATCGCCTGCACGAGCAGGTTGGCCCGCTGGCTCGCCTTGTTCGACAGATCCTTGACCGTGACCGTCAGCTTGGTGATGTCCTCGGAGAACGGCGGCTGGGTCGAGTGATCGAGGAAGCGCACGTACCCGTCCTCGACCACGATCTCCTTGAAGTGGAGCTCCATCGTCTCGAGGAGACCTGGCGGCTTGGGCCCCGGCTCCGGAGCTTTGGCGGGAGCTTTCGCCGGGGCCGGTGCGGTCGGGCTCGCCGCCGCGCCCTCCTTGGGCGTCGGCGTGAAGAGTTTTTGCACGTTGATCGAGCCGTCGGCCGCGCGGTCGAGCTCGGCCACCGGCTTCTTCAGCAGCACGCGGGCCACGCGCGCGTGGGTCGGCCAGCCGAAGTCGATCCCGTTGATCTCCATGCGCTCGAGGCGCAGCGGGGCTTCCTTCCCGTCCGGGGCCTTCACGGCCAGGTCGGTGGCCCAGCTATTGCCGCGGGAGAGCGCGGAGAACTTGCCGTTGACGACACGGATCCGGTTCTGGCTGTCCGAGTTGAACCGGCCCGAGAAGCTCGCCGGGAACGGAAAGTACGCGCGATAGGGCTCGATCGGCGCGTCCCGCGTGTTCAGCGTCAGGGTCAGGTCCAGGGGCTCGATCTTCACCGCCCCCTTCGCGGAGACCTTGCCACCGCCCGGCAGGCTCATGGTCAGCGCGAGGTTCATGGGCCGGATGTTCGGCCACGTCACGTCGTCCACCTGCACCGCCAGGTTGCCCAGCTTCAGCACCGTCGCCGGCGTGGAGATCGCCTCGTCCGTGAACGTCGCGCCCCCCTTCAGGGCGATCTTCTCCACCGTGATCTTGTATTCAGGCTCGGGCTTGGTGGCCTTGCGAGGCGCAGCCGAAGGCGAGCCGAGCGCATTCGAAGAAGAAGCTCCGGTGGCAGCCTCGTCCGGCTTCTTCATCAGCTCGAGCAAATCGATCTGCTCCTGCTTGTCGCGCACCGCCTTGAGGTCGAGCCCCTCGATGTCCACGCTCGACACGGTGACGACGCGGGACACCAGGTTGACCTCCTTGAGCCCCACCGCGATCCGCGGCACCGTGAGGAACGGGGTCGTCTTCCCGGGCTGGGCCAGGACCAGGCTCGTCAGCGTCAGGTCGCCGGTGACGAGGCCGACCGCGAGCCCGCCCTGCCCCAGCTCGAGCTTGAGGGTCATGGTGATGCCCGCGATGCCCGACTCGAGCGAGGCGGGCAGCGTGGGCGGGAGGTAGGGGCCGACCTGGAGCAGGCTGAAGTTCTGGATCGAGAACTTCCCGCCGAACGAGGTCGGCGTCAGATCGATGTCCTGGGCCGAGAACTCGATCGGCGAGTTGTTGAGCGCGCCATGCACCGCCAGCTTGCCGACCGGGCCCGACGGCTTCGTGGTGAGGTTGCCCGCCTCGATCGAGAGGTCCCGCACCTTCCACTCGCTCACCGGCTTGACCGCGCGATCGGTGGCGGTGAGATTGGCCCGGATCAGCGCGAACCGGTCGACCCCCACCGTCCAGCGCGACTTGGGCTTGGGCTCGGCGGGCGTGGGTGGCGGCGGCCCCGCGGAGGTGGCGAGCCGGGCCAGGATGTCGGAGAAGTTGAACACGGTCGAGCTCACGCGCACCAGATTCACGGTGGGCGCGGTGAGCACCAGCTCCGCGACCCGGATGTGGCCGAAGATGCCCGACCACGGCACGACGCGCACGTCCAGCCGCTCGAACTCGACGAAGGCCTGAGCCGGATCGGGCTCGGCGAGCCGGAACTTCTTGATCGCCACCCGCCCGGTGAACAGGTTGATGTCGATGTCCTCGATGGCGGCGGCCCGCCCGGTGATCGCGGGGATCTGCTTGAGCGCCTGCCACTTCACGATCTCGGGCAGCGTCCAGACGAAGGCGATGCCCACCACCAGCAGGACGGCCAGGACGATCAGCCAGCGCTTCAGCCGGCGGCTCATCACGCGCTCCGCCGGCTAGACCGGCGCCTGGCCCGAGGACGGCTTGAGAAAGGCGTAGACGCTCGTGAAGTCGCGCCGCCCGAGGCCGTGGGACGAGGCGAGGCGGTAGACCTGCTGGGCCGCGGGCGTCACGAAGAGCGGCACCCGGAGATTCCGGGCCGCGTCCACCGCCAAGCCCAGGTCCTTGCACATGAGATCGGTCATGAATCCCGGCTTGTACTCGTTGCTGGAGGCCGCCGTCGGCATGACCCCCGGCACCGGGTGCATGAAGCCCATCAGGAAGGTATTGCCGGAGGACTTGGAGATGACGTCGGTGACCATCTTGGGGTCCATGCCGAAACCTTCCGCGATGCGGAACGCCTCGCTCACCGCCACCCCGACGACGCCCGCGATCAGGTTATTGCAGAGCTTGACCACCTCCCCGCTGCCGACCGGCCCGACGTGGATGACGTTGGTGCCCATCGCGGCCAGCGCGGGTTTGGCCTCCTCGAAATCGGCGGCGGCGGCGCCCACCATGATCGCGAGGGTGCCGTCGGTGGCGCGCGGCGTCCCGCCCGAGACCGGCGCGTCCATGAAGCGCACGCCCCGCTCCTGCGCGGCCTTCGCCATCCGCTGCGACACCGCCGGGTCGATGGTGGACATGTCCACGCACAGCGTGCCCCGGCGCGCGGCCGCCAGCACGCCGCCGTCGCCGGTGTACACCGATTCCACGTGCGGTGAGGAGGGCAACATCGTCACCACGATGTCCGCGGTGGCCACCGCCTCCGCCGCGGTGGCCGCCGCGGTCATGCCCGCCGCGGCGGCGGCCTTCACCGCCTCCGGATTGCTGTCGAACGCGGTCACCGTGAAGCCGTTCTTCACGAGGTTCTTCGCCATGGGCAGTCCCATGGTGCCCACGCCGATGAAGCCGATGCGCGTCATGCCTTGCCTCCCGGGGATCGGAGCGAGACGCCCGCCCACTCCTCGATGATGCGGGCGATCGCGGTGTGGTCCTGCTCGGCCATGCCGCGGGCCATCGCGACGCGGTAGACCTCGGCGGCGGCGCGGGCCACCGGCGAGGGCACGCCCGCCTCCTGGGCGAGGCGGCCGTAGCCATCGAGGTCCTTCATCATGAGCCGGATCGCGAAGCCCGCGTCGAACGCGCCGTTGAGGATGAAGCGCGGGAACTTGTTGTCGCTCGCGTTGGAGCGCCCGCTCGAAGCCTGCAGGATCTCGACCGCGCGCGTGGGATCCACTCCGGCCCGGGCCGCCACCGCCACCGCCTCGATGGTCAGCGCGAGGATGCCGCCCGAGCACATGTTGTTCACCAGCTTGATGGCGTGGCCCGCGCCCACGGGACCTGCGTGGAAGATGTTCTTGCCCATGCGGGCGAGCACCGGGCGCGCTCGCTCGAGCAGCGCGGGATCGCCGCCGACCATGATGGCGAGTGTGCCCTCGACTGCGCCGCGCACGCCGCCCGAGACCGGCGCGTCGATGAGAGCGGAGCCGCGCGCGACCACCTCGCGCTCCAGCTCGCGCGTGACCGAGGGATCGGCCGAGGTCATCTCGAGCACGAGGCTCCCCGGCCGCAGCGCGTCGAGCAGCCCCTTCGTGCCCAGCAGCACCTCCCGCACCTCGCGCGAGGTCGGCAAGATGGTGATGACGGTGTGCGCGGCGGCCGCGATCTCGGCGGGCGAGGCCGCCCACGTGGCGCCGCGGGCCAGCAGCGGGCGCGCCGCGTCCGGGCGAATGTCGTTGACGATCAAAGAATAACCGCCGTCTATCAAGCGGCCCGCCATCGGCACGCCCATGTTCCCGAGCCCGATGAAGCCGATCTGCTCACTGATCGTCATGCGTTGTTCTATCCCCCTCTATTGTTGTATCCGCTCGGCTCGCCTTCGGCTGCACCTCGCCCATATTCCTTGTATCCGCTCGGCTCGCCTTCGGCTGCACCTCGCCCTATATTCCTTGTATCCGCTCGGCTCGCCTTCGGCTGCACCTCGCCCTATATTCCTT
>DASQAL010000054.1:0-6765 GCA_035635775.1 Candidatus Acidiferrum sp.
GGCGGCCCGCCGCAGCGCGGCGCGCTGCAGGCGCTGCGCGGCCCCTCCGGCGGAGATCGCGCCGCCGCGTCGTCGCCCGAGATCACGGCCGAGCTCCAGCGTGGTATCCAGGAGACCACCGGGCTCGACGCGGAGCCGGCCGAGCCGGGGTGGATCGCGATCACGTGCGTGAGCGCCCGCATGGCGGCCTGGCTCTGCGCCACCATCATCCTGGAGAACGTGGACGCGCGCGTGGAGGGCCCGCGGCTCCTCGTTCCCGCCGGCCCCGGGTTCGCGCTCGAGGACCAGGTCAAGAGCGTGATCACGGTGGTGGCGAAGACGCATCACTACTGGCGAGAGCACCTTGAATCGGCCCGGGAGACACGATCCTGATCGCGGGCCTGCCTCCCGCGCCCGATCCCCTCGATCTGGCCGCGCTCGAGGCGGACGCGGTCGAGCTGACGGCCCAGGAGCGCCGGCGCGCCCGGCGCCGCGTGGTCACCCGGGCCGGGCGGGTCTTCACCCTCGCGCTCCCCGCCGGCGACGTGCTCGTCCCTGGGCGCGTCCTCCACGTGGGCCCCGGGTGGTACGTGACGGTAGAGGCCGCCCCCGAGGCCCTCCTCGCGATCACGCCGCGGACCCCGCGCGAGGGCCTGCGCGTCGCGCTCGAAGTGGGCCGGCTCCATTCGGCCCTCGCGGTGGCCGGCGGCCGCCTGCTCGTACCCGACGAGCCCGGCATCGAGCGGCTCTTGCTCCGCATGGGCGTCCCGTGGGTCCGCACCCGCGAGCCGTTCCTGCCCGTGTCGTCGGGCTCCCCGCACTGACGCGGCCCGAAAATCGGGCGTGACAAGCCGGGCCGGTTCGACTAAGGTGCTCGTGCCGAATGCGGAATGCTATTCGGCAATGAGAATGGGCGACTCCAGAGCGGGAGGAGGCACGGGACAACGTGAACGCGAAGGGACAGGGCCAATGACCCGGGAGCGGACCATCCGGGGGCGGGTCGCGGTCGTCGGGGTCGGGGAGACGACCTACTACAAGCACGGCCGGGCGCCCGAATCCGAGTTCGCGCTGGCGCTCCAGGCCATCCTGCGCGCCTGCGCCGACGCGGGCATCAATCCCCGTGAGATCGACGGCTTCGCCTCCTACAGCAACGACCGCAACGATCCATCACGCCTGGCCGCCGCCCTCGGCCTGCCCGAGCTGCGCTTCTCGAACATGCAGTGGGGCGGCGGCGGGGGCGGGGGCTCGGCGGCGGTCGGCAATGCGGCGGCCGCGGTGGCCGCGGGCTACGCCGACTGCGTGGTGGTCTTCCGCGCGCTCGCCCAGGGCCAGTTCCAGCGCTTCGGCGCCGCGCCGCCCGGCGGCACGGTTTCCGGTGAGGCGGCGCTCACCTTCCCGTACGGGCTCATCTCGCCGGCCCAGCGCTTCGCGATGCGGGTGATGCGCTTCATGCACGACCACGGGGTGCGCCAGGAGGCGCAGCGGGCGATCGCGCTGGCCTCCTATCACCATGCCCAGGCCAACCCGCGCGCCGTCATGCACGGGCGCCCGCTGACCGCAGAGGCCTACGACGCCTCCCGCTGGATCGTCGAGCCCTTCCGCCTCTTCGACTGCTGCATGGAGAACGACGGGGCCGCCGCGCTCGTGCTGGTCTCGGCGGAGCGCGCGCGCGACCTGCGCCGACCTCCCGCCTACCTGCTGGGCGTCGCGCAGGGCTCCGAGCACCGCAACGCGGCCCGCGGCCACAACGCGCCGACCTACGCCAGCTCGAGCTTCACCACGGTGGCGCCGCACCTCTGGGAGATGGCGGGCCTGGGGCCGAAGGACGTGGACGTGGTCCAGAGCTACGAGAACTTCACGGGCGGCGTGCTCATGAGCCTGGTCGAGCACGGCTTCTTCGCGCCCGAGGAGGCCAACGACTTCCTCACGCCGGAGAACCTGATCGCGCCCTCGGGCCGGCTGCCGCTCAACACCAGCGGGGGCAATCTCGCCGAGTGCTACATGCACGGCCTCGAGCTGCAGATCGAGGCGGTGCGCCAGCTCCGCGGCGAGTCGCCCAACCAGGTGCCCGGGGCCCGCGCGGCCCTGGTCATCTCCGGCCCGATGGTGACGCCGGTCTCCAGCATGCTGCTGGGCACGGAGGCGATGCGGTGAGCACGAGCACGTATCTGCCCGCGGGAATGCCGCGCCCCGTCCCCGAGCCCGACGGGCTCGACCGGCCCTACTGGGAGGGCACGCGGGCGGGGGAGCTGCGGATCCAGCGCTGCCGCGCCTGCCGCGGCTGGCAGTGGGGACCGGAGTGGATCTGCCATCGCTGCCTCGCCTTCGATCTCGAGTGGGTGCCGGTGGCCCCGCGGGGCCGCATCTATTCCTGGGAGCGCGCCTGGCATCCGGTGCACCCGGCGTTGAAGGATCACGGGCCGTACATCGTGGCGCTGGTGGAGCTGCCCGAGGCGGGCGACGTCCGTATGCTCGGCAATCTCCTCGGAGATCCCCGGCAAGAGGTCCAGATCGGTGCGCCGGTCGAGGCGGTGTTCGAGCCGCACGACGAGGCCACGCCGCCGTTCACGCTCGTTCAGTGGAGGATGATGCCATGACGCCGACCGACATCGTGGTCAACGAGCCCAACCGGTGGCGGCTCACGACGCCCGGGCACGCGGGCTGGCCGCGCAGCGCCCGCCCCGACGATCCCCGGAAGTACTTCATGGTCTCGGCGGACTGCCACGCCAATGAGCCGCACGACCTCTGGGCGACGCGGATCGACGAGAAGTACCGGGCGCGCGTGCCCAAGGTCATCACGGACGAGAACGGGGTGAAGTGGCGCGTCTCCGAGGGCCATCGCCCGGATCGGCTGCGCACCGACGCGCTCGAGGGGGAAGACGGGCTGCGCCAGCGGGTGGGCGCCGATCCGGTGGAGCGCCTCGCCGACATGGATCGGGACGGCATCGACATCGAGGTGATCTTCCCCAACAAGGGCCTCGCCATGTGGGCCACGCCGGATTCCGTCTTCGCCATGGCCCAGTGCCGGGTGTACAACGACTGGGCGCACGAGACCTTCGGGCCCTTCCGCGACCGCATGGCGCCGGCGGCCGCGCTCGCCACCGGCGATCTGGAGGGCTCCATCGCCGAGGTGAAGCGCGCCGCCAAGCTCGGCTTCCGCGTGCTCACCCTGCCGTGCAAGCCGATCTGGGGCGGGCACGACGTCGATCACCCGAACTACAACCTGCCGATGTTCGACCCCCTCTGGAGCGTGATCCAGGACGTGAACCTGCCGGTGACCTTCCACGTCTCGACCGGGCGCGATCCGCGGGCCGCGCGCGGCAACGGCGGCGCGGTGATCAACTACGTCTCGCACTCGCTCTCACCCACCATCGAGCCGGTGGCCAACCTCTGCGCCTCCGGCGTCTTCGAGCGCTTTCCGCGCCTGCGCGTGGCCACCATCGAGGCGGGCATCGGCTGGATCCCGTGGTTCCTGGGCGCCATGGACGAGGCCTACCGCAAGCACCACTTCTGGGTGCGGCCCAAGCTCGAGCGGCTGCCGAGCGAGTACTATCGCGAGCACTGCTGGGCGTCCTTCCAGGAGGATCCGGCCGGGCTCGCGCTCGCCGAGCCCATGAACCTGGCCGACCGCTTCATGTGGGGCAATGACTACCCGCATCACGAGGGCACCTGGCCGCATTCGGCGGAGGCCATCGAGCGGACCATGGGGCATCTCTCGGAGCCCGCGCGGGCCAACGTGCTCGGCCTCAACGCGGCGCGCTTCTTCGGCTTCGAGGTGCCGGCGCGGTCCGGGCTCGCGTGAGCGGAGGCGCGGTCCGCGAGCGTCACGGCGTGGCGGCGGGCGCCCACCGCGCGGCCGGGCGCGTGGTGGACATCCTGGAACTGGTGGTCCGTACTCATGAGGGGCTGCCGTTGCGCGAGCTGAGCGCGCAGCTCGAGGCACCGAAGAGCAGCCTGCTCCCGCTGCTGCGCACCCTGACCGCCCGGGGCTACCTCGAGCAGGGCGCGCTCGGTGCGTACCGGCTCGGCCCGAAGGCCTTCGAGCTGGGGATGGCCTCGCCCGCCCACCGCGCCTGGCCGGAGATCGCCCGGCCCGCGCTCCGCGAGCTGATGCAGCGCACCGGGGAGACCGTCTTCCTGGGATCCCTCGGCGGCGACGGCACCGTGGTGGTCTTCGTGGACAAGGTCGAGAGCGAGCAGGTCATCCGCTACACCGCCGGGGTGGGCGACCGGCGCGCGCTGCACGCCACCTCGAGCGGCAAGGTGATCCTGGCCTTCCTGCCCGCGCCGGAGCGCGAGCGGATCCTCCGCGCGCTCCCGCTCAAGCGCTACACCGATCGCACCGTGACGAGCCTGCCCGCCCTGCGCGCCGCGCTCGCGGAGGTGCGCCAGACCGGGGTCTGCGTGAACCTGGACGAGCTGGCGGTGGGCGCCGCCGGCATCGCGGCCCCGATCTTCGACCGCGACGGCCACGTGGCCGGCGCCTGCGCGATCGGCGGGCCCACCGACCGCGTCCGTCCGCGGCTCAAGCCGCTGGCCGCGGAGGTGAAGGCCACCGCGCGCGCCATCTCGGCGCTCCTGGGCCATCGGATCGACCCGCCGCCCGCTTCTCGAAAGGACCAGCCATGATCACCAAGTTCGCCACGGTCTATGCCGGCCACGTGGACCTGCCCGACATGGGGCAGATGGCCACCCCGGCCAACGAGCGGCGCTACTCGAACGAGGTTCTTTCGACGGTTTTCCAGAAGACCGAAGACGTGGCCCGCGTGATGGACGAGTGCGGCTACCACGCGATCTGGCTGGCCGAGCACCACTTCCAGCACGAGGGGTACGAGTGCCTGCCCAATATCCTCATGCTGGCGGTGCACCTGGCCCACGTCACCCCGCGGATCAGGATCGGGTGCGGGTTCAACATCGCGCCGATGTGGCACCCCCTGCGCCTGGCCGAGGACTTCGCGACCGCCGACATCCTCACGCGCGGCCGCACGATCTTCGGCGTGGGCCGCGGATACCACAGTCGAGAGGTCGAGACCTTCGGCGCGCCGATCCTCGACCAGGAGGCGAACCGCGAGCTGTTCGAGGAGCAGGTCGAGATCATCCTCAAGTCCTTCGACCAGGAGTCGTTCTCCCACCAGGGCAAGCACTACACCCTGCCGCCCGCGGTGCCCTACCGCGGCTACGAGCTGCGCGAGATCACCCTGGTCCCGCGCCCCATCCACCGCCCGGTGGAGTGCTGGCAGCCCATCGTGAGCGCGAAGCCCCGTGCGCTCGACTTCATGGTGCGCCACCGGATCAAGGGGGTGATCGGGGGCGGGGCGGCGACGATGGCGGAGGGCCCGGTGCACGGCTACCGCGAGGCGGCGGCCCGCGCGGGGCGCGATCTCGCCCTCGGCGAGGATCTCTGCCTCGGTATCTTCTTCCACCTGGCCGAGACGCGGGAGAAGGCGATCCGCGAGATCACCCCGTACTACGAGGAGCACGTGAAGATGTTCGCGCCGCTCGGCTTCGTGCCCGGCATCACCCCGGCCCAGATGGAGGCGGCGTCGCGCCGCGGAGGCTGGGGCGCGGCGGGGGTGCCCACCGTGGGGCACTACACGAAGACCGGCTCGTGGTTCGCCGGGCCACCGGAGGACTTGGTGGCCTATCTGAAAGACCTCGAGTCCCGGTTCCCCGGCCTGCAGCACGTCAACATGAGCATCAGCATGGGCACGCCCAAGCCGGTGATGCTCGAGCAGCTCCGCTGGTTCGCGAAGGAGGTCATGCCGCAGTTCGCATAGCAAGACCTTCCCGGCTTCTCGCTCGCTCCCGGCGGCGTCGCCGCGGCCGCCTTACACCGGGATCCGCCGCGCCCGCTCCTCGCGGGTCCAGTCGCGATGCTGGGCGATCGCCTGCAGGAAGGCCGGCACCGTGCTGATCGCGTCGTCGATGCCGGCGGCCCGCAGCATGGCCAGCCCGGTGCCGTTCCCGCCGACCGCCTTGCAGTGCTTGTAGGCCTCCCGGACGAACAGGACCGCGGCGCCGTCGGCCCCGAGCGCCTCGGTGCTCTTGGCACTCCCCGGCACGAACACCGCGTCGAACAGCACCGAGCCCACCGTGAGCAGGCTCCAGTCCACCGCCACGTCACCCCCGCCGACGCCCTTGAGCGTGCCGCCGCGCGGCGCGACGATCTTGGGCACCGCACCCGCCGCGGTCAAGGTTCGCTGCAGACTCGCTACCGTGGCCTCGTCGACCCCGTCCGCGGCCAGGATGGCCACCTTCCGGGTCTTCACCGACTCCTTGATCGTGTCCGCCATGCTGAGCGCCGCCGATCGCGTGATCCGCTGCTTGAGGCGAATGGGCTGGAAATCCTTGGGGTCGCCGTCGGCGGGCACGCTGTGGTTCAACATCCCGTCGGGCTTAGCGGGCACCGTGAGACCCAGCCCGTCCGCCACCTGGGTGGCGAGGCCGCGGCCGCCGCGCCCCGGGCGTGCACCAGGCGCTCGGGAATGCGCTCGTGGTCGAAGTGGGTGATCTTCTCCCGGAGGATGAAGTCCTCCAGGAGCGACGGGCCGCGGGGTGCGACCTTGAGGGAGTTCTGGTCGTCGTTGATCCGCAGGCCCTGGTCGGTGGTGAGGAACTGCTCGTCCGGGACTTCCCGGTGCGGCTCGAGCTGCTCCTGCTTGGCACTGTCCGATCCGGCGCGCGCGGCATCGCGGCGCGGCCGGGGAGTCGTCTTCGGCCTCTTGGTAGTCATGGAGAATATGACCGAAGCAATGAAGGTGCCATGGAACGAGCCCCGGAAATCGC
>DASQAL010000055.1:0-26274 GCA_035635775.1 Candidatus Acidiferrum sp.
CTATGCACCCGCTCGCGAACCGCAGGCGACACCCGAGCTGACGAAATAGGGCATCGTTGACCCGCCCCGCAGCGTGGTCGGAAGCATCCGAAGCCAACCCTTCACACCTAGACCTGTTGTGCTAGACTCATCGGGGAGGAGGTGGCGAGATGACCAAGGAGCAGCTGGCCAGGACGGTGCGGGCCCTGCGGGAGCAGCGGCAGTGGTCGCAGGAACGGCTCGCCCGCGAGGCGGGCATCAGCACCGGCTATGTCGCCAGGCTGGAGAAGGGGCAACATGACCCCTCGCTCAGTACCATCGAGAAGCTGGCCTGCGCGCTGGGCGTAAAACCGGAGAGATTGATTGCAGGGGGCAGAACATGACAATCGCGCTGGAGATCGCGGCGCTGGAAGAGGAGATGCGCCGGCTGCTGAGCGGAGAGTCGCTGCCGGAGCCGTAGGCGTGAAGGAGCCCGGCGACGCGCTAGAACGCGTCCCGGGCCGTGGCCGTCACAGAACCGCAACTCTTGTGGAGGAGAGGACCATGACGACAGGTGGAAGTCTATCGCAGGCGCAGTCCACGCAGAAGGTCTCTCGGCGGCCCCGCTGGTTTACCCTGTTCTTCGAGCTCAGCGACCCCACCTGGTTCCAGGCCGGCGGCATCGCGTTAGCCCTGGTGATGCTCGGTGCACTCGGCCTGCTCGGCTGGGGGCTCTGGCACCACCTCATCCTCGGGATGCCGCGATGACGGACATTGACTGCCCCGATTGCGGCGGGATCCACGCCCCGAATTCCCGTGACTGTCCCGGCGATCGCGAGGCGGCCGACGAGGAAAAGCGCCAGGCGCGCCGGGAGGCTCAGGCCGGCGCGGAGCCCGATGCGCTGAGCTCGCCAGGCTGGGCCCTGTGGAGAGAGCCGCGTGGATAGGGACGACCACCGGCAGACGTTGCTTCGCGTCGAGCGCGAGCTCGATCAGCTCTTGGATGATACCGCGGGGATGATCGGCCCCGCGATCACGACGTACCGCGTCGCACTCTGGGATGCCAGAGCGAACGTGAAGGCGGCCTGCGCCCAGCTCGGGAGGCTGCCGTCATGACCCACACGACCCCCATGAGCAGTCAGACTGACTTCGACAAGCTGCAGGGCATCGCGACGGCCGCGGAAGAGCGGCCGCCGGTGTTCCGGGTGGCGCGGTGAGGCGCGGGACCCGGCCCGCCCTGCCGAAGCGGGCGCGGGCGTACCGGCACGACGGCACCGCCACGCCGCGTCCCGGGGATGCGCCGGTCGGCGGGCAGGCACCCTGGCCCGCGCCGCAGCCGATCGCCAGCGGGCTTCCGCCGGTACCCGCATTCGATGCGCACCTCCTGCCGAGCGCGCTCGCCCCGTGGGTCGCCGACATTGCCGAGCGCGCCCAGTGCCCGCCGGACTTCGTCGCCGTCGGCGCCCTCGTGGCCGCCGCCGCGGTGATCGGCCGCCAGGTCGCCATCCGCCCCAAGCGCGCGGATGACTGGACCGTCATCCCCAACCTCTGGGGCCTCGCGGTCGGCCGCCCCGGCCTCATGAAAAGCGCCGCGCTCGCCGAGGCGCTCAAGCCGCTGCAACCCCTCATCGCCGATGCGCGGATCGCCTACGAGCGCGATCGGGTGACGCATCGGTTTCGCCACGCCGAACACCGGGCGCGCCAGCAGGCGCTCACCCGCCGCCTGCGCCAGGCGTTCGAACAGGACAAACCCACCGACGAGCTCCGCTATGCCTTCGAGGTGCCGGAGGCCCCCGCCCCGGGCGAGCGGCGCTACGTCGTCAACGATGCCACCGTCGAGAAACTCGGCGAACTCCTCAACCAGAATCCCAACGGCCTGCTCCTCTTCCGGGACGAGCTCAGCGGGTTCCTCCGCCTGATGGACCGGCCCGGCCACGAAAACGATCGCGGCTTCTACTGTGAGGCCTGGAATGGCACCGGGGCCTACACCTACGACCGGCTCGGGCGGGGCACCCTGCGCATCGAGGCCGCCTGTGTCTCCGTGCTCGGCGGGATCCAGCCCGGTCCGCTCTACGCCTACCTGCACGAAACCTTCGCGGGCGGCGGTGACGACGGCCTGATTCAACGGTTTCAGCTCGCGGTGTTTCCTGATCCGCCCCCGCGATGGCGCCACATCGATCGGTGGCCGGACGCCGACGCCAGGACGCGCGCGTTCGCCATCTACCGGCAGCTGGCCACCCTCGACCTCGCCACAATCGACGCCGAGGAGCTCACCCCGGCGGAGCGCCCGTTCCTGCGCTTCGCGCCCGACGCGCAGGCGCTCTTCGACGCCTGGCGGGCGGCCCTCGAGGCGAAGCTCCGCAGCGACGATGACCATCCGGTGCTCCTCTCGCACCTCGCGAAGTACCGCAGTCTGATGCCTTCGCTCGCGCTCATCATCCATCTCGTCGACGGTGTCGACCGCGGCACAAGTGGGCCCGTCTCGCGCGCGGCGGCCCAGCGGGCAGCGGCCTGGTGCACCTACCTCGAAGCGCATGCGCGTCGCCTCTACGCGAGCGTCACCGACCCGGCCCGCGTGGCGGCCGCGCTTCTGGCGCGCAAAGTCGCGCGCGGCCGGCTGCCGAGTCCCTTCACCGCTCGCGACGTGTACCGCAACGCCTGGACGGGACTGACCGAGCCGCGCGCCGTGCGCCGCACGCTCGAGATGGTCGCCGATCTGGGTTGGATTCGGGCCGAGCCGGCCCGGTCCGTGGCCGGCGGGCGGCCCACGGTGCGGTTTCACGTCAATCCGATGGTCCGCCGAGCGCCCGAATGATTCCGAACAATGCCCGCCTCGGCGGCATCCGAGGTCGTGGACATCGGACTAATTAGCCCGGCCGACGAACTGACAAAACCGCCAAAACCAATTTTGAGCGGGTCACCGACCACTTCGCCTGCTTGGCCATGTGATGCTCTCCTCTGACTGCCGAGATTGACTACTGATGAGCGGATCACAGGACTTTTTTACCAACAAAAACAGGCAGTTCTGCCACTTCCGGGTGCCCGATGAACGGGTGCGAGAAGGTGTTCGGAGTTAACTACTTGGCGAGCGGCCCCTGTACTCGGCGGACCGCCACACCCTAGGGTCTGGGCCGGCTGTTCACCTAGACTGGGAGAGGGAGGGCGACCATGGTGACCGCTGGGTGCTACGCGAGGAAGTCCACCGACGAGGGCGACAAGGCGGCCGACGCGAAGTCGGTCTCGCGGCAGGTGCAGCGCGCGCGGGAGTACGCGGCCGAGCGCGGCTGGCGCTTCGACGACCGCTACGTGTTCAGCGACGACGGCGTGTCGGGCGCCGAGTTCAAGTCGCGCGCGGGCCTCAACGCTCTGCTGTCGGCGGTCAAGGAGAGGCACCGGCTCAACGCGCTGGTCGTGAGCGAGCAGTCGCGCCTCGGCCGCGACACCATCCGGACCCTCGCGCTGATCCAGGCGCTCAACGACGCCGACGTGAAGATCTACTCGTACCTCGACGGCAAGGAGATCTCCGTCAATGACGAGCTCGGCGAGATCGAGCAATTTATAAAGAGTTGGGCGGGCGCGTCCGAGCGCAGGAAAACGAGCCAACGGGTCCGCGACCGCCTCCGCCAGAAGGCCGAGCGAGGTGAGTCCACCGGCGGCCGACTGTACGGCTACGCCACCGCAGGCAAGCAACGGACGATCAAACCTTCAGAGGCGGCCGTCATCCGCCGGATCTTCAAGCGCCGGATCGACGGCGCGGGTTACTTCAAGATCGCGAAGGAGCTGAACCGCGAAAAGGTTCCGTCGCCGAGCGGGGCGACGTTGTGGTGGGGGTCGCAGGTCGGCTCGATCCTCAGGAACGAGACCTACGCGGGCACCCGCGTGTGGGGGCTCAGGCGGCGGACCAAGCGCCGCGGCACGACGGTGGTCGAGAAATCTCTGGAGTCGGTGGTCAGGCGCGAGGCGCCCGCGCTCCGCATCGTGACGGATGCGCAGTGGCGGGCGGCGCAGGCCGTCAACGAGGTCGCGACCGAGCGGACCTGGCGCTCTCCAGACGGCCGGCTGAAGTCCCGGCCGACGGAGTCGAGGCACCTGCTCGCGCCGTTCCTCGCGTGCGGCGTGTGCGGCGGCAGCATGCACGTCCAGTACAGCAAGAAACGCGAGGAGCGGCTGTTCTGCACGAGGAGGCACAACCTCGGGGCGGTGAGGTGCTCCAACCAGCGCGGCCTCCTAGTGAAGGCTGCGGAGCACTTCATCCTGGACAAGTTCGCGGAGGTGCTGGTCAGCAAGATCGTGATGTCGAAGATAGAGGCCGCGCTGGAGGCGCACCGAGCCGCGCAGGCCGACCCGGAGCCGCTCAGGGCCGAGGCCAAGCGACTCCGCGCCGAGATCAAGCGCCTGGTCGACTCGCTGGCCAGCGGCGAGGTCGAGGAGGTGCGCGACGCGGTCAACCAGCGCAGGGCGCGGTTGGATCGAGTCGAGGAGGAGTTGTCTGGCGCCGCGGCGATCCAGGGCATCGACTCCCGGGCGGTCCGCGCCGACATCGCGGCGGAGATGGAGGCGCTGATGGCCGACTGGCGCGCCCACTTGCGGAAGAACACCAGCACCGCGCAGCAGGTGCTCCGCAAGATCCTCCCACAAAAGTTGCGCGTCACGCCGTCCAAGTCGGGTGACAAGTGGTTCTTCGAGGGGATGACCGACTACACGGCGGCGCTTCGAGAAGTGGGGTTCGCGCCCGCTCTCAGCGCGCTCGAGTCGATCTCAAAAGTACCCAGAACGCCATGGTGATCGCGATGCTGATCATGCTGGGCTCCGCGGGCGCGGTGAGCCGGTTCATCGACAGCCACCCGAGCCTCAAGATCCTCGCGCTCGCTTTCCTGCTCCTGATCGGGGTGATGCTGGTGGCGGAAGGGATGGGCTCGCACATCGAGAAGGGCTACATCTACTTCGCGATGGCCTTCTCGCTCCTGGTGGAGCTGGTCAACATGCGCTACCAGCGCAAACGGGAGGCCGCCGCGCCGGGGCGGCGCGCGAGGAAGCGCTAGGCGCCCGCGCGCGCCTCTTCCGCGAAGCGCAGCAGGGCGAGGGTCAGGGCCACCACCACCGGCCCCACCACGAGCCCGATGGGGCCGAAGGCGCTGAGGCGCCCGATCAGGCCCAGGAACACCGGCAGCGTGGAGATCTGCGCCCGGCCCGAGATGAAGAGCGGGCGCACCACGTTGTCGGCGCTCGACACGACCGCCACGCTCCACGCGGCCAGAAAGATCGCGGCCACCCAGCGCCCCTGCAGGAACAGCACACCCACCGCGGGCACCCAGACCAGCGCGGTGCCGACGAACGGGATCAGCGAGGCGACCGCGGCCACCGCGCCGAACACCACCGGCGACGGCAGCCCCACCAGCGCGAAGCCGATGCCCACCAGCACCCCCTGGACGAGCGCGGTGAGCAGCGAGCCGAACACCACCGCCCGGGTGACCGCCGCGACGTGGTCGACGAGCTGCCCGCGGCGCTCCAGCGTGATCGGGATCAGCCGCACCGCGGTCGCCATCATCTGGTCGCCGTCGCGCAGGAGGAAGAAGAGCACGAAGAGCGCGATGGAGAGTCCCACCAGCGCATTCAGCGTCCCCAGCACGAACGAGCCGCTCACCGCCACCAGCCCTTGCAGCAGCGCCTGGGCGCCGCTCACCAGCCAGCCGTGGATCTGCTGGGCGTCCACCGGCGAGACCGCCTCGACCCACCGGATGGAGCGGCTCACGATCGGGATGTCGAGGACGTCGCCGGCGCCCGAGATGCCGGAGTCGGCCACCACCTTCTGCACCCGCCCGAAGAGATCCTTCGCCTGGCTCGCGAAGGCCACCGCCAGGAGCGGCAGCGGCGCGACCAGGACGATCGTGGTGAGCAGGGTGAGGAGGAGCGCGGTCAAGGCGTAGCGGCCACCCAGACGACGCCCCAGCGCCTGCCGCGCCGGAAAGAGCAGGAGGGCGAGCAGCATGGACCAGAGGATGGGCACCAGGAATGGGCGCAGGATCAGGAACAGCGCCCCGGCCAGGAGCGCCGCCGTCACGAGGGCGAACACGCGGGGATAGAACCGGTCGTCGCTCCCGTTCATCGTCGCGACCGGAGCTGCCGCAGGGAGACCGCGTGGAGCAGCCAGGCCAGCGGCACCAGGAAATCGGGCAGCCAGATGTACGGCCAGTCGGCGATGAAGGTCGTCGGCGGATCCGTCTCGAAGAGCCGCCACGGCGTCGGCGCGGAGAGCTGCGCGTGCACCACCACGTTCAGCAGGATGACGATGCCGGCCCAGTTCCACCACACCGCCACCCGCGCGGGCCACGCGCGCCGGACGAAGCAGGCGTAGGCCACCACCGGCGCGGTGAGGCCGACCAGGATGTCCACGTTGCGGCCGGTGAAGCTCAGCAGCTCCGGGATGACTCCCGCCACCGCGAGCCGCCACAGCACGATCTCGACCGGGATCCGGAAGGTCTGCGCGGCCACCGGCCACGCTGGGGGCAGCGCGGCCAGGAGCGGCGCGATCCGGCGCGAGAACGTCACGGCCAGCAGGGTCAGCAACGGAGGCCCGAGGGCGAGCACGAGGCGCGGCGGTATGGACTGGAAATCGTCGAAGAAGCCGCGCTCCGCGAGCATCCCGGTCAGCGCGAGCCAGCCGACCAGGGCCATGCCCGCGACGCGCACGCCCCGCACCGCGCCGGGGCCCACCCGCCACGCCGCGCGCGCGGCGCCCCAGAGCACGAGGACGAGCATGCCGACGACGATGGCAACGAAGAGCAGGCTGACCGCGACCGGGGCGTCCGTGAGCATCCCGGCATGGATAATACATCCAGCGCGCGAACGCCTGGGCAACACCGGCGTCACCCCGGTGACACGCGGGGTGGCCGGGCCGGCCTATCCCCTCACCGCATCAGGCGCTTTCGGCTGGTCGGAGCTGGCATTGCCCTTGCTCCTCTCCTGCCATGCGGAGACTCTTCCCGACAACGGCAAACCCGTCGTGAGACGGGGACGCAAAGCCACGGATCAGGCCCAGCCTGACTGCCGGGCTACCGAAGGAAGGGCGCTCAAGTAGCGCTCGTCGGGATCCGAACGCGCTCCGCTAACAGGAGGATCCTGATGAGACACGGTATGATCCGCTTCATCGTGCGCCGTCTCGCGGTGCTCGCCATCATCTTATTCATCCCGGTTCCCACGGCCGCCGACGACGCGATCATGAGCGTCGATCAGTACAAGACGGCCAAGGCCCGCACCCTCGCCACCACGCACCAGGGGCTGCTCAAGCAGGTGCGCGAGGAGATCTACCACTGCATGCCGTGGGTCGGCGTGCAGAAGGCGGGGATCGGCTTCCGCCAGCCCAAGGGCGCGGTGGAGGACGATCGCTACCTCTCGGTCTGGATCATCATCGATCAAGACGAAGACGCGCGGTTCGCGGCTCTGCCCACCGAGCGGCGCGCCTCCGCCATGTTCTCCCGCTACGGCACGGATCTCCTGCGGCGCATGGCCCAGCTTCAGCCGCTGGTGTCCGATCCCGACGTGAAGGGCTTCTCGGTGGTGCTCTCCTGGCTCAAGCCGGGCACCGGCGGCGGGGCGGTGCAGCCCGTCAACGAGACGCTCGCGCTCTGGAGTGACAAGCAGACCACGCTCGGCTACCTCGCCAAGCGCGTCCCCGCGGGCGAGTTCACCCGCCGAGCCAAGTTCAACGTTTTCGACGGAGTGGAGGACAAGGGACGTCTCGCCCTCGAGGTCTGGGAGGATTCGTTCGTCCGGACCTTCAAGGTCGCCAACCTCGAAACCCCCAAAGGGCAGAGGTGCTCCGGCTGACCGTCAACGATCAGGGCGTCGAGAAGGGTCCAGATGCGAGGCGGCGAGGGACGCCGCAGCCCGAGGCGTACTTTCCGTACGTTGAGGGCTGCGGCGACCGAGCCAACGAAGCAGATGGGCCCTTATCGACGGCCGTCAGGACACTGGGAGTCGGTCGCCGGCCCGGTACCACACCGGGTCGGCGGCCGGCCGGAACAGCTTCACCCGCGCCGTGCCGTGTACCGTCACGGCGCCGTCCTCCACGATGACCCACGCCCCTTCCTCCAGCCCCAGCACCGGGTTCGTGTTGACCACGTGATATTCCCGGATGCGGTCGTCCCGCGTCTCGCTGAACGCGGCCATGGCCGGGTCGGCTTCCTTGTAGTGGGGATTGATGTTGAAGCCGACCAGACCCAGCCCGTCGAAGCGATCGAGCCCGACCACGTTCCAGTCATTGGTGGTGAGGATGGTGGGCCCGGCCACGTTGGAGCCCGCGCTGGCGCCCGCATACGGCATGCCCGCGGCCACGCGCGCGCGGATCGCCTCGAGCAGCCCGGCGCCGCGCAGGCGCTGGAGCAGCGCGTAGGTGTTGCCCCCGCCCATGAAGAGGGCCTCCGCGTCGGCCAGGGTGGCGAGCGGATCGCGATCCCAGCGCAGGTGCAGCAGCTCGAGGCCCGCCCCCTCCGGCGGCGCGGGCTCGAGCGCCGCACGCACACGCTCGAAGTAAACCGCCTCATCATCCAGGTTGGCGGCGGTGACGAAGGCCACGCGTCGCCGGGGGCCGAAGAAGTCGGGCAGGGCCGCGCGGCCCACCGGCCCGAGCGGCCCGCCCGAATGCAGGAATACCTGCATCCCTACGGGCCGAGCAGGCGCTTGAGCTGCGGCATGGACTTGACGACATAGTGCGCGACCCCATCCGGACCGCCCTTGGGCGCGAAGAGGACCGCGGTCATGCCCACGCGGCGCGCGCCCCGCACGTCGGAGTCGATGCTGTCGCCCACCATCGCCGCCTCGTCCACGGTCAGGCCCATTCGCTGGAGCGCCAGCTCGAAGAGCGGCGGCTCGGGCTTGCCGATCACGATCGGCCGCGCCCCCGCCGCCGAGGCGACCGCCTCGACGATGGCGCCACAGCCGGGCAGGAACTGGCCGTCCTCCATCGGCAGGCGCGGATCGATGTTCGGGGTGACGAAGGCGGCGCCCGCGTCCACCGCGCGCGCGGCCGCGGTCAGGCGTTCATAGCTGAAGTCGAAGTCGTTGCCCACGACCACCACGGTGGCGTCGCGGTAGGCGTCGACCGCCACCAGGCTGTGGCCGGCCTCCACCAGCACCGCGGCCAGCTCCGGGCCGCCGATGGCCAGGACCCGCGACGGGCCCCAGCGCTGGGCCACGACTTCGCCCAGGATCTCGAGCGGGGTGAGCACCTCGGCTTCCTTGGCCTCCACGCCCAGGCGCTCGAGCTTGGCCTGCATGGTGCGGGCGCGGGCGCGCGAGTTATTGGTGAGGAAACACAGCCCCTTGCCCTGCCGGCGGATCAAGGCGAGGACCTCGCCGGCGCCGGGCGTGAGTACTTCACCGGTCCAGACGCAACCGTCGAGATCGAAGACCAGGCCGCGCATCTCGCGGAGGGCACGCCGTGGCGGGCTCATGGTTGGCGGTCGGATACTATCACGCGGGCCACGAGCCTGGGGGGCGGCGGGCGGCGCCGACTCTCTCAAAACTTTGGGCGCGAGGCCGATCGCGCTAGATTGAGGCGTCATGAGTAACGCTCGGACGTATACGCTGCGGAATGCAGCGTCGATCGTCTTCGCGCTGACCGCGGTGATCCCCCTGCTGCTCTTCACCTACACGCTCTACCTGCTCGGTCAGCTCGGGCAGCTCCAGGCCCAGATGGGGCTCGGCGTCGCGCTCGGCTGCGCGCTGGTGGGTCTCTTCATCTTCTCGAACCTGATGGCGCGCCTCTCCGAGGTGCTGCGCTTCCTCGAGGGGCGACCGGCCCCCGCGGAACCACTCGGCGGCACCGCCGATACGGCCTCGGCCGCCGATCGGGCGAGCCGGCCGGTGTCGACGGCCGGCGGCCCCGCGAGCCCGCCGTGGCCCGGCCCCGGCGGCCTGGTCGTTCCCGGGCTCGGCACGATCACCGCGGCGAGCCGGGCGGCCTCGGCGGCGCGCCAGGCCGCCGGCGTCTTCGACGACGTGCAGAAGACGATGTGGCACGCGGAGGCCCAGCGGCACCTCGGGCGGCGCGTACTCATCTCGGTGAAGAACGCGCCCGAGCCGATCGCGGGCAGCCTGGCCCAGATCGCCGAGGACGGCGTCCTGCTGGAGCAGGACGACGAGCGGGTGGCGGTCAGCTACCTCCGCATCACCAACATCGAAGCCGATCCAACCGATACGTAGGCTCGGAGGGGGGCTCCGCCCCCCTTCCGAACCTCCCCCCGACTGCAGGGTGCGCCGGCAAAAAGCCGGCGCTCGAACGGAACAACCGATGGGCCACGGCATCACTACCAGAACAGCTGCTAGCGGCGGCGGAGGACCGCGCTGAGGGCGAGGCGCGAGCGTGCGTCGCCCGGATCGAGCACCACTGCCTCGCGATAGGAGGCCTCCGCCTCGCGCCACCGCCCCTGGCGGGCCAGCAGGTTCCCGAGGCGCGCGTGGGCGTCGGCCAGGTCCGGGCTCACTTCGATGGCCGCGCGGTAGGCCACCTCGGCCTCGACGACTTTGCCCTGCCGCTCGAGCGCGGTCCACAGGCCGAAGTGGCTCTGCGCGTCGTCGGGCCGCCGGGCCAGCGCGCCGCGGTACGCGGCCTCGGCCGAGGCGTGGTCCCCCTGCAGCAGCAGGACCGCGCCCAGCCCCCGGTGCGAGGCCACCCGCGGCGGCTTCACCCGGATAGCCTCGCGGAAGACCTCCACTGCCTCGGCGTGGCGGCCCGTCTCGGTCAGGAGCTCGCCCAGGTCCCCCCACGCCCGCGCGTAGCCCGGCTTGAGCGCCACCGCCCCGCGGAAGGCCGCCTCGGCCGCCGCGTGCTTGCCCTGCGAGTAGAGCGCCATGCCGAGGCCGCGGTGCAGCGGCGCACCGTCGGGCTTCACCTCGAGGGCCTGGCGATAGGCCGCCTCCGACTCGGCGTGGCGCCCTTGCCGGCCGAGGCCGAGCGCGAGGTTGGCGCGGGCCACCGCATCCTGGGGATTGAGGCGCATCGCCTCGCGCAGCGCCGCCTCCGCTTCCGCGTGCCGCCCCTGGCGGCCCATCGCGATGCCGAGCTCGACGTGCAGATCCGCGTTGTCGGGCGCCAGGGCGACTGCTCGACGAAATTCGCCTTCGGCGGCTCCGAGCAGCCCCTGCGCCTCCAGCGCCAGGCCGAGATCGGCGTGCAGGTGCGCATCGTCCGGCTTGAGCCGGATCGCGCGCTCGTAGGCGCGCGCCTCCGCGTCCCACTTGGCCTGGCGGCGATAGATCGAGGCGAGGCCCACGTAGGCGTCGAGCAGGTCCGGCTCCTGCCGCAGCGCTTCCAGCAGCGTGGCCTCCGCGTCCGCGAAGCGCCCCTGCCGCTCGAGCACGCGCCCGAGGCGCGCCCGCCAGCGACCACTGGTAGGCGCCAGTCGGGCCGCCCGCGAGTAGGCGGCCACCGCCTCGCGATAGCGCCGCAGGCGCTCGAGCACGAGGCCGAGGCGGCCGTGCAGGACGGGCTCCTCCGGCCGAAGGGCGGCGGCCTCGCGATAGGCGACCGCCGCGTCGCCCCATCGCCGCAGGCGGCGCAGGGCCTCCGCGTGCTGGGCGTGCGCCCGGTAGGCGCGCGGGTCGAGACGCACCGCCTCGGCGAAGGCGACGGCCGCCTCCGCGTCGCGCCCCTGCGCGACCAGCGCCAGGCCCAGGCCGTGGCGCGCGATCGCGTTCGACGGGGCCAGGCGGATCGTCTCCTCGAACTCGCCCACCGCCTCGTCGGTTTGGCCCAGGCGCGCGAGGGTGATCGCGAGCCCGTGGCGCGCCTCCGCGCTGCGCGGGGCCAGCCGCGCCGCCTCGCGCGAGGCGGTCTCCTCCTCGCGCGCCTTGCCCTGGCGCCGGCACGCCGCCGCGAGCCTCAGCCACGCGGTCGCGTGATCGCGCTTGCCACGGATAGCGCCGCGGAAGGCCGCCTCCGCCCCGGCCCACTTCCGCTGCCGCTCGAGGGCCAGGCCGAGCTTGAAGTGTGCCTTCACGCTGCGCGGCTCGAGCGCGAGGGCCGCGCTCAGCGCGTGCTCGGCGTCGGCGTAGCGCCCTTCCCGGAGCGAGCGCTCGGCGCTCTCGAGGCAGAAGGCGAACTGCGTGGTCACGGGCGGCCGCGCTGGGCGATCTGCTCGACGACGAGGTCCACGATGTGCTGGGCCGCGTCGGGTCGACGCAGGCGCCGTAGCGAGCCCTGCAGCCGCTCGACCGTTTCCGGATCGCCCACCGCCCGATCGAGGAGCCGGCGCAGCTCGCCGCGCGAGCGCGCCACCAGCGCGATGCCCGCGCGCGAGGCGAAGCGCTCGTTGCCGCGCTCCTGACCCGGGAGCGAGCCGTAGAGGAGCAGCGGGACCTCCGCGGCGGTCGCCTCGGCGAGCGTCATCCCGCCCGCCTTGGTGACGAGCAGGTCCGCCGCGCCGAGGAGCGTACGCACGTCGTCCACGAAGCCGACCACGCGCACCGGGCTGGCCGCGGCCTCGCGCGCGAGCGCGGCCCGCAGGCGCTCGTCGCGGCCGGCCACCACCACCGCCTGCATCGGCCGCTCCATCGTGAGCAGCGCGCGGGTGACGTCGCGGAGCCGGCCGAGCGAGCCCTGGGTGCCCGCCATCGCCACGATGGTGGGCAGGCCGGGCGAGAGGCCCAGCGCCCGGCGCGCCGCGTCCGCGTCCACCGCGCGCGCGAACCCCTCGCGCACCGGCACGCCGGTGACGACCACCCGCTCGGGCGGGATGCCGCGCGCCACGAACTCGTTCCGCACCTCCTCGGCGGCCACGCAGTAGCGGTCCACCGGGCTCGGCATCCACTGGCTGTGGGCCACGAAGTCGGTGACCGCGGTGGTGTGGGGCGGCAGGCGCCGGCCGCTCACCGCGAGCGCGGCCATGGCGACCGCGGGTGTCGCGTGGACCGTGATGACCGCGTCCGGCCGCATCGTGTCGAGCAGGCGGGCCAGGCGCGCGGTGCCCACCCGGGTCATGCCGAAGGACAGCGGGGACTCCGGCCCCATCCGGTCGCCCAGGCCGTAGGCGAGCGCCCAGACGCCGGGCGCGCGGCGGAGCAGCCAGTAGTAGGCCGCGCGGCTCGCGCGCGCGAAGATCGGGTGCACGAGCTCGCGGAAGTGATCCACCACCTCCGCGCGGCCGCCCCGCGCCTCGACGGCGGCGGCCAGGCTGCGCGCGGCCTCGGCGTGGCCGGATCCGTAGCTGGCGCTCAGGATGAGGATGAGCAATGGGCTCAGAGCGCGATCGGCTCGTCCACGTAGACCGTGTAGCGGCGCGGGCGGCCACGCCCGGCGTCGGCGGGATCCACGTAGAGAATGGAGCTCTGTCCGCGAATCGCGGCGGGCTGGATGGAGAAGCGGATGAAGCTGGTCTCGGCCTCGGCGGCTGACACCGCGAGCACCGGCTCGCGCCCGCTCTCGAACCAGGCCTCCCCCGGCTGGACGGTGCGCGGCGCGCCCTCGGCCACCGTCACCTCGAGGCGGCCGCGGAGCAGGCAGCGGATGCCGCCGCCCCGGTGGCGATGCGGCGGCGCGATCCCGCCCGGCTCGAAGTCCACGCGGTCGCAGCGCATCAGCCAGCCCGCGCCGCCCGCGAGATCGATCGGGTGCTCGAGCAGCACGCGCCCGCCCGCCGGGGGCGGCGGCTGGCGGACCAGCTCAACCCGGTAGAGCACCGCGCCCGCGGAGCCGGCGTGCGCGGCGAGGTCGGCGGGGCCTACCGCGGGCACGGGCTCGGTCGCCTCACCGCCCAGGAGCGCGCCCGAGACCGCATAGAGCACGCGGGGCGCGCGCGGGGTAGACGCGGCCGCGCCAGCGGCAAGTTGATCCTCGATGAGACGGAGGGAGTAGGCCATCGCTGCCGAGTCTCCATAGTAATCGCTTGGCGTCGCCCGGCGAAACCCCTACCCTGTCCGGGTGACCGCCGCGGCGCTTCTCCTCGTCCTGGGCGCGGCCGTGCTCCACGCGGGCTGGAACGCGCTCACCAAGCGCGCGGGCGATCCGGTGGTGTTCCTCTGGTGGGTCGGCGTGCTCGCGAGCGCGCTCTACGCGCCGATCGCGCTCGTGATCCTGGCCCGGCACGGCTTCTCCGCCGCGGCCGTCCCGTTCGTGATCGGCACCATCGTGCTCCACGCGCTCTACTTCTTCACCCTCGGCCGCGCCTACGCCACCGGCGATTTTTCACTGGTGTATCCCATCGCGCGCGGGCTCGGGGTGGCCCTGGTGCCGATGGCCGCGCTCGCCCTGTGGGACGAGCGCCTCTCCCCGCTCGGCACGCTCGGGGTGATCCTGGTGGCGAGTGGCATCTTCTTCCTGCACTGGCGGCCCGGCGCCTGGACGGCCGCGGCCTTCCTGGCCTCGGGCACCGGCTGGGCGCTCGCCACCGGCGTGCTGATCGCCTCCTACTCGCTGCTCGACAAGGCGGGCGTGGCGCGCCTGCACCCGCTCGCCTACATCTGGCTCATGGAGATGGGCTCGTGCGCGCTGCTCACACCAGTGGCTCTCGCCAAGGGCGATCTCATGCGCCGGGAGTGGCGCGTCAACCGCGGGACGATCGCGGCCGCCGCCCTGATGAGCCCCACCGGCTACCTGCTCGTCCTCTTCGCCTTCCAGTTCGGAAAGACCGGCTACGTGGTGGCGGCCCGCGAGATGTCCATCGTGCTCTCCGCGGTCATCGGCAGCGTGTGGTTCAAGGAAGGCGGGCTCAGGCGGCGGCTGGCCGGCGCCGCCGTCGTGCTCGCCGGGGTCGCCTGCGTGGCGCTGGCCCGATGAGGAGCGACGAGGCGCGGCGCGGCCGGCTTCTGGTCGCGGCCGCCGCGGTGTGCTGGAGCACGGGCGGCCTGATCGCGCGCCTCGTGGACACCGATCCGTGGACCACCGTGTTCTGGCGCGGGCTCTTCTGCGCCGCCTTTCTGGTGGGCGTGACCGCGCTGCGAGAGGGCCGCCGGACGCCCGACGTCTTCCTGGGCATGGGCGCGACCGGCCTCGCGATGGCGGTCTGCTTCGCCACCGCCTCCACCTGCTTCATCATGGCGCTCCACCGCACGTCGGTGGCGAACGTGCTGATCATCCAGAGCCTGAGCCCGTTCATGGCCGGGCTGCTCGGCTGGGCCTGGATGGGCGAGCGGGTGGCGGGGCGGACATGGGCCGCGATGGGGGTGGCGCTCCTGGGCAGCGCCATCATGGTCTCGCGGTACTTCTACACGGCGGCGGCCGCGGGCTCGCTCGGCGGCGATCTGCTCGCCTTCACGGTGGCCCTGTCCTTCGCGGCCGCCACCGTGCTCCTGCGGCGCAATCGCGGCGTGCGGATGCTGCCCGCGGCCGCGCTCGCCGCCGCGCTCGCGAGCCTGGTGGCGTCCTTCGCGGCGCGGCCGGGCTCGGCCGATCTGGGCGATCTCCTGCTGCTGGCCCTCTTCGGCAGCGGCCAGCTCGGCCTCGGCATGATCCTGTTCACCACGGGCGCGCGCCGCATCCCGGTGGCGGAGGCGGCCCTCATCGCGGTGCTGGAGAGCGTGCTGGGCCCGGTATGGGTCTGGCTCGCGATCGGCGAGAATCCCGGCCTGCCCTCGCTGGTGGGCGGCGCCATCGTGCTGGCCGCGCTCGCCGGCCACACCCTGGCTGATCTGCGACTGGAGTGGCGCGCGGCGGCGGCTCAGTCGGGGTCGGGATCGGGGTCGCGGAACCGCTCGTCCACCGGCACCTGATAGGCGTCGGCCAGGGCGTTGGTCTCGCAGGCCATGCCGACCACCGCGAGCAGCTCGCCCCGCATGGCGGGGGTCATGCCGGCCCGGCGCGCGCCCGCGGTGTGCGAGGCGATGCAGTAGTCGCAGCCGTTGGCCGCGCTCACCGCGAGGTAGATCATCTCCTTGGTCAGGGGGTCGAGCGCGCCCGACCCCATGATCTGCTTGATGCTCTCCCAGGTGCGGCGCAGGGTCGGCGGGTGGTTGGCGAGCGCCTTCCAGAAGTTGTTGATCCAGTCCGTCTTGCGGGTGGCCATGATGTCGTCGTAGACCGCGCGCACCTCGTCGCTCGCGAACTCGTACTCGATCAGCTCGGTGATGGGCATCTTCGCTCCTCCTTTCGTCCTACTCCCCGCGGAGAGTCGGGTCCAGCACGTCGCGCAGCCAGTCGCCGGTGCGGCTGACCACGATCGAGGTGATCATGAGCACGATCCCGGGGAAGGTGGAGATCCACCAGGCCGAGTCGAGGTACTCGCGGCCCTCCTGCACCATGCCGCCCCAGGACGGCGTGGGCGGCTGGATGCCCAGGCCCAGGAAGGAGAGCGTGGCCTCGAGCACGATGGCCCGCGCCAGCTCCAGCGTGGCGATGACCACGATCGAGGAGAGCACGTTGGGCAGCACGTGGCGGAGCACGACGCGGGCGAGCGAGCCGCCGAGAGCGTGGATGGACTCCACGAACTCGCGCGAGCGCAGCACCAGCACCTGCGAGCGCAGGATGCGGGCGTAGGAGACCCAGCCGGAGAGCCCGATCACCACCACCAGCGTCGGAAAGCTCGGGCCCAGCACCGCGATGATGCCGATGGCGAGCAGGATGAACGGGAAGGCGAGCTGCGCGTCCGCGACCGTCATGATGACGGCGTCCAGGCGGCCGCGGCTGAAGCCGGCCGCGAGCCCCGCGGCCGAGCCGAGCACGCCGCCCACCAGCACCGCCGCGAAGCCGATCACCAGCGAGACGCGCGAGCCGTAGATCACGCGCGAGAGCACGTCGCGGCCCAGGTGATCGGTGCCGAGCAGGTGGGCGCGCCCGTCCGACCCTTTCCACGTCGGCGCGGCGAGGCGGCCGCGCAGGGCCTGACGGACCGGGTCCTGGGGCGCGAGCAGCGGGGCGGCGGCCGCCACCAGCAGCAGCACCGCGACGAAGCCCACGCCCGCCACCACCAGCCCGGGGAACCGGCGGCGGCGCGCGGGAACCCGGACCGCGGGCGCGGCGAGGGCCGCGTCAGCCGGCGCGGATGCGGGGATCGAGGACGCCATAGATCAGATCCACGAAGAAGTTGATCACCACGAACATGAGCGCGGCCAGGAACACCGTGCACTGCACCACCGCGTAGTCGCGGTTGTAGATGGACTGCACCGCGAGCCGCCCGATGCCGGGCCACGCGAAGACGGTCTCGGTGACGACCGCGCCGCCAAGGAGCGTGCCGAACTGCAGCCCGGTGATCGTCACGATCGGGATCGCCGCGTTCTTGAGCGTGTGCTTGGCCACCACCCATGTCTCCGCCACGCCCTTGGCTCGCGCGGTGCGGATGTAGTCCGCGCCCAGCACCTCCAGCACCGCCGAGCGGGTGAGCCGGGCGATGGAGGCCATGGTGAACGCGCCCAGGGTCAGCGCGGGCAGCACGAGGTTGCGCCAGTCGCCGCGGCCCGAGGTCGGGAAGAGGTCGGCCTTCAGCGACAGCAGCAGGATGAAGAGGATACCGAGGAAGAAGGTGGGCGCCGACTGGCCGACCAGGGCCAGGCCCATCGCCACGTGGTCCACCAGAGTATTGCGTCGCATGGCGGAGAAGAGCCCGACGGGCACCGCCACCACCGCGGCGAGCACGAAGGCGGTGAGCCCCAGCTCGAGCGTGGCCATCAAGTAGCCGCGCACGACGTTGAAGGCCGGCTCGCGGAAGTGGATCGAGCGGCCGAAGTCGCCGCGCGCGAGGTTCGAGAGGAAGATCACGTACTGCACCGGGATCGGCTGGTCGAGGCCCAGCTCGCGGCGCACGCGCATGATCTCGCTGTGCGGCGCGTCGGGGGGCAGGAGCAGCGGCACCGGGTCGCCGGACAGGCGCATGACCACGAAGACCACGGTGGACACGAGCCAGAGCGCGATGAGGGCGCGGAAGAGGCGGTGGCCGAGGAACGGGACGAACCCGCGCATGACTGACCTCCCCTCTTCCCCACCCTCTCCCCGGTGGGGAGAGGGCAGGGTGAGGGGGACTACGCGCGACGAAGCTTCAGGTTGAAGCGGCGCACCTCGAACTGCTGGTTCGGGTTCGGCGTGAAGTCCACGTACTTCTGGAGCCCGTAGTCCTCGTACGGCTGGATGACCGGCAGCCAGGGCAGGCTCTCCAGGAAGATCCTGGTCATCTCCTTGTAGGCCCCGGCCCGGAACTTCTCGTCCACGCTGAATCGCGCCGAGTTGCCCAGCTCGTCCCAGCGGGCGTCACGCCAGTAGTCCATCGGCCCGCCGGGGCCCAGCAGCCGCCACATCATGCCGTCCGGGTCCCCCAGCGTCGAGGTCGGGTCGGACCACCACATGCCCTTGAAGCTCTTCTCCCGGTTCTTCTGGGCGCGCACCGAGTATTCGACGACCTCGACCTTCACGTTGACGCCGATGTCTTTCCACATGGCCGCGATGGCTTCCGCCATCGCCTTGTCCTGCGCCACGTAGGCCACCGTGGTCTCGATGAAGATCTCCTCGTTCTTGTAGCCCGCCTTCTTGAGCCGATCCTTCGCCTCGGCCGGGTTGTAGGCCAGGGGCGGCAGGCTCGCGTCATAGTGGTTGTCGCCCTTGGCGATGGGGCCGTTGGGCACGATGCCGCGCCCGCGCCACAGCTCCTTCACGATCGCGTCGCGGTCGATGGCGAGGGACAGCGCCTGCTTCACGAGCGGGTTGTCGAGCGACGGCCGCTTGCTGTTCACCCCGAGCACGTAGAGGCCCGCGTAGAGCGCGCCCGCCACGCGCGTGGTGGCGTTGCCGGTCACCCGCTCGCCCTGATCGGGCGGGAGCTGGGTGATGATGTCCACCTCGCCCTTGAGGAGCGCCGCTATGCGGGGCGCCGTCTCCGGGATGGGCCGCATGGTCCAGCGGTCGACCTCGATCTTGCCGCCCCAGTAGTCGGGGTTGGCCTCGAGCACCGCCTTGTCGTCCTTCACCCAGGAGCCGAAGCGCACCGGGCCCGTGCCGATGGGCTTGGCATTGAAGGTGTCATTGCCGACGGACTCGAGATACTTCTTCGGCACAATCTGCCCGCCGTAGAACGCGAGGCGACCCGGGAGCAATGGGTCCGGCTTCTTGGTGGTGATGACGAGCGTGAAGGGATCCGGCGCCTCGATCTTCTCGATCGTGGCGAGCGCGGTGGCCACCATCGTCTTGGCGGCCGGGTCGTAGGTGCGCTCGATGCTGAACTTGGCGTCGGCGGAGGTGAAGGCATCGCCGTTGTGGAACTTGACGCCCTGCCGCAGCTTGAAGCGCCACGTGGTCTGACCGTCGAGCTTCCACTCCGTCGCAAGCCCGGGGTAGAGCTTGCCGTCCGGATGGCGGCTCGTCAGGTTGTCGAAGACGTTGAACGACACGCGGATGTCGTTCGATGACGTGCTGAAGTGCGGGTCGAACTTGGAGATGTCGCCCGCCTGAGCGGTCACCAGCTCCTTCTTCTGGGTGGTCTGGGCCAGGGCGGCGCCGGTCGCGGTCAGGGGCACCGTGGCGGCGGCGCCGAGGGCGGCCGCTCCCTTGAGCAGGTCACGTCGGGTCAATTCCATGGTGGTGGTTCCTCCTCGGGTTCGAGCTGCGTCGGGGCTCCGTCTGGATACCGCGGCGGGCGACGGAGACCGCTCGCGGTGCGTCATTTATAGGGGTTTCCCCCCACCCTGTCAAGCCGGGCCGCCGGTGGCGAACCTGTACCAGACGTGACAGAATCCAACCCCATGAGCGCGACAGCGGACATCGTCATCATCGGCGGCGGCGCGAACGGCACGAGCACGGCGTTTCACCTGGCCAGCATGGGCGCGAAGAACGTCCGGCTGCTGGAGCGCCGCCATCTGGCGGCCGGCGCCACCGGCAAATCCGGGGCCCTCGTGCGCATGCACTACACCAACGAGCCCGAGTCGCGCCTCGCCATCGAGAGCCTCAAGATCTTCCGCGAGTTCTCCTCCATCGTCGGCGGCGATTGCGGCTTCGAGGCGCCGGGCTTCCTCCAGCTCGTGCCGCCCGGCTACGAGGCCGCCCTGCGCCGCAACCTCGCTCGTCAACAGCGACTCGGCGTAGACACTCGAGAAGTCTCGCGCGACGACGTCCGCGAGATCTTCCCCGAGTGCCGCGTGGACGACATCGGGGCCGCCGCCTGGGAGCCCGGCTCCGGCTACGCCGATCCGAGCGCCACCGCGTTCGCCTTCGCGGCCGCCGCGCAACGCATGGGCGTCACCATCGAGACCGGCTGTCACGTCACCCGGATCCTGACCGAGCGCGGCCGCGTCGCCGGCGTCGAGACCGCGGGCGGGCGGGTGGAGGCGCCGGTCGTCGTGCTGGTGCCCGGAGCCTGGGGCCAGCCGCTGCTCGATCCACTCGGGCTCGACTTCGGCCTGCAGCCCTTTCGCATCCAGGTCTCGCTCTTCCGCTGGCCGCCCAGCCTGACCCGCAAGCATCCGGTGGTGATCGACTCGGGCCAGAAGGCGTGGATCCGTCCGGTGGACGGCAACCTGACCCTGATCGGCGTCGAGCTGGGCGCGGCCTACGGCGGCGACCCCGACAAGCTGCACGAGGGCGTGGACGAGGGCTACGTGGCGCTCTGCCGCGAGCGGCTCGGCCACCGGCTGCCCCTCTTCGCGGACTCCACGATGCGCGGCGGCTGGGCCGGCATGATCATGATGAGCCCCGACGGCCGCCCGATCATCGACCAGATCCCGTCGGTGCCCGGCCTCTACGTGATGCTGGGCGACTCCGGCACGTCCTTCAAGACCTCGCCCGCCATCGGCCGATGCCTGGCCGAGTGGGTCCTCGAGGGCAAGCCACGCACCGTCGACCTCACGCCCTTCCGCGCCGCGCGCTTCGCCGAGGGCCGCCCCTGGGTCGACGACGACAACTACGGCCGCGAGCGCCTCACCATCTCCCGCTAGCTTCTCCCTGACGGAGCAGCTCGGACACACCTCGCGCGCGGACGGCCTACCCCGCTGCGGAATGACTGCGATCACGCCCGTCTCTCTCTCAAGAGCGTTGCTGCAATCCGCCCCATCGCCTCCGTGAGCGCCACCTCGAACTCTCGAGTCACGTCGGTTGCGCCCGACCGCGCGTGCGTCAACTCATGCAGTAGGGTACCCGCAAAGGCCTCCACATTCTTCAACTCACCCCGATGAATGATGATCCGTCCGGTCAGAGGTTCCCACAATCCCGCCGGCCTTATCCCTTCATAAACGGACGGACGCATTGTCTCGGACACCTTTAGCTCCCGGAAATCCGGCGGCAATCCACCACCGGCCTCCGCAATATGCTGCCAGAGCCCGTATATCTCACGCTCCCGGCCTGTGAGATCCACCTCACTAACGAACTTGAACTCCACACTGGCAGACCAGTCCGTAGCGAACTGACCGAGAGACTGAATCGGTCTTCCGTCAACATCAGCCACTGTACTCAGCTTTGCCGCCACAGTGTCCGGCACTGTCACGATCTCCCGCCCTTCGCTCCGTGCTCGGTCCACCATATCCTTGTCGTCGAGCAACTGTTGAGCAGTGACGAACACCACCCGTTGCCGTGCGTTGAGAATCTGGCAGCCACGCAGGCCTACGTCTGTCCAGGTCTTCACCTCATCGTGACTGCCACCCTCAGCCAAGGCACTAACGTCACGCACAAGCTCCTTCGCCACCCTCTCGGATTCCGACGCTAGCAGCATCGCCCGCACTCGTTCACTATACGCGGTACGACCCACATTGGTCCGCTCACGGTTCAACGCCTTCCGCATCGTCTTCGTGAGCGCGGTCACGTTATAGCTGAAGGCGAAATTCGACTCCTCGGCTACGGCGAGACCGTTCACGTACACACGGGACGCTCCGCGATTCGATCGCTCCAATATCTGCCCATACTTAGTGCTCTCAAGTACGGTCTCACCCGAGAACTTCAAGAAGTAGCCCTTAGCCGTCTCGATCTCGTCGTCTGTAACCCCCGACAGGCATACTTCAGTACCTTGCAGCCTAGGCTCGGCGGGTGGTGTGACCCGAGCATGCAAGGTCGTCACGTCCGAAAAGCCTGCCTTGGCCCGGCGAACAAGGCTGATGTCGCCGTGGGGTGACCTAATCACCACACTCGCACGCCGTCGATCGAGAACCGCCAACGCATCCTTCAAACCAACCCCGAACCGCCCAATCACTTCGCCTTCGCGCTCGCGCTTCTCAGTGCTCTCGTTCTGCGTCAAGTGAACATGCTTCAAGCCGCGCCCGAAGTCACGAATCCGCCATGTCCCGGGGCTCACTTGTTCGATCACAGGCTCCGACGTTCTCGACAGCACAGCCTCATCTAACGCATTCGCAATCAACTCGCGAATCGCATGAGTGACCTCCCAGCCATCAAGAACCTTCTCGATGTTCAGGTCGAAGTCTCCACCCCCCTGACCCATGGCTGTCTTATCACTCATCACCACCTCCGCGCACCACTACGCCTTCCCGTACCGCCACCGAAGTTCACCGCATTCACACTGAACTAGCTCCGGCCCCGTGGCATCGGCGAACCACACAAGCTTGCCGCACGTGCCGCACCTAAAAACATTCAGCGCTTTCTCGCAGACATCAATGAGCTTGGCAGCCTCCACACGAACCAGATCCCCCGTGTGCGATGCTCGGTTCGCCCAGGACATCAACAGGCGATCCGCAATATCCAGCAACTCAATCGCTTCGACGTACGCTGTATGTCCGTCACCCACCTTCTTCCGAAAGCAGCTCTTGCCGTCGGCCATAAGCCGGACCAGGAACTCGTGCGCCCCTCGCCTATCGTTC
Organism: Candidatus Acidiferrum sp.; assembly: GCA_035635775.1. GTDB lineage: Bacteria > Methylomirabilota > Methylomirabilia > Rokubacteriales > CSP1-6 > CAMLFJ01. Next base: position 22,669 of record DASQAL010000055.1, read on the forward strand.
TTCTCGCCTCGCGCATACGCCAGCCTGACCTGCAGGCGCTCGGCGATCAGTCCCAGTTCCACGTCCATGATCTTGCGTGCGTCATTCCCCGCCGAATCAGGGCGATCTTTGAGATGCGCCCGCGCGTCATCGAACGTTGTCGTCCTGTGCGACCACCGAATGCCATCCCCTGGCGTCTCATAGGGCAGCAGGGTCTTGAAGACCCATCCCTTGTTGTCGAGTTGATGGCGAAGCTCCGTGAACCAGTCACGGTCGTGGGTCAGAACAATCACTTGGCGGTCCCCGAAATACTTCTCCAAGAGTTCCACCACCAGACCCCGATGGTTTCGATCCAAGCTGACAACAACGTCGTCGAGAAAGAGCGGCCGATCCCTGTGGGCGTCGCGCTTGGCCATCGCTAGGAAGATGCAGAGGCCGAGACTGTTCCGGAAACCCTCGGAGAGCGTCAACCTCGGGCTCTCTTGAGCGACACCATAGAACTTCAGCGCGATGTCGATCGCCTTATCTGCACCCGCGGGGAGGTAGAAGCGCACATCTTCGATAGCTTTGCCAGGGTTTAGGATCGTCCACATCACCTTGAGATCCGCCGAGATGTCATCGATCACCGTTTGGGCCCTAAGCTTGATCTCACTGCGAATCCCGTGCTCTAGAGAGCTCAGAAAGGCAAGCAGTGATTGGGACCGCATCAGCGTAGCGGACTGGTCCTTCGCAGCCATTACCGCCTGCGCCGTCCCGATCATCTCCTTGTCAGACGAGAGCTGCTTCACATCGGGCGGGACACGCCTCGCCTCGATCTCCGCGGCAGCGATCAGCGGCAACAGGTCGCCCTCAATGAGGCCCAGGTCCTCGCCATCACAGGACGAGCGGAGCGCCTCAGTGTCGACCGTGGCCAGATATGCGAGATTGCCCGCAAGAACGGTCTTCGCGATAGCATCGCGCCAAGACTTCACGTCGTCCTTGCTCAAGTTGGCCATCAGCGACTTTACGGTGTCGCACAAAGTCGCGATGGCCGTCCGTCGCGTCTCGAATATGCCGATAACCTCTTGAAGGCGTTCCCGCTCCGCCACGACGTGTGCCTTGAACGCGTCGACCGCAATGGGCCGACCGCAGGATGGGCAATCGACCTCTTCGCCTCCCCCCAACTTCCCGACCAGTGTAGACGTCGAACGCAATACCTCCAGCCTTTCGGAGATGAACGGCTCAACGGCACCGGCAAGCTTCCGCCCGGCAGCTCGCAACGCTGCTACGTCGTTCCTGAGGTCGAGACCTGCCGTGGCGTGTAGGACAAGATACCGTCGCTGATCGGTCGAGAACTGCGCTATTCGCTCATCGAGAGCCGTCTCCAGCTCCGCGCATTGAGCTAGTGGGTCGGTCGTGGCAGCCTCGCCGGCACAATATGTCGCATGCAGTTTGGCGATCGTATTGCCGATCTGTTCATCGGTATTCTCGCCAAAGGCCTGTTTCCGCTTCCCTTCGATGCCTTTGAGCTCTCCTTGAATCTCCCTAAGCTTCGACTGCTGCTCGGCCGCCTTAGACAGGTGCCGGAGGTTCTCCGCCGCCACCTCCATCTGTTGCAATCCCAGCAGGGGCAGCAGAGCCGAGTATTTACCCCCCTTCGTGTCATGGATGAAGGCCGCGACTTCATCCTGTCTCAGGACAGTGCGGCGATAGTCCCACGTACCCATCGCGATCGCTTCTGCGCCAGAGCGTGTCGCAGAGCCATCCGGCTTGATCCGAATAGTCAGTTCAGAATTGTCCCTGAACTTCACCTTGACCTCGGTCTTGGCGGCCGGTGGCCTATGGGTGTTCGGAATCGCCTTCTCCTGGTGCTTCCCGCTGTATTCGTGGGCGAGGTGGCGAATCTTGCCGTCGTTGAGCGCATGCTCGATAGCATCCACAAAGGATGACTTCCCCGAGCCGTTTGGCCCGTATACCACCATCGACTTGCAGTCAGGTTCGAGCGATACAGGGTCGGCGGCCCCACGAAACCACGACAGCTGAATAGCGGCTATCCTCACGAGTCCGCCTCCTCCGTCGGGGGCACGGGAACCATGGCGGCAAGGAGATCGCTCGTGACCCTGGTTAGCTCCGCAGCAGAGAGCAGCTTGTCGTTCAATGGGCCGATCAGCAACTCTGTGATCCGGCCCGCGACAGCCTCGGTGACCAACGGATGCAGTTTTCGCGCTTCCGTGACTCGAGGCAGAATCCACTCCTTGTCATCTACCATCGCCACCCCTTTGAGGCCGAACCGGCCGGCCCGATCAAGACGGTTCCGTGCCTAGTTGCGGCCGCTCTGAACGCAGATGAAATATCCGTTCACCTTTCGCGATCCAGCCGAGGAGCATGCGCAATAGCCTCGACCTCCGTGATTTCGGTGAGAACGCAGTCGTACGTTGCCTGGATTGCCGGCGCCCCTTCAGGACTTGTAGCGAGGCCCGTGAGCAGGATCTCTCGCGCGCGCTTCAGGTACTCCAATTGTCGCCGTGCCGTCTTGAGTTTGCGCGCTTTGGCACAAAGGCCAAGGGCCTCGTTGAGACACATCTGAACGGGGAACTGGCCGGCTAGCATGATCATTGCGCCTTGAATTGCCACACGCATCTCCATTGGAAGGGTCATCGACGTGAGTTGGTGATATGCCTCGACTGCGAGTTCAAAGCGAGCCCGTGCCGTAGAAGGGTCTTGAGACTTGAGCGCGATCCGGTGGGAATCGGAGAAGATCTGGAGCAAGCGCTGCGGATCTATCGCGCGAGCATAGTGGCCAGCATAGCGCGACGTGGAGCGGTCAGGGATTAGCGCCATGCGAAGACTCTCCTGTTCCGCGAAGATGGATAAGAAGTGTCAAGGCGAAGGAAGTATTCAAGCCTACGCAGAGCGGCCTTCAGTGTCGTTTTGGTGCGTGACCGATCAGTTGACGCAGCGATAAGCCTATTCACCCGCGACATGCGGGTCGATTATGGCACGGCGACAATTTGGCCAAACAGGACGATGTGTCCTTACTGATTCAACCTAGGATCGGTCCCAATCTCTGAGGCTCTGCTAGGGAACAGTGGCCTGCCAGCCACTCGGCCTGGACGACCCTACCGCAGCCGGAACAACCGCATCGGCGTCTCCACGTTCTTCAGCTCCCGCACGCCCAGATCCTCCACGAGCAGGTCGTCCCCCAGCCGCGTCCGCGTGGCCTCGCTGATCACGATCTCGCCGTCGCCCGCCTGCGCGGCCAGGCGCGCCGCGATATTCGTGGTCATGCCGGAGGCGGTGTAGGTCCAGCGGGTGCCCGCGCTGCCCTCGATCTTGGTCGCGCCCAGCAGGGCCGGCCCGGTATTGACCCCCACGTGCATGGCCACCGGCTCGAAGCGGTCGGCGAGCTCCGCCCCGATCTCGGCGGCCCGGCGGTGGATGGCCCGCGCCGCGTCCACCGCCGCGCGCGCGTGCGGGCCCTCGTGGAAGATCACCATGAGCCCGTCTCCCGCGGTCTCGTTCACGTCGCCCCCGTGCTTGACGATCTCGTCGAGGAAGGCGCCGAAGTAGCGCTCCACGAGTGAGGCCAGGTCGTCCGGCGGCAGCCGCGAGGACAGCCGCGTGTAGCCGCTGATGTCGGCGAAGAGC
>DASQAL010000056.1:0-13737 GCA_035635775.1 Candidatus Acidiferrum sp.
GCCTCCTTATACTGTCGGCCCGGTCCTGCTCGTACTCCTGGATCGCCGCTTTCGAGCTCGGCCACGACGCGCGCTCCGATGGGGTCATTGGGCGCCACGGCCAGACCGTGTCGGGGCGCTCTGGGGTCCAGCCGGTCTCCCCCATGCACAGGCGGAGGTAGACGCGGCGGCCCGCGTCCCCGCCGATCCCGTAGGGCGAAATGAGCGACACGACGACCCCCGTCGCCACCTGGGCCGGGTAGCCCGGGTCCTGTTTCATCTGCGCCTCGCAGGCCAGCAGGGGCTCGCCCCACACTTCTTTCCGGAGCCGGTGCTCATGCGACGCCTGCAGGCCGGCGCACCCACCCAGCAGGAGCAGGATAGCCACCGAGACGAGCAGTTTGGTCAGGAGTCTCATGGTCTTGGGGGTCCCCTTGCTTTCCAGGGCCGTGCCAAGTGCACGGCGCCGCAAAGGAGTGAAATTATTGCATAAAATAAGGGCAAGGCCCGGCGGGGGTCCGAGAAGCCGCCGATGGGTGTCACCAGACGGACACAATTCGTCATTTGGTTCGCGCTCAATAGGCTTAACTAGGCTTAACAAGGAGGACTGGGCAATCCCGGCCCGGCCCGCGGACGGCGGGTGGGCGTGCCATAATTGACCGCGTGAAGTGGAGGATTCGGCTCCCCAAGGACCCGGCGCAGCGCACGCTGGCTCTGGCCATCGTGACGTCGGTGCTGTTCCACCTGTTCCTGATCGTGCCCTTCGTCGTGATCCCCGGGTTCCTGCAGCCGGCTCAGTACATCAAGCGCGGCGAGCCGCTGATGGTGGACATCGCGCCCGAGCGCCCGGAGGAGAAGGCGCCGCTCGGCAATCCGTCGCGACCGGTGGCGCCGCCCGAGGTGCGCGCGCGCCCGGCGCCCAGCCCGCCGCCGAGGCCGCCCGCACCGGCCCGCGCGGTCGAAGCGCCCAGGGCGCCGGCGCCGCGCCCGACGCTGCCCGCGCCCACGCCGCCGCAGGCCGTCGCCAAGGCGGAGCCGGCGCCCGAGCCCATGATCAAGACGTCGGAGCCGAGGCCGGCGGCGCCCGAGCAGCCGTCGCAGACGGAGCCGAGCCAATCGGCCGCGCCGGCGCCGCCCCAGGTCGCGGTCGCGCGGCCGCCCGACAGCATGCGGCGGCAGCCGGGAGGTGGCGGCGGGCTCCTGGGGGGCGGCCGCGGCGGGGTGGAGGGCGAGCCGATCCCGCTCGACACGCCGGAGCCGAAGTATCAGGACTATTTCAACAAGATCCGGGAGCGCATCAAGTCGAAGTGGACGTATCCGCGCCAGGCCGGCGAGCGGGGAATCGAGGGCGAGCTGCTGATCGAGTTCCACATCGCCAAGGACGGGCGTCTGGAGTTCATCGCGCTCCGGAACTCGTCCGGCGTCGCGATTCTCGACGACTACGCGATGACCGCGGTCAAGCTGGCGCAGCCGTTCCCGCCGGTACCCGACGAGATCGCCAAGCAGACCCTCGCGATCAACGGCCAGTTCAAGTACCAGATCGTGAGCGGGCTCGTGAACCAGTTCCTCCGCTAGCTCGCTGAAGAAGACCGCCCGGCTTCTCTCGCCCGCCCTGCTCGCGCTGATCCTCTGCGCGGGCTGCGCGGAGACGCGCTGCGCGGATCGCCCGCCGGTCCGCATCCAGCTCCTGCTCGTCAACGACGTCTACGTGCTCGAGCCGGTGGCCGGTCGCGGTGGGCTCGCCCGCGTGGCGACCCTCGTGCGCACGCTGCGCGGCCAGACCCCCCACACGCTCTTCGCCCTGGCCGGTGACACGCTGTCGCCGTCGCTGCTCTCGACCCTGCGGCGGGGGGCGCAGATGATCGAGGGCTGGAACGCGGTGGGCCTCGACGTCGCCACCTTCGGCAACCACGAGTTCGATTTCGGGGCCGCGGTGCTGGCCGAGCGCATGCGCGAGTCGCGCTTCCCGTGGCTGTCGGCCAACGTGCTCGATCGCGCCACCGGCCTCCCCTTCGGTGGCGCGCGGCGCGGGCGCGCGTGGGACTTCGACGGCGTGCGCGTCGGCGTCATCGGGCTCACCACGCCCGAGGCGGCGCGGACGTCCAATCCCGGCCCGGGCCTGCGCTTCGACGAGCCGCTCGAGGCGGGCCGCACCGCCTTCGCGGCGTTGGGGCCGCTCCACCTGCGCGTGGCGGTGACGCACCTGCCGCTCCGCCAGGACCGGGAGCTGGCCGCGGCCCTCGCCGTCGACGCGATCCTGGGCGGGCACGACCACGATCCCATGCTCCACGAGGAGGGCCGGGCGGTGATCGTCAAGGCCGGCTCCGACGCGCTCAACGTGGGCCAGGTCGAGTACGAGGTTCGCTGCGGCGCGGTGATCGGCCGCCGCCAGCGCTTGATCCCGGTGGACGACCGCCTGGCCGAGGCGGCGGACGTGGCCGCCCTCGTGCGGCAGCAGGCCGCGCTTTTGGCGCGCGAGCTCGACGTGGAGGTGGGCCGCACCGCGGTGGCCCTCGACGCGCGCGAGAGCCTCACGCGTCGCGAGGAGACGCCGCTCGGGCGGTTCTTCGCGGCCCTGCTCCGCGATCGCGTGGACGCCCAGGTGGGGCTGCTCAATAGCGGGGCCATCCGCGGGAATCGGGTCATCCCGGCGGGGCCCATCACGAAACAAGATATCCGCGCGCTGCTGCCCTTCAGCAATACGGTGACGCTGCTCGAGGTGACGGGGGCGGCCCTCCGGGCCGCGCTCGAGCGCTCGGTGGACGAGCTGCCGCGGCCCACCGGCCATTTCCTGCAGACCGCCGGGATCCGGATGACCGTGGACCCCGCCCGGCCTCCCGGCCAGCGCGTCGGGCCGATCGAGATCGAGGGGCGCCCACTCGACCCGGCGGGGCTCTACCGGGTGGCGGTGCCCGACTACCTGGCCCGGGGGCAGGACGGGTACCCGATGCTGGCCGCTTCCCGGGTCCTCCTCGCGCCGGAGGACGGGCCGGGCCTCATCGAGACCGTCCTGGAGGGGCTGGCCCGGGGCCGTTCCCCTTGACGGGGAAGACCGCTGCCGGTAGTGTATTCAATGCTTTCGGGGCGTAGGCTCGTAGCTCAGTGGGAGAGCGCTACCTTGACACGGTAGAGGTCGGCGGTTCGAAACCGCCCGAGCCTACCATTTCGTTTCGCGGCAGCCCTTTGGGGGTGTGCATCGCTAGCCGGTCGAGCGTGAGCGAGTGAGGGAGTTGCGAGCATCGCCGGGCGCAGCCCGGTGATGCTTTGTTGTCTCTGAAACAGGGGAGCCATGGCCGAGTCGTCTGAGGAAACGCGGCACCTGGAGTTCGCGAGGGAGTTCGACTGCCTCCCGGAGCCCTTGCCCACGCTCCGCCACTCCACGTCCCACGTGATGGCCCAGGCGGTGAAGCGGCTCTTTCCCGAGGTGAAGGTGGCCATCGGCCCCGCCATCCAGGACGGGTTCTACTACGACTTCCTGAAGGCGACCCCGTTCACGCCGGAGGATCTCGAGCGCATCGAGAAGGTGATGCGCGAGATCGTGAAGGCGGACTACCCGTTCACGCGCGAGGAGATGGAGCGCGAGCGGGCCATCGCCTTTTTCGAGGAGCGGGGCGAGCCATTCAAGGTCGAGATCCTGCGCGGGCTCGAGGCGCCGACGGTCTCGATCTACCGACAGGGCGATTTCCTCGACCTCTGCCGCGGGCCTCACGTGACCTCGACCGCCCAGCTCAAGGCCTTCAAGCTGCTGTCGAGCTCCGGCGCCTACTGGCGCGGGGACGAGAAGAACCCGATGCTGCAGCGGATTTACGGGACGGCCTGGCTCACCCAGGAGGAGCTGGACAAGCACCTCTGGCGGCTCGAGGAGGCGAAGAAGCGCGATCACCGCAAGCTCGGCCGTGAGCTCGACCTGTTCGACTTCTTCGACATCGCGCCGGGGGCGCCGTTCTGGCTGCCCGGGGGCATGGTCCTGGTGCGCGAGCTCGAGAAGTTCGCGCGCGAGTCGCTCGACGCCCGCGGCTACCAGGAGATCGCCACCCCGCTGCTTGTGAACAAGAAGCTCTGGGAGCAGTCGGGGCACTGGGACTACTACCAGGAGAACATGTTCAAGTTCGACGTCGAGGGTGAGGTCTTCAGCCTCAAGCCCATGAACTGCCCGGAGTCGGCCTACGTCTACAAGCGCGCGCTGCGGTCCTATCGGGACCTGCCCCTGCGCTACTCGGAGATGGGCCGCTGTCACCGCAACGAGCGCTCGGGCGCGCTCTCCGGCCTGGTGCGGGTACGCCAGTTCACCCAGGACGACGCGCATCTCTACTGTCGGCCGGAGCAGCTCCAGGCCGAGATCACGGACCTGCTCGAGATGGTGCGCGAGTGGTATGCCGCCTTCAACCTGCAACCCTCGTATCGGCTGGCCACGCGGCCGCCCGACAAGCTCGGGACCGAGCAGCAGTGGGACCAGGCGGAGGACGCGCTCCACCAGGCTCTGCGGGCGAACGATCTCCTCTCCGATCTGGACAAGGGCGGCGGGGCCTTCTACGGGCCCAAGATCGACATCGACGTGGAGGACGCGCTGGGCCGGCAGTGGCAGCTCGCCACCATCCAGGTGGACCTCACGATGCTGCCCGAGCGCATGCAGTGCGAGTACATCGACACGGACGGGCAGGCCAAGCGACCGGTGGTGATCCACCGCGTCATCTTCGGCTCCTACGAGCGGTTCGTGGCCATCCTCACCGAGCACTTCGCGGGCGCCTTCCCGACCTGGCTGGCTCCGGTGCAGGCCCGCGTGCTCCCGATCAGCGAGAAACACGCGGAGTATGGTCGGAAGGTCTTCGCGGCCCTCCGTGCCGCGCGCATCCGCGCCGAGCTCGACGATCGCAACGAGAAGCTGGGCTATCGCATCCGTGACGCTCAGGTCCGCAAGGTGCCCTACATGCTGGTCGTGGGAGAGCGCGAGGCCCAGAGCGGCACGGCCAGCCTGCGCCGCCGCACGGGCGAAGACGTGGGCGCGGTGCCGGTGGAGCGCATCGTGGCCGAGCTGACCGCCGAGATCGGAAATCGTTCCGCCACCCTCACCGTGGGTCACGCCGGCTGAGCCGGCCCCGCACCGAAGGAGCGCGCGCCATCCAGTCAAAGGACATCCGGATCAATGAAGGCATTCGGGTGAGGGAAGTGCGGGTGGTGAGCGCCGACGGCGAGCAGCTCGGGATCCTGCCGATCGCGCAGGCGCTGGAGCTGGCCCGCCAGCGAGAGATGGACCTGGTGGAGGTGGCCGCGGAGGCGCAGCCGCCGGTCTGCCGGATCATGGACTTCGGCAAGTACAAGTACATGCAGGCGCGGCGGCAGAAGGACGCGCGGAAGAAGCAGACGATCATCCAGGTGAAGGAAGTGAAGCTCGGCCCCAAGACCGACACGCACGATTTCGACTTCAAGGCCAAGCACGTGCGGCGGTTCCTGGAGGAAGGCAACAAGGCCAAGGTCACGGTGCGCTTCAAAGGACGAGAGATGGCCCACACCGAGCTCGGCTGGAAGATGCTCAACAAGATGGTGGAGGGCATGCAGGACATCGCGGTCATCGAGAACCATCCCCGGATGGAAGGCCGCATGCTCAGCATGATCCTCTCGCCGAAACCACACTAGCGCTCCACTGGGAACCACCCCTCACCCTGCCCTCTCCCCTGAGGGGAGAGGGACATGAGGAAGGAACAACACTTCATATGCCGAAGATGAAGACGAAGCGGGCGGCGGCCAAGCGGCTCAAGGCCACCGGCACCGGCCGGCTCAAGCGTAACCGGGGCTGGAAGCGGCACAAGCTCGAGGGCAAGCCGCCCAAGCGCAAGCGGCGCCTGCGGAATGCGGTCCTGGTCTCGAAAGCGGATGAGCCGCGCCTCAGGCGCCTGGTTCCGTACCTCTAAGGAGAAGAACTCATGCCACGGGCAAAGGGCGGGGCCAAGACCCGCCAGCGCAGGAAGAAGGTCCTCAAGCAGGCGAAGGGGTTTTTCGGCGGCCGTCGCAAGCTCTACCGCCCGGCCGCGGAAACGGTGCTGCGCGCCGGCGCCTTCGCCTACCGGGGGCGCAAGCAGAAGAAGCGGCGGGCGCGCGCGCTCTGGATCATCCGGGTGAACGCGGCGTGCCGGCAGGTCGGGCTGTCCTACTCCGTCTTCATGGCGGGGCTCAAGAAGGCCGGCATCGCGCTGGATCGGAAGATCCTCGCCGAGCTGGCGGTGTCCGACCCGACGGCCTTCGCCAAGCTGGCCGAGACGGCTCGCGCCCAGCGCGCCTGAGCGTGGCGGGGGACCCGCGGGTCCAGGAAGTCCTCGACCGGGCCCTGGCGGAGGTCGCCGGGGCCCGGTCCACGTCCGACCTCGAGCAGGTGCGGGTACGTGTGCTCGGCCGGTCGGGCCAGCTCACCACCCTGCTGCGCTCGCTCGGCTCCATCCCGGCCGCGGAGCGGCCCCGGATCGGCGAGCAGACCAACCGGGCCAAGGCCAGTGTCGAGGCCGCCATCGCGGCGCGGCTCGAGGGGCTGAAGACGGAGGAGCGGCGCGTCACCCTGCAGGCCGATCGCCCGGATATCACGCTGCCCGGCCGCCGCCCGGATCCGGGCCCGGTGCATCCGATCACCCGGGTCACCGAGGAGATCATCGAGGTCTTCGAGGGGCTCGGCTTCTCGGTGGCGGAGGGGCCCGAGGTGGAGTCGGACTACTACAACTTCGCGGCGCTGAATTTTCCCGACGATCACCCCGCGCGGGACATGCAGGATACCTTCCACGTCGGGCCCGACGCGCTCCTGCGCACGCACACCTCCCCGGTGCAGATCCGGACCATGAAGGCCCAGCGGCCGCCGGTGCGGATCATCTGCCTGGGCAAGGTCTACCGGCGCGACATCCTCGACGCGACCCACTCGCCGATGTTCCACCAGGTGGAAGGGCTGGCGGTCGACAAGCACATCACCATGGCCGATCTCAAGGCCACGCTGCAGCTCTTCGCCCGCGAGATGTTCGGGCCGACGTCCGGCGTGCGCTTCCGCCCGTCGTTCTTCCCGTTCACCGAGCCCTCCGCCGAGTTCGACGTGCGCTGCTTCAAGTGCGGCGGCGACGGGGCCTGCCGCTTCTGCAAGAACTCGGGCTGGCTCGAGATCGGGGGCTCGGGCATGGTTCACCCCAACGTGCTCCGCAACGTGGGCTACGACCCGGAAGAGGTGACCGGCTGGGCCTTCGGCATGGGTATCGACCGCATCGCCCTGCTCAAGTACGAGATCGACGACATCCGGCTCTTCTTCGACAACGATCTCCGCTTCCTGCAGCAGTTCGCCGGCCTGCCCGGGCGATGAAGATCGCCTTCCGCTGGCTGAAGGAGTTCGTCGAGACCGAGCTCGACGCACGCGCGGTGGCCGACCGGCTGACCAACGCGGGGATCGGCGTGGAGCAGATCGCCCCGGTGGTGGAGGGGCTCTCGGGCGTGGTCGTGGGCGAGATCGAGGCCATCGAGAGGGACCTCGGCGTGAGCGCGGCCGGGCACCACAACCGGCTCGTCCGGGTGGCGCTGCCCGACCGCCGCTATTCGGTGGTCTGCGGCGCGCCCAACGCGGCGCCGGGCGTGCGCGCGGCCTTCGCGCCGCCGGGGGCGCGGCTGCCCGGCCTGGGCGAGGTGAAGGCGGCCAAGATCCGCGGGGTCGTCTCGGAAGGGATCCTGTGCTCGGAGCAGGAGCTGGGCATCAGCGACGATCACCGCGGGCTCCTGCTCTTGCCCGCGGAGGCGCCGCTCGGCGCCGACCTCGCGAGGTACCTGGGCCTGGACGACTCGATCCTCGACATCGAGATCACGCCGAACCGGCCGGACGCGCTCTCGGTGGTGGGGGTGGCCCGCGAGGTCGCTGCGCTCACCGGCGCCCCGTTCCGCTTCCCCAAGGTCCTGGTCACCGAGGGCGAGGCGGAGGCCTCCGCGCTCGCCGCGCTGGACATCCAGGCGCCCGACCTCTGCCCGCGCTTCTGCGCGCGCGTCATCACCGGGCTCACCGTGAAGCCCTCGCCGCCGTGGCTGGCCCAGCGGCTGCGCGCGGTGGGCCTGCGGCCCATCAACAACCTGGTGGACGTGACCAACTACATCATGTGGGAGATGGGCCAGCCGCTCCACGCCTTCGACCTCGACGCGCTGGCCCAGCACACGGTGGTGGTGCGGCGCGCGCGCCCCGGCGAGCGCATCACGACGCTCGACGGCCAGGAACGCGCGGTCGGGCCCGACACCGCCCTGGTCTGCGATCCCGAGCACGCGGTCGGGATCGGCGGCGTCATGGGCGGCGCCGACAGCGAGGTGACCGCGTCCACCACCAGCGTGCTGCTCGAGGCCGCCTACTGGGATCCGGGCTCGATCCGGCGGACCGCGCGCGCTCTGGGGTTGTCCACCGACGCGGCCTATCGCTTCGAGCGCGGCGGTGACATCGAGGCGCCGCCCGACGTGCTGGCGCGCGCCGCGCAGCTCATGGCCGACCTGGGTGGCGGCACGGTGGCGCGCGGCGTGCTCGACGTCTATCCGGATCCGCGGCCGCACCGGCGTCTCACCCTCCGTCTCGCTCGAGTCGAGCGAGTCGTCGGGGCGTGCCCGCCGCGGGCGGACGCCGTTCGCATCCTGCAGGCGCTGGGCTTCGCGGTGGACGACTCGGGCGACGACGTGCAGGTGGTGGTGCCGAGCTTCCGCCGTGACGTGCACCAGGAGGACGACCTGGTCGAGGAGATCGTCCGCATCTGGGGGTACGACCAGATCCCGCTGACGCTCGCGGGCGGCGGCGAGATCATACCGGTCAAGCGCCCGCCGGGGCTGCGGGTGGCGCGGGTGATGAGCCGGGCGCTGAACGCGGCCGGCGTCTTCGAGTGCGTGACCTGGAGCTTCCTCGATCCGGACCGGCTCAAGCGCATGGGCTGGGACGATCCCGCGGGCCTGCTCACGCTCCAGAATCCCTCTTCGATCGAGCGCTCGGTCCTGCGCCCCTCGCTCGTCCCCGGGCTCCTGGAAGTCCTCGCGATCAACGCGAACCGGCAGATGCCGGACGCCCGGCTCTTCGAGGTGGGCAATGTCTTCTCGCCGCATCGGCCCGAGGACGGCGACCGCCCCGCGCACGAGGACCTGCGGCTGGGCATCGCGCTGACCGGGCTGCGCGCGCCCCGCGCCTGGTTCACGGGCGGCCGCGATCGCGTGGACGTCTACGACGCCAAGGGGCTGGCCGAGCTGGCGCTCCACGCCGCGGGCCTGACCGACGCGGACACGAGCGTCTGGCTCACGGACCAGGTGCCCGCGTATCTCGAGCCCGGGCGCGCGGGCCGGCTGGTCCGGGGCTCGCTCGACCTGGGCTGGTTCGGCGAGGTGGCGGTGACGGCACGCGAGGTGTTCGACCTGTCCGGGCCGGTCTTCGTGGCCGAGCTCTCGGTGACCGCGCTGGCCGGCCTGCCGACGCCCGCGGCGAAGTACGAGCCGCTGCCCCGCTTCCCCGCCGTCCAGCGCGACCTGGCGATCGTGGTCGGCAGCGAGGTGACGGCCGGGGAGGTCGAGGCGGCCATCCGCGCGATGGGCATCGACCTGCTCACCCGCATCACCCTCTTCGACGTGTACACTGGCGGCCAGGTGGGCTCGGGCCGGCGCAGTCTCGCCTGGAGCCTCACCTTCCAGGCGCCCGACCGCACCCTCACCGACGCCGAGGTGAACCGGCTGCACGAGCGCATCGTCGCGGAGATCGCCAAGCGCTTCCGGGCCGAGGTCCGCGGCGCGTGACGGAGGACCGGATGGCCGAGGGGCTGACGGAACGGCTCGAGCAGCTCGAGAAGTCGGTGCGCCGCGCCGCGGAGACGATCACCCGGCTGCGGAAGGAGCGCGACAACCTGCAGGCCAAGGTCGCCGGCCTCGAGGCCAAGCTCCACCACGTGGAAGGGGAGCGCGCTGAACTGCAGAGCCTGCGGCAGGAGCGCAAGGAAGTGCTGGCCCAGGTGGACGGCATCCTCAAGGAGCTGGACCGGCTCGATATCCAGTAAGAACGGTTCTCCTCCTCTTCCTCCTCTCCCCTTTGGGGAGAGGGTAGGGTGAGGGGCACGGTGAAAGGGCGCCATGGCCGAGAAGCAACGCGTCGACATCGAGATCCTGGGCCAGAAGTACCCCATCCGGAGCGAGGCGGCGCCCGAATATGTCCGCAAGCTCGCCACCTTCGTGGACGGCCGGGCCCGGGAGATCCGCGGCGATGCCTCCGGCGGGGACCCGGCCCGGGTGCTGGCCCTCACCGCCCTGGACGTGGCCGACGAGCTCTTTCGCCTTCGCGAAGAGCGCAAGGATCAGGACGTGGACCACAAGGACGTGACCGCCCGCCTCGGCGCACTGCGGCAACTGCTGGACGCGGTGGTGCCCGAAAAGTAGCTTGACCGGCCGCCGGGGCCGGAGGTACACAGTAGAGGCCCTGCGCTGTGCGTGATGCCGGGGGGAAGTTTCAACCTCGTTTAAAGATTGGGAGCCGCTCACGAGGGTGGTGCGCATGCCCCTCCTAGAAGGGGAAGCCTGAAGCCCTCCATTTTGGCGCCCACCTGGTGCATACCAGGTTCGAAACACCGTCGGCACACGGCAGAGGTGGGGCGTTTTCGTCTCCGTAGATCTCCGCCCGCTTCGTTGACATTCCTCTCCTGCGGGGCCTATAATTCGTCAACTTTCGCGGCTATTTGCCGCCCGCTTCCTCAAGTGCACATGATCCGGACCGGGTTACGACCCGGGATGGAGTGATCGATGAACGCCATGACCTGGCTGGTGGTGGTGGTGCCGGTCGTCGCCCTCCTCGCCGCCTTCCTTGGATATTTCGGGGCCCGCGCCGTCGCCGGCCGCACGCTCGCCGATGCGCAGGCCCGCGCCAGCCGCATCGTGGACGACGCCAAGCGGCTGGCCGAGCAAGCGCGCGGGGACGCCGAGGGCAAGATGCGCGAGGCCGAGGCCCGGACCCGCGAGGCCGAGACCAAGATCCGTGGCATCGAGCTCGAGGCCAAGGAGATGGCGCTGAAGGCGCGGGCCGAGCTGGACCAGGAAGCCCGTGTCCGCCAGCGGGACCTGCAGGAGCTGGAGCGCCGCGTCGCGCAGCAGGAGGAGCAGATCGGCCGCCGCCTGGATCAGATCGACCGGCGCGACGTCGAGTTCCAGAATCGAGAGCGGGCCCTGGGTGAGCGGGATCGGAGCCTCGGGGAGAAGGAGGCTCGGCTGGGCTCGGCGCTGGAGGAGCAGCGGCGCAAGCTCGAGGCCGTCGCGGGGCTCACCAGCGAGGAAGCCAAGCGCCAGCTCATGGCGCAGGTCGAGGTGGAATCCCGGCGCGAGGCCCAGCTCCTCGGCATGCGGCTCGAGGAAGAAGCGCGCGAGACCGCCCACATCAAGGCCAAGGAGGTCCTGGCCACCACTATCCAGCGCCTGGCCCCCGACTACACGGTCGAGACCGCGGTGTCCATCGTGGACCTGCCCTCCGACGACATGAAGGGCCGCATCATCGGCCGCGAGGGCCGCAATATCCGGGCGCTCGAGAGCTTCACCGGGGTGGACCTGATCGTGGACGACACGCCGGAGGCGGTGTTGATCTCGGCCTACGACCCCTACCGCCGGGAGATCGCGCGGCTGGCGCTCCAGCGGCTGATCGCGGACGGGCGCATCCATCCCGCCCGCATCGAAGAGGTGGTCGAGAAGGTCAAGAAGGAGATGGAGCAGCACCTGCGCGACGAAGGCGACAAGGCCTGCTTCGAGGTGGGCGTGCACGGGCTCCACCCCGAGCTGATCAAGCTGGTGGGCCGGATGAAGTTCCGCACCTCGTACGGCCAGAACTGCCTCCAGCACTCCAAGGAAGTGGCGTGGCTGGCCGGCATGATGGCGGCGGAGATCGGCGCGGACGTGCAGCTCGCCAAGCGGATGGGGCTGCTCCACGACATCGGCAAGGCGCTCACCCACGAGCAGGAGGGGAGCCACCCCGAGCTGTCGTTGCAGGTGCTCACCAAGTACAACGAGTCGCCCCAGGTGATCAACGCGGCGCTCTGCGGGCACGAAAACGTCGAGGCCGAGACCATCGAGGCGGTGCTCACCGAGGCCGCCGACGGCATCTCGGCTGCCCGCCCGGGCGCGCGCCGCGACGTGCTGGAGAGCTACATCAAGCGGCTGGCCAAGCTCGAGGAGATCGCCATGTCCTACAAGGGCGTGGAGCTCTGCTACGCGATCCAGGCCGGGCGCGAGCTGCGGGTCATGACCAAGGCCGAGCAGATCTCCGATCTCGACGCCTACCAGCTCGCCAAGGACATCTCCAAGCGCATCGAGGCCGAGATGCAGTACCCCGGTCACATCAAGGTCGTGGTGATCCGCGAGACCCGCGCGGTCGAGGTGGCCAAGTGACCAAGCCGCTGACGGTCATCTGCGTGGGCGACGTGTTCGGCGAGCCGGGCCGCCGCGCGATCCAGCTGCTCCTGCCCAAGCTCAAGAAGCAGCACGAGGCCGATCTGGCGGTGGTCAACGTGGAGAACTCGGCCTCGGGCTTCGGGGTCACCCCGCTGATCGCGCGGACCTTCCTCGAGCAGGGCGTGGACGTGATGACCTCCGGCAACCACATCTGGGACAAGAAGGAGATCATCGAGTACATCGTCAAGGAGAACCTGCTCCTGCGCCCGGCCAATTACCCCCCGGGTACTCCCGGCGCCGGGTCGATTGTCGTGAAGGCCGGGCCGCACAAGGTGGCGGTGCTCAACCTGATGGGCCGCGTGTTCCTGCCGCAGCTCGATTGCCCCTTCCGCAAGGCGAACGAGGAAGTGGAGCGGCTGCGGGCCGAGACGCCGATCATCGTGGTGGACATGCACGCCGAGGCCACCTCGGAGTCGCAGGCCATGGGCTGGCACCTCGACGGGCGGGTGAGCGCGGTGGTCGGTACGCACCGCCACGTGCAGACCGCGGACGAGCGGCTCCTGCCCAAGGGCACCGCCTACATCACCGACCTCGGGCTCACCGGCCCGGTGGACTCGGTCATCGGGGTCGATCCCGAGCTGGCCCTCGGCCGCTTCCTGAGCCAGATGCCGAATCGCTTCGAGCCCGCCAAGGGGCCGGCCATGCTCCAGGGCGCGGTGATCCGCATCGATCCCGAAACCGGTCGCGGGCTGTCGATCGAGCGTCTGCGCGTCCCCCTCGCCGGCTGACCGTGTCGTTGCTGATCCTGAGCGGCAAGGAGGTCGCGGCGAAGGTCCTGGCCGAAGTGAAGGCCACCGTCGCGGTTCTCCGGGAGAGGACGGGCGCGCAACCCACCCTCGCGGTCATCCTGGTCGGCGAGGACCCCGCCTCCCAGATCTACGTCCGCAACAAGAAGCGCGCGGCCGACGAGGTCGGCATCACCACGCGCGACGTCCTGTTCCCGCAGGGCTGCTCGCAGGCGGAGCTGCTCGAGACCATCGCGGGCATCAACCGCGATCCCGCCGTCCACGGCATCCTGCTCCAGCTACCGCTGCCCAAGGGCCTGGACGAGGACGCCGCCATCGCGGCCATCGCGCCGGAGAAAGACGCCGATGGCCTGCATCCGACGAACCTCGGCCGCCTGCTCGCGGGCGAGCCGTCGGTGGTGCCGTGCACCCCGGCCGGTTGCCTCGAGATCCTCGACCACTACGGCGCGAAGCTGGAAGGCACCGAGGCGGTGGTGATCGGACGCTCGCGTCTCGTCGGCAAGCCGCTGGCCCAGCTCCTGCTCTCGCGTCACGCGACAGTGACGATGTGCCACACGCGAACGCGCAA
>DASQAL010000057.1:0-2195 GCA_035635775.1 Candidatus Acidiferrum sp.
GCGACGTTCCCGCGGGAACGTGGCTCCCCTCTTCCAGCACGGATTGGCCGGGTTGCTCCGGATCCGCCAGGACCGCGGCGTCCACGTGGACCACCAATTGACACCGCTCACCGGGGGCCCCGGGGTCGGGTACAGCGTCTCACGCGCCGCGTCGAGGGCCCGAAGGAGCAGCGCGCCACCTCCGGGGTCAGACGTCCGCACGGCACCACGGTGCCGGCCTCATCCTGGTAGACGTGGAGCGCCCGGCCCGCATGCTGCTGCGCGGCCTCGCGCGCTTCGAAACGGCGAGCGGGTGATCAGCTGCGCCCAGGACGGGAGCGTGCACGGCCACTCCGTCGAGGAGCTGGCGGCGTGGCCGGAGGGGCCAGCGCCGTGGCCATCCGAGACGTGATCGCCTGGTCCACCGAGAAGAAATCGGCCCACGGGTCCTTGCGGAGCGTGGCAAGCCGCTTCGGCACCGTCTCCACCGTGAAGGCCTCCGGACGCGTCTTGGGGGAGAGCTCCGACCAGGCGAGCGGCGTGGACACCGGGGCGCCCCGCTTCGCGCGCGGCGAGTAGGCGGCCACCGCGGTGGCGCCGCGGACATTGCGCAGATAGTCGATGAAGATCCGGCCCCGGCGGGCCGCCTTCAGCGGACTGATCGTGTAGCGGTCCGGAGTCCGGCGCGTCATCTCGGCGCCGATCCCCTCGCCCAGCGCCCGCAGCCTATCCCAGCCCGCCTCCGGGCGCAGCGGCACCACCACGTGGAGGCCCTTGCCTCCGGTAGTCTTCACGAAGCTCACCAGGCCGAGGTCTTTCAGGAGCGCGCGCGCCTCCTCGGCCGCCTCCACCACCCGCGCCCACGGCAGGCCCGGCGCCGGGTCGAGATCGATCACGAGCCGGTCCGGCCGCTCGAGCCGCCCGACCCGCGTGCCCCACGGATGGAGCTCGAGCACCCCGATCTGGGCCAGCGCGATGACGCCCGGCAAGTCGTCCACGTAGAGGTACGCGGCGGTGCCGCCGCCGCTCTCGCGGATCCGCACGCGCTTGACCTGCTTCGGTACCCCGGGCCCGGCGTGCTTCTGGTAGAAGCAGTCGCCCCGCTCGCCTTCGGGACAGCGGACGAGGCTGAGCGGCCGATCCGCCACGTGCGGCACCATCCAGTCTGCGACCGCCTCGTAATAGCGGGCGAGCCCGAGCTTGGTGATCGCCTGGTCGCGGAAGAGCACGCGGTCCGGATGCGTGAGCTTCACGCCGGCCACTTCGACGGGACCGTCGCTGCCGCCCGCGATCGGATGCGCGCGTGCCCGCCTCGGCGCGCGGCTCGTCTCGCGCACGATCTGGGCGGCGGGCTTGTCCTCGCGCAGGCCCTGGAACGCAGGATGGCGCAGCAGCCCGTCGCGCGTCCACTCGGTGAACGCGACCTCGGCCACCAGCTCCGGCTTGACCCAGTGCGCGCCGCGCGCGGGCGGTCGCGGCCCGTCGGCCGAGAACGGGGAGGCGCGCCGCTCGAGTTTCCGCAGCCGCGCGCCCAGACGCTGGAGCGTGGCATTGTCGAACCCGGTGCCGACACGGCCGGCATAGACGAGGCGCCCGTCCCGGTCGTGCACACCGAGAAGCAGCGACCCGAACTCGGCGCGCGCACCGTCCGGGTCGGTATAGCCGCCGACCACGAGCTCCTGCCGGGCCACGCACTTCACCTTCAGCCACGCCTGGCCGCGCCCGGATGTATAGGGGGCGTTCTTCTGCTTTGCAATGATGCCCTCGAGGCCCAGCCGACAGGCGCGCTCGAACACGCGCTGCCCCGGGAGATCGAAGTGCTCCGAGTAGCGCAGCCGGCCGCGCCGGCCCTTGAGCAGCCGGGCCAGCCGCGCCTTGCGCTCCACCAGCGGCAGCGGTCGCAGGTCGCGCCCGTCGAGGAACAGCAGGTCGAAAGCCACGTAGACGAGGGTCCGGTCGGCCTCGAGCTGGTCTGCCTGCTGGAGGGCCTGGAAGCTCGAGACGCCGGCCGAGTCCAGGGCCACGATCTCGCCGTCGAGCAGCGCCTCCTTCACCGGCAGCGCAGCCGCGGCCTTCGCCACCGCGGGGAACCGCGTCGTCCAGTCCTGGCGATTGCGGGTCAGCAGCTTGACGCGGCCGCGTTCGATCCGGAGCAGGATCCGGTAGCCGTCGAGCTTGATCTCGTGCACCCAGCCATCGCCGGGAGGCGGGCCGGA
>DASQAL010000058.1:0-16643 GCA_035635775.1 Candidatus Acidiferrum sp.
ACGCGCGCCGCCTCGACGTGCGCGCGCCCGGCTACGAGCGGTGGCTGCTCGACCGGGTCGTGCCGGCCGCGCTCGCCGGTCCGGTCAACGGGCTCTTCCTCGACACCGCCGACACCACGCTCGACCTCGAGCGAGCGGATCCGCGGCGCTTCGCGGGCGCGGCCCGGGCGCTCGAGCGCGTGCTCGTGGAATTGAAGCGCCGCCATCCGCGGGCGCTGCTGATGATCAACGGCGGCCTTCCGCTCGCGGAGCGGCTCGCGACGGTGGTGGACGCGGTCGCGCTCGAGTCGATCTGGACCGACTACGACTTCAAGGCGAAGGCCTACCGGGTGCGGCCGGCCGACGAGGCGGAGTCCCGGGTGCTCCTCCTGGCCCGGGTGGTCGCGCTGGGCCTGCCGGTGTTCACGCTCGAGTACGCGGCGGCCGAGCGCGGCGCGCCCTGGCCGGCCGAGCTGATCCGCCGCTCGCGCGCCCGGGGCTTCATCCCGTACGTCTCCACGATCGGACTCGACCAGGTCTCGACCCACACCCTCGCCCCATGACCGGCCCTTGACCAGAAAGCTCTCGCGCCGGGCCCTGCTCGGGCGCGCGGCCGCCGCCGCGGGCGCCCTCGCGCTGTGGGCGGCCGGGTCGCGGGCCTCCGCAGCGCAGGCCGCCCCCAGCACGCGCACACCCGCGCCGGGAGAGCTGCCGCGCTACGTGCTGGGCCTCTACAAATCCGCCGAGATCTCCAACGACGTGGATGGCCAGAATCCCAAGACCGCCACCGTCAACGAGATCCACCGGTGGGCGCAGATGCCGCTCAACTGGCTCGGGCTCATGGTCGAGTATCACGACATCGACCGCGGGCTGCCCGACGAGCGGACCATGTCGCGTTACCGCGGCGTGGTCACCTGGTTCCAGACCGAGGAGATGGCGGCGCCGCTCGACTACCTGCGCTGGCTGGGCGCGCAGATGCGAGCCGGGCGCCGGGTGGTGATCCTGGAGTACCTGGGCGCCCTCCGCGACCGCCGGACCTTGCGGACCCTCGACCTCGCCGTGGTCAGCGACGCCCTCGCGCCGAGCGGGCTCGAGTTCCGGGGCAACTGGACGGGCAACCAGCAGGTCATCGAGCTGCGCCGCAAGGACCCGAAGATGGTGGAGTTCGAGCGGCCTCTTCCGCTCGGCCTGCCCTCCTACCAGCAGGTCGTCTCGCGCCGGCTCGACTCGCGCGCGCACCTCGTGCTGGCCCGGCGCGACCTGCCGGACTCCGACAGCCACATGGTGGTGACCGGCCCGTGGGGCGGGTTCGCGGCGGCCGAGTACGTCCGAGTCCAGTTCCCGCACGAGCCGGGCGCCCAATGGCGGCTCGATCCGTTCGCGTTCTTCCGGGACGCGCTGGGAGTCGAGGAGTGGCCGCGGCCCGATACCACGACCCAGTGCGGGCGGCGCATCTTCTATTCCCACATCGATGGGGACGGCCTGCGCAACCGCTCGGAGGTCCGACCGGGCGTCTCGAGCGGCCAGATCATCCTCGACGAGATCCTCAGCCGGTACGGGCTGCCCACCAGTGTATCGGTGGTGGCGGCGGAAGTGGAGCCGACGCTCCTCGGCTCACCCGAGTTCCACGAGCTGGCCCGCGCCATCTACCGCCTGCCGAACGTGGAGGCGGGTAGCCACTCCTACACCCACCCGCTCGACTGGGAGAAGCGGACGCGGAGCTTCCCGCTGCCCGCGATCCCGTACTCGGTGGAGACCGAGACCGCGGGCTCGATCCGCTACATCGAGGAGCGGCTCCTGCCGCCGGGCAAGCGGGTGCGGCTCTTCCAGTGGTCCGGGTCCACTCGGGTGAGCGAGGACGCGATCGCCGTCCTCGAGCGCCTGGGCGTGCCGAACATCAACGGCGGCGATACCATGCGCGATCGGGAGTGGCCGAGCTACACGCGGGTGGCCCCGCTGATGCGCCAGGTGGGCCGGCAGTGGCAGACCTACACCTCGGCCTCGAACGAGAACCTCTACACCAACCTGTGGACCGGCCCCTTCTATGGCTTCCGCCACGTGGTCGAGACGTTCGAGAACACGGAGAAGCCGCGGCGCGTCGCCTCGGTCAACGTCTACTACCACTTCTACTCGGCCGAGCGCGTGGCCTCGTTGGCCTCGCTGCGCCACGTGCACGAATGGGTCGGGCGGCAGCCGCTCGCGCGGCTCTTCACCAGCGAGTACCTCGCCATCGTGGAGGGCTTCCGGACCACCCGCATCGCCCGCGACGCCACGGGCTGGCGGGTCTGGGACCACGGCGCGCTGCGCACGGTGCGCTTCGACGACACGCGCGCCGGGGTGGACCTGGCGCGCTCACAGGGAGTCCTCGGATTCGTCCACCACCAGGGGGCGCTCTACGTGCACCTGGCCGGGCCCGAGCCCGCGCTGATCGTGCTCGGCGACCGGCCGCCCCAGATGCCGTACCTGGTGCAGGCGAGCCACCGGGTCACCGCGTGGGTCCGCGAGGCCGCGCGCGTCGCGGTGTCGCTCTCGGGGCTGGGCCCGAAGCTGATCGAGCTGGCCGGGCTGCCCGCGGACCGCGAGATCACGGTGGAGATCCGCGAGCGCGCGGGGTCGCGGCGCGAGCGGGCGCGGACCGGGGCGGACGGACACCTCACGGTGCGCGCCGGGGAGGCCGCGGACGTGGAAGTGCGGCTCGGGTGAAGATCGAGCGCTGGAAGCTCGGGCTGGGGGTGCTGCTCACCCTCGCGCTGCTCGCGCTCTCGGTGCCGTGGGGCGGCGACCTGGGCTGGGCCTATCTCGCCGCCCGGCAGTACGCGCGGGCCCGGGAGGTGTTCACCGAGGCGCTGCGCGGCGACCGCACCGACGGCGACCTCTGGCTGGGGCTGGCCGCGACCTACGAGGCGCTCGGCGACCCCGACCGGCAGATCGCGACGCTCGAGGAGGCCGCGCGGAGCATCCCGCGGCGCCGCGACCTGCTGCTCCAGCTGGCCCGCGCTTACGACGCCAACAAGGACCCCGCCGCGGCGGCCGGGGTGCTGGAGCGGCTCACCGCGACGCCGGGACCGGACGACGTGCCGCTGCTCAAACACCTGCTCACCACGTACCGGTGGAAGGGCGACTACGAGCGCCAGCTCGCGGTGCTCCGCAAGCTGGTGGCGCTCGGCCCGACCGACCCCGACGCCGTGCAAGAGCTGGCCGGCGCCGCGCGCAGCCTCAACCGGCAGGACGAGGCCGCGACGGCACTGGAGGCCTACGTGCGCCGGCGGCCCGACGACCCGAAGGGCCGGCGCTGGCTCGGCCAGATCTACGACTCGCTCGGGCAGGAGGATCGCGCGATCGAGCACTGGAAGGTGCTGGCGCGGATCGTGCCCGCCGATCTGGAGGCCCGCGACCGGCTGCTCCCGGCGCCCGGCGGCGAGCCGCGCGCGGAGGAGATCGCGCTGCTCGAGCGCCACCGCGCGGCTGATCCGCGTGATGAAGCGTCGCGTCGCCGGCTGGTGGAGCTCTACCGGGCGATCGGCGACGGTCCCCGCGCCCTCGGCGCGCAGCAGGAGCTGGCCGCGCTCCGCCCCCGCGATCACGACGCGCTGGCCCTGCTGGGCCGCCTGCTCGTCGCGCAGGACCGCGGGCCCGCCGCGATAGCCGCGTACGAACGGGCAATCGAGATCGCCCCGGACCGGCTCGACATTGCGCTGGCCCTGGCCCAGCTCCACGAGTGGGGCAACGATCCGCGGCGGGCTCTGGCCCTCCTCGAGCGCGTCGCGAAGGCGCGCCCGACGGATCGGGCGCTGCAGGAGCGGGTGGCCGCGCTCGCCCAGGGGACCGGGGACGGCCAGGCCACGCTGTCGGCGCTGGATCGGCTCGCCGCGCTCTCGCCGCACGATGGCCGCCACGCTCAGCAGGCGGTGGACGCGCTGGTCGGCGCGAACCGGCTGCCCGAGGCGATCGCGCGCCAGCGCCGGATCGTCGAGCAGAGCCCCGGCGCGCCCGGCCCCGCGCTGAAGCTCGCGCAGCTCCACGAGTGGAACAACCAGGAGCGCGAGGCCATCGCCGTGTACGAGGGGCTCGATCGCGCGGGCACGCTGCCCGAGCCCTCGCTCGGCCGGCTCGCCGAGCTCTATCGCTTCCAGGATCGCCCCGCCGACTTCCTGCGGGTGGCCGACCGCTTGCTCGCCCGCCGCCCGGACGACTGGGCCCTGCGCGACGCGGCGGCTCAGGCCGCGGACGGGCTCGGCCGGCCCCAGGACGCGGTGCGCCTGCTGCTGCCGGTGGTGGAGCGGCGCCCCCTCGACGAGGGCCTGGTGCTCCGCTATCTGGCCCTCACCGCGCAGGCCGGGCGCGTGGACGACGGGCTCCGGGTGCACCGCCGCTTCGCGGCCTCGGCGGGCCCAGCTTACCGGGTGAAGGCGGGCCGGCTCCTGATGGATCTCGGCCGGTACCCGGACGCCATCGTCGAGTACGAGGCCGCCCTCGCGGCGGCGCCGGGCGACGGCGGCGACGCGGTGGGCGCGCGGCTGGCCCTGGCCCAGCTCTACGACTGGACCGGGGCGGGCGAGCCGGCGCTGCGGCAGTGGGAGAGCCTCATGCGCGCGCGCCCGCGCGATCCGCGCGTGCTCCGTGAGGTGGGCCGGCGCAGCCTCGCGATGTCGCGCAACGACGTGGCCCTGCGCGCCTACCGCTCGCTGCTCGACGTGCAGCCGGACGACGCGGAGGCGCTCAAGCGGGCCGGGCAGCTCATGGCCTGGAGCCACGACCCGCGCGGGGCCCGGACCGCGCTGGAGCGCTTCAACCGAGTCAAGGGCGGCGACTACGAGGTCCACTACCTCCTGGGCGAGCTCTACGCGGCCGATCGGGACGAGGAGCGCGCGCGCGTCGAGTACGAGCGGGCGCTCCGGCTCCTGCCCGCCCGCCCCCGCTGACCGGGGCCGCCGCGCCGTCCTCCTTGAACGCGGCGGCCGCCCCCGCCATACTCGCTCGATGGGCCCGGTCCGCTTCGCGCGCATCTTGGGATTCTTGCAGTGGGGATTCTTTCAGTGGGGATGCCTGCTGGGGGGACTCCTGCTGTGCCTGGGCCCGACCCTGGGCGCCCCGATCACCGCCGCGCGCGCTCAGACGCCGCCCGCCGCCCCCGCCGCGCCGGAGGCCGTCGACCCGCTCGAGGCGGAGATGATGCGGGCGCGCATCCTGGCCCGACTCGGCCTGGTCCAGGAGGCGCTCGCGGCGTACCGCGCGCTGCTCGAGCGCCACGCGGACGACCGCCGCCTGCGCGAGGACTACGCAGAGCTGCTCGTGGAGGCGGGGCAGCTCGACCAGGCGGGCCCGGCGGTGGATCGCTACCTGGCCGACGATCCCACGTCGGCGCGGCTGCGCCGGCTGCGAGCCCGGCTCGACATGACCCGGGGCGCGCCCGCCGAGGCGGGCCGGCGCCTCGAGGCGCTGGCGCGCGAGCAGCCGCAGGACGCCGGGATCATCGCCGACCTGGCCGCGGCCGAGCTCGGCGCGGGCCGGTGGAGCCGGGCGCTCGCTCTCTACGGCCGGCTGCTCGACGCGGATCCGGAGAACCGCGAGGTCCTCACCGCCTACCGCGAGATCCTTCTCGCCCACGCCCCGCGCGTCGAGCTGATCCATTCCACGCTGCTCCAGGCCGCGGCCACGCACCACGTGGAGGAGGCGGCGTGGCGCGGCTGGCTGGCCGACCGCTGGTGGCTGCGGGCGGGCGCCCGCCACGGCAGCTATATCCAGGACCGCGTGGTGGGCCAGTCCGCGTTCAGCGAGGAGGTGTGGACCGTGCTGGCCACCGTCGGCTTCCAGCCCACGCGCGCGATCTCGCTCTGGGCGGGGCTCGAGGAGTCGCGGCGTCGCGAGGAGATCTTTCGCACCACCGCGCGGCTCGGCGGCGCCTACGACGACGCGAAGGCCACCAGCGCCACGGTGGACGTGGCCATCCGCGAGCTGCTCACCAACCCGGTGGCCGCGCTGCCGCGGAACGGCTCGACCGACCGGGTGACGGTGGATGTGGCGCGCCGCGTCCTGGTGCCGGTGGTGCTGGGCGCCCACTATGATTTCCGGCACTACCGCGTCTCCGGGGAGGATCTGGGGGATCGCTGGGAGGCGGCGGGGCGGGCCGAGCTCGAGCTCGTGCGCAGCCGCGTGCAGGTCACGCTGATCCCGCAGGTATTTTTTGCCCGGTACACGGCCACCGCGGGCGGCGCCCTGCGGGAAGCCGTCTCGTTCATCAAGCGGGAAGACGTGCTGGGCATCGGGGGCGTGGTCGGCTGGGACGTCACGCCCGCGGTGCGCCTCCAGGCGGGCGCGGTCGGGCGCCGCGATCTCTTTCGCGCGATCACCTCGTGGGAGGTCAACGGGGAAGGGCGGTGGCGAATTCGCCCCTGGCTGGAGGGACGCCTGCTCTATACTCGCAACACCGAGTCCACCACGGTGGGCGGCCAGGAAGAATTCTTCCTCGGCCGCCTCGACATCCTGTACTGATGACACCCACTTGGCGGCGTTCGAGAATCCTGTTGCTGGCGGCCGCGGGGCTGACCGCGGCCGGATGCGCGAGCGCGGTGCAGGAGTGGGTGAAGCCCGGCGCGGGCCGCGCGGGCCGTGTCGCGGTGCTCGCCTTCGAGAACCAGACCACCTCGCTGCGCGCCGGCCAGTCCACCGCCGACCTCCTCGTCACCGAGCTGCTCGCCACCGGGGCGATCGCGGTGATGGATCCGAGCGAGGTCGCCGACCTCCTCCGCCGCGAGAACCTGGACCCGGCCGACGCGGGCCGCCTGCCGTCCGCCCAGCGGATCGGCCGCCTCCTGCAGGTGAGCCACGTGCTGCAGGGCTCGGTGACCGAGTATCGCTACAAGCCCGGCCTCTCCGAGACGCCCGCGGTCGGCGTCACCGCGCGGCTCGTGGAGGTGGCCTCCGGCGAGGTGGTGTGGAGCGCGAGCCACGCCCGCCTCGGCTCCTCGTGGATCCGCGAGGACGGACTCGCGCGCGTCGCGCAGCAGGTGGCCCACGACATGGCCGCTCATCTGACGGGCGCCCTGGGCGACGCCCGGGCGCGGTAAGCGCCGGGTGCTCGCCACACTCCGCCGCGGCCGGCCCTACCTGCTCGAGCTCGGCGGCGGGCTCCTCGTGCTCGCCGTCGTCAACCTGCTGCTGCGGCCGAAGGACCCCGGCTTCCTCGCGGTGCAGCCGAACCCGGCCCTGCTGCTCGTCGCGGTGGTGGCCTGTCGCCACGGGCTCCGCGCCGGGCTCACGAGCGGCCTCGTGACCGCGGCGGTGGTCACCGCGTGCATCGTGGCGCGTCTCGAGTACCTGACCTGGAGTGAGGTGCGGACGCTCGGGCACTACGTGACGCCGCTCCTGCTCATCGGCGCCGGTTTCGGCCTGGGCGCCCAGCGGGAGTCGCTGCGACGCGCCACGCTCACCCTCGGGAGCCGCGTCGAGGCGCTCGAGCACGAGCTGGCCGATCAGGCGGTGCGCTTCATGGCCGCCACCGAGGCCAAGCACGAGCTGGAGCGCCGCGTGGCCGACGAGCGCGCGTCGCTCTCGAGCCTCTACACCGCGGCCCGCGCCCTCGAGACCCTCGACGCGGAGCGCCTCTATCCGGCCATCGCGCTCACCGCGCGGCGCTTCCTGCAGGCCGACGCCTGCCAGTGCTACGTGCTCGAGGGCGAGTTGATGCGCCTGCGCGCCGCGGAGGGGCCGCCGCCCGAGCGGTCGGAGATCCCGCCCGACGAGGGCCTGGTGGGCCTGGCGGTCCGCCTCGGCCGCCCGGTCAGCGTGCGCGATGCCGCCGTCATCGCCTCCCTCGACGATCTCCACACCGCGAGCCTGCTGATGGCGGCCCCGCTGCTGGGCCCGCAGGGCACGCTGCTCGGTTGCCTCACGGTGACGGCGCTGCCCTTCCTGCGCCTCACCGCCGCCTCGCTCGACCGCCTGGGCCTGGTGGCGGACTGGGGCGCGCGGGCGCTCGCGAACGCGCGGACGCATCAGGAGACGCGCGCGCGGACCATCGAGGACGACCTGGTGGGCGCCTACACCTACGCGTACTACCAGCGCCGGCTCCACGAGGAGGAGACGCGCGCCGACCGCTACGGCCGGCCGCTCGCGGTGGTGATCTTCCGCGTCCAGCGCTTCGGCGCGGTGGAGCCCGAGCGCCGCATCGAGCTGGGGCGCGTGCTGTCGCTCGTGTTCTCGCGCACGCTGCGGGACGTGGACATCGTGTGTCGCTATGCCACCGAGGACTCCTTCGCGATCATCCTGCCCGAGACCCCGCCCGCGCATGCCGAGGTCGTCGTGGAGCGCCTGTCGCGCGAGATCAACAACTTCCACTTCGCCCCCTACGGCGACGAGACGCAGGACCTCGAGTTCTCGGCGCGCGTCCTCGCGGTGCGGGAGCGGCCCGGGGGAGTGACGTCCTGATCGCCGCGCTCCCGGCGGGCTGGCTCGCGGAGGCGCTCGCCTTGGCGCTCGCGCTCGCGGGCCCCCCGTGGTGGGCGCTGGGCCTGGTCGCGCACGCGGCCGCCGCGTGGCTCGCCGGGCGCGCCCTGGGCGATGGACGGCGCGACGCCCGGTTCCTCGCCACCGCGCTCGTGCTCTCGCTGCCCGGCCTCGGCCTGATCGGGCTCAGCGCGATTCGCTTCTGGCGCAAGCGCGCCGCGCCGGCCGGGATGTACGCGGGCGCGCACTCGGAGATGGCGGGCCTGCCCGGCCCCGGGCAGACTCCCGAGCCGGTGGACCGCGTCCTCGACTGGCTGCAGGCGCAGGTCTCGGTGCAGCCGGTGGCGGACCTCATCCGCGCCGCCGACCCGCGCACGCAGCGCTGGGGCGTCGGGCTCCTCGCCAAGCGCGGAGACGGCGCCGCGGTGGACCTCCTGCGTGAAGCCCTGGGGGCGGATGACCGTGACACGCAGATCGCGGCCTCGGGCGCGCTGCAGCGGGTGGAGGAGCGGCTGGTGGCGCGGATCTCGCGGGCGCAGGAGCAGCTCCAGCTCGACCCGGAGTCGCCCGAGCGCCTCATGGCGGTGGGCGACGCGTGCGTGGCCTACCACGAGAGCCGGCTGCTGGAGGCGGCGATGGGCCGCCACTGGCTCGGTGAGGCGGAGGCCGCGTACCGGGCGGCCCGCGCGCGCCGGCCGGAGTGGGCCGCGCCGGCCGCGGCGCTGGCCCGGGTGCGGCTGGCGCAAGGCGAGGTGGCGGAGGCGGAGACGCTTGCGGCGGAGGCCCGCGCCGCCGCGCCGTCCACCGAGACGGACCTGCTGCTCTCGGAGATCTTCTTCGCGCAGGGCCGCTGGGGCGACCTGCGGGCGCTCTCGCGGGACGCGGTGGCCGCCGGCCGCGCCGACGACACGCTCCGCTGGTGGGCGGAGGAGCCCGCGGCGTGACCGCTACGCCGCCCCCGCCCGCCGACGTCTGTCTGATCCTCGAGGGCACGTATCCCTACGTGACGGGCGGAGTGTCGGCCTGGATCCACCAGCTCGTCACCGCGCTGCCCGAGCTGCGCTTCGCGATCTTCCACATCTCGGCGACGAGCGGCGAGACGCACGAGCCGCGCTACCAGATGCCACCCAACGTGGTGAGCCTGGTGGACGTGGGCATCCACGGTGGCGACGAGCCGGCGGGCATGAGCCACGGGATGGATCCCGCCTCGTGGGAGACGATCTTGCGCTACCACGAGGAGCTCAAGGATGGCCGGGCGGACGGGCTCGGGGATCTCCTCCGGCAGATCGCGCCCCACCCGGGCGCCGGTCCCTCGGTGCACGACTACATCTACGGCAAGCCGTCGTGGGACATCGTGCGGCGCCTCTACGAGAGCCGGGCCTCCCACATCTCGTTCCTCGACTACTTCTGGACGTGGCGGTTCACCCACCTGCCGATGTTCCGGCTGCTCCACGCCCCGGTGCCGGAGGCCGCCCTGTACCACACCGTCTCCACCGGATGGGCGGGGCTGGTGGCCGCGACCCAGCGGGCCCGCCACGACCGGCCGATGATGCTCACCGAGCACGGCATCTACTCGCGCGAGCGGCGGATGGAGATCGATCAGGCCGAGTGGATCTACGTGCAGCAGCAGGCGCCCATGACGCTGTCGGCGGGGCCGGGCTTCTTCAAGGAGCTGTGGACCCGGCTCTTCGAGCACCTCTCCCGCATCACCTACGCCCACGCCGACCGCATCGTCACGATCTTCGAGGGCAACCGCCAGGCCCAGATCCGGGACGGGGCGGACCCGGCCAAGACGCTGGTAGTGCCGAACGGCATCAACATGGAGCCGCTCGCCGCGCTGCCGCGCGTGGAGGCGGCGCCGGGAGAGTTCCGCATCGGCTTCGTGGGGCGCGTGGTGCCGATCAAGGACTTGAAGACGTTCATCCGCGCGGTCAAGATCGTGAGCGCGGCGCTGCCGGGCGCGCGCGCGGTGATCGCGGGGCCGGGCGACGAGGACCCGCAATATCTCGACGAGTGCCGCGTGCTGGCCGCGACGCTCGGGATCGCCGAGCGGGTGGAGTTCACCGGCCCCGTGGACGTCAAGCAGATCTACCCGCGCATCGACGTGCTCGTGCTCACCAGCATCTCGGAGGGGCTGCCCCTCGTGATCCTGGAGGCGGCCGCCGCCGGCATCCCGGTGGTCTCCACCGACGTGGGCGCCTGCCGCGAGCTCCTCGAGGGCAGCCAGCCCGCGGACCGGGCGCTCGGCGCGAGCGGGCTCGTGACCGGCCTCGCCGACCCGGGCGCGACCGCGCAGGCGATGCTGAGCCTGGCCCGCGACCCGGGGCTGCGCGAGGAGATGGGCCGGGCCGCGCGGAACCGGGTGCGCGCCCACTACCAGGAGTCCGACCTGATCCGTCGCTACCGGGAGATCTACACGGACATGATCGGGTCGCGGGCGGGGTAGGGCGATGGCGGGCATCGGCTTCCGGCTCAAGCGCCTCATCGTCGAGGACAGCAGCAGCGGCTGGCTGCGCGCGCACCTCTACGGCGCGGTGCTCTCGGCGGGTCCGTGGCTGCTCTCCATCTGCACGCTCGGGACCCTGGCCCTGTTCTCCCGCGACCTGATCGGCGAGGCGGCGCACGCGCGGTTCCAGGCGATCGTCGTCTACACCTACACGTTCTCGCTGATCACCACCGGCGCCGCGCACATGGTGGTGACGCGCCAGCTCGCCGACGAGCTCTACGTGGGCCGCATCGGGACCCTGGTCGTCTCCTACCGCTTCACGGTCGGGTGGACCGCGCTGGCGCACCTCCTGCTCGGCGCGCTGTTCTACGGCCTGGCGCCCGGGCTCGACCCGGGCGTGCGCCTGTTCGGGGTCATGCTGCTGGTCGTGGTGTCGTGCACCTGGATGGTGATGATCTACCTCGGGGCGGCCCAGGACTACGCGAGCGTGGTGGCCGCCTTCTTCGCGGGCAACGTGGTGAGCCTGCTCGCCGCCCTGGCGCTCGGCCGCTGGCTCGGCACGAGCGGGCACCTGGGCGGCTTCCTGCTCGGCCAGGCGGCCATCCTCTTCGTGCTGTGCGCGCGGGTGGAGCGCGAGCTCACCGCGGTGCGCGTGCCGGAGACGGTGGATCTCACCAGCGCCTTCGTCCGCTACCCGGATCTGATCGCGGCCGGGCTCCTCTACAACGCGGCCATCGCGGTGGACCGCATCGCGTTCTGGATCGCGCCGACCGGCCGGACCATCGTGGGCTGGTTCCACGCCTCGCTCTACGACACGCCGATCTTCCTGTGCTACCTTTCGGTCGTGCCGTCGCTCGCCGTCTTCCTCGTCAGCGTCGAGACCGACTTCTACGATCGCTACCGGGAGTACTACGGGGTGGCCACCAAGCACGGCACCCTGCGGCAGGTGCTCGAGGCCAAGCGGGCCATGACCGCCTGCCTGCGCGACGGCCTGCGCCGCATGCTGGTGGTCCAGGGCCCGCTGACCCTGCTGCTCATGGTGCTGGCGCCGTGGATCGCGGCCGAGCTCGCGCTCGACGGGCTGCAGCTCGGGATCATGCGCTGCGGGCTCGTGGGCGCGCTGCTGCACGTGCTCTGCCTCTTCGGGGGCATCGTGCTGCTCTACTTCGACCGGCGGCGCGCGGCCGCCGAGGTCGCGGGGATCTTCCTGGCCGGCAACCTGGTCTTCACCGTGATCACGCTGGTGGTGGGCCCGCGCAGCTACGGGCTCGGCTATCCGCTCGCCGCGCTGCTCGGATGCGCGTGGGCCTACCATCGCCTCGAGCAGACCCTCGATGATCTGGAGTACCTGACGTTCGCGGCGCAGCCGATGGCGCCCGAGGCGTCGGCCGTCGAATCGAGCGCGCCCGCATCCGCCTGATGGCACACCGCTCGGCGGGCGAGGCCACGCTGGTGGCGGCCCTGCTGGCCCTGCTCGCGGCCGCCATCGTCTACCCGCTGCTCCAGGTGCTGTCGGTGGCCTTCCTGGACGGGGGCGTGCCCACCCTGCGGCCGCTCGGGGCCTTCTTCGCGCGCCCGCTCTTCCGCGAGGCGTTCGTGAACACGCTGCTGGCCGGAGTGCTGGCGGTGGTGATCGGCAGCGTGATCGCGGTGCCGCTGGCGCTCCTCACCGTGCGCTACCGCTTCCCGGGGCGGACCCTGGTCACGGTGCTGGGCGTGCTTCCGCTCGTGATCCCGCCCTTCGTGGGCGCGGTGGCCTTCCAGCAGATCCTCGGACGGAGCGGGGCGGTGAACCTGCTGCTGCTCGAGCACGCGGGCTTCACGATCCCGTTCATGGAGGGGCTCACCGGGGTGGTGCTGGTGCAGAGCCTCCACTACTTTCCGTTCATCCTGCTCAACACCG
The DNA here is from genome assembly GCA_035635775.1 of Candidatus Acidiferrum sp. Taxonomy (GTDB): domain Bacteria; phylum Methylomirabilota; class Methylomirabilia; order Rokubacteriales; family CSP1-6; genus CAMLFJ01. The sequence goes on from DASQAL010000058.1 coordinate 12,774, forward strand.
CGGCCGCGCTCGCCGGCCTCGACCGCTCGCTCGAGGAGGCGGCCCAGAACCTCGGCAGCTCGGGCCTGCGCCTCTTCCGTCGCGTGCTGCTGCCGCTGGCCCTGCCGGGCTACGCGGCGGGGGCCCTGCTCACGTTCATCCGCGTGATCGACGACCTGGGCACGCCGCTGATGCTCAACTACACCAAGCTGCTCGCGCCGCAGGCCTACGTACGGGTGACCACGATCGGCCTCACCGACGTGGACGGCTACGTGATCTGCGTGATCCTGGTGGCCCTCTCGCTCGGGGCGCTCGCCCTCTCCAAGGCGGTCCTGGCCCGCGGCGAGTTCGCGGCGCTCGGGCGGGGCGGCGAGGCGCCGCCGGTGGCGCTGGGCCCGCGCGGCGCGCTGGTGGTGTGGGGACTCGTCGCGCTGCTGCTGGGGCCGGCGCTGCTCCCGCACGTGGGCATCCTGCTGCTGTCGGTCTCAAGGGTGTGGAGCCTCACCCCGGTGCCGAGCGTGTACACCCTCGGCAACTACGAGGAGATCCTGGTCCGCTCGCCCCAGTTCATCGCCAACACGGTGCGCTACGCGGGACTCGCCGCGCTGCTCGACGTGGCGCTGGGCGCGGTGATCGCCTGGCTCCTGCTCCGCGGCCGGGTGCGGGGCCGGCAGTGGCTCGACACGATCTCCACGGTGCCGCTCGCGATCCCCGGCGTGGTGATCGCGGTGGGCTACCTCCGCGCCTTCGCCTCGTTCCGCGTGCCGGGCCTGGGCGAGCCGCTCACGTCCACGTGGCTCATCCTGGTGATCGTGTACGCGGTGCGGCGGCTGCCCTACGCGGTGCGGGGGGCCTACGCGGCGCTCCAGCAGCTCTCGCCCGCGCTGGAGGAGGCGGCCCAGAACCTGGGGGCCAATCGCCCGCGCACCTTCCGGCGCATCACGCTGCCGCTGATGATGCGCGGACTGCTGGCCGGCGGCCTGCTCGCCTTCATCACCTCGGCGGTGGATCTCTCGTCCACGATCTTGCTGGTGCCGCGGGTGGAGCTGGGTCCGCTCTCGTACGGCATCTATCTCTACATGCAGTCGGCGGTGGGCCGCGGCCCGGGCGCGGCGCTCGGGGTGGTCGCCATCGTGCTGGTGGCGGCCGGGACGTGGGCCGCCACCGCGCTGGCGCGGCGCTCCGGCGCGGCGCTGTTCCGGAGCTGACGATGGCGTCGCCCGCCCGGACCTGGGTCCTGCCGGCCTCGATGCTGCTCGGGACCTTCGCGTGGTCGTTCGTGTACGTGAGCCTGCCCTTCCACATCCAGAAGATGTCCACGCTGGACGCGGCCGCGACGCTGCGCTGGACCGGGTGGATCCTCGGCATCAGCCCGCTCATCACGGTCATCACCGCGCCGATCTCGGGGCGCATCGGCGAGCGCATCGATCCCAAGCGCGGCTTCGTGGCGGTGCAGGCGTTCCAGGGTCTGGGCTTCCTCGGCATGGCGCTCGCGCGCACGCTGCCCGAGATGCTGGTCGCCCGCGTGCTCCTGGGGCTGATGGGCGCGGTGTCCACCTTCGCCTTCATCATGGTGGGGCGGTCCGGCGGCGACGTGCGGCGCCAGGTGTCCTATATCCAGTCGGGCATGACGCTCGGGCAGGTGCTGGGGCCGGCGGTGGGGGCGGTGGTGGCGGCGCGCCTCGGGTTCCAGCTGTCCTTCATCCTGGGAGGCGTGATGCTGTGGGCCTGTTCGGCCCTCGTGGCCTGGGGCGTGCCGCCGGGCAAGCCGCGCGACGCCAAGGCCTCGGGCGACCGGCGCACGTCGCCGCGCGAGCTGGTGACGGTGTGCCTCGTGGTGCTCACCGGATCCACGCAGATCTTCTTCCTCGCCGCGATCCTCCCGCAGATTCTCCCGCCGCTCGGGGTGTCGGGGGACTCCACGCTCGAGGTCAGCGGGTTCCTCCTCCTGATCACCGGGCTGGCCGCCGCGCTCGGCGCGATGGCGGCGCCGCGCCTGGCCGAGGTCGTCGGCGATCGGCGCGCGCTGATCTGGTTCCTCCTGGGCTCCTCGGTGCTGGTGGCCGCGCTCGGGGTCGCGGGCAACGTGTGGAGCTTCGGAGTGCTCCGCTTCCTCCAGGTGCTGTGCATCGCGCCGGTCTTCCCGCTCTCGGTGGCGGCGATCGCGCAGCGGGCGTCCGGGGAAGCCATCGGATTCGTCAACTCGGCGCGGATCGGGGCGGCCTTCATCGGACCGGTGGTGGCGACGACGCTGCTGTCGTCCATGCCGCCCGCCGCCGTCTACCTGGTGCTGGCCGGGATGGGGCTGTCGGTGATCCCGCTCGTGGCGCGGCTCAATCGCCGCGCGCGACCGTGGGACGGGGGAGGTGAAAGGGCGTGAGCCAGGACGAGCTGGTCCGGTTGTCGGAAGTCCGCATGGAAGGCGTGGGCAAGCGCTACGGCGACCACTGGGCGGTGCAGGACGTCTCGCTCTCGATCCGGCCCGGGGAGTTCTACACGCTGCTGGGCCCGTCCGGCTGCGGCAAGACCACGCTGCTCCGGCTCCTCGCCGGATTCATCACGCCCGACACCGGCCGCATCATCGTGGACGACGAGCCGATCGATCCGATACCGCCGTGGAAGCGCAACCTGGGCATGGTCTTCCAGCACTACGCGCTGTGGCCGCATCTCTCCGTGTTCGAGAACGTGGCCTTCGGGCTCCGCGAGCGTGGCGTGAGCGGAGTGCCGCTCACCGCGAGAGTGGCCGCCGCCCTCGGCCAGGTGGGCCTCGCCGGCTTCGAGGAACGCCGGCCGTCCCAGCTCTCGGGGGGCCAGCAGCAGCGGGTGGCGCTGGCGCGGACCCTGATCATCCAGCCGCGGCTGCTCCTGCTCGACGAGCCGCTCTCCAATTTGGACGCGGTGCTGCGGTCGCAGATGCGGCTCGAGCTGGCGCGGCTGCATCGCGACGTGGGCATCACCACCGTCTACGTCACCCACGACCAGGCGGAGGCGCTCGCGCTGTCCACGCGCATCGCGGTGCTGAGCCAGGGCCGGATCGTGCAGGAGGGCAAGCCCGAGGAGATCTACTGGCGCCCGCGTAACCGGTTCGTGGCCGAGTTCGTGGGCGCCGCCAACCTGGTGACGGTGCGGGTCACGGAGGTGCGCGACCTGGGCGTGGTGGTCGAGACGACCGGCGGCTCGCGCATCCCGGTCGCCTCGGGCGGTCACGCGTGGGCGGTCGGGGCCCACGGGCTCCTCTGCCTCCGGCCGGAGGCGCTGCGGCTCGAGGAGGCCGAGCGCGCGGCGGGGGGGATCCGCGGCAAGGTGGCCGGGCACGTGTTCGAGGGCGCGCGCCAGCTCTACGACGTCGCGATCCCGGGCGGCACCGTGCGCGTGGAGATGATCACCTCGGCGCCGCAGGGCCGCAGCTTCAAGCCGGGCGACGAAGTCAAGATCGAGATCTCCCCGGAGACGTCCGTGCTGCTCCCCGCGGAGCCTTGAGGGTGTCCCGGCCGCGGACAACCGTCCGGCTAATTACCGTTTAGTTCTTTAAGCTCTATTCAATGCGGGGGCCCAGAAATGGCCCCCGCACTCCCCCAGGCCGCGGGCATTCGGCTGGGGGCGGGCAGTCGGATCCGCCCCTCTATTCAATGCGGGGGCCCAGAAATGGCCCCCGCACTCCCCCAGTCGGCGGATATCCGTTTCGGTGTACTCTTCGGGCCCGGAGGGCGTCATGACCGACATTAGCCCGCAGGATCTTAAAGTCCGGCTCGATCGCCGGGACCCGATCGTGCTGCTCGACGTGCGCGAGGATTGGGAGACCGCGCTCTGCCGCCTGGAGAACGCGACCCATATTCCGATCGAGGAGATCGAGTTCCGAACCACCGAGCTCGATCCTGCCGACGAGATCGT
>DASQAL010000059.1:0-3401 GCA_035635775.1 Candidatus Acidiferrum sp.
CCGCAAGGCGGCCGAGCGGGTGGAGGCCCTCGCCGCGCGCTACGGCGCCCCGGTGGTGCGGGCCGCGGTGGTCGAGCTGATGGACCGCGCCGAGCAGCGCATGCGGCGCGCGATCGGCGCGCTGGCGGACGGCCGCTACTCTTACGAGGCGCACCTCGAGAGCGGGCGCGTGCGGCTCGAGCCCCTGACCATCCGGGCCTGTGTCACGGTGGCGGGCGAGACGATCACGGTGGACCTCACCGGCACCTCGCCCCAGGTCGCCGCGCCCACCAACGTGGGGCCCGCCATGGCCCCCACCGGCGCCTTCACCATCATCAAATCGTTCCTCGATCCCGGCACCGACGTGAACTCGGGCGCCTTCCGCCCCCTCACCGTCATCACCCCACCCGGCACCATCGTCAACGCGAATCCCCCCGCGCCGTGCGGCGGCATGGTCGAGGTGAAGTACTGCGTGGAGACCGCGGTGATGGGCGCGCTGGCCCAGGCCCTCGACGGCCGGGTGGCCGGCGATCTCAAGGGCGGCGGCAATCACTGCTACGTGGGCGGGCCCGATCCGCGGACCGGCGAGACCTTCATCTTCTACGAGTACCCGGCGGGCGGCACCGGCGGCTTCCACGGCGGCGACGGCAGCAATACCGTCCGCACGTGGACCGAGAGCGACATGACCACGCTGCAGCCCATCGAGGCGGTGGAGCAGCTCTACCCGGTGCGCATCGAGCGGACTTCACTGCGCGAAGACTCGGGCGGGCCGGGACGCTGGCGGGGCGGCCTCGGGCTTACCCGGGAAGTCCGCGTGCTGGTTCCCGCGAGCCGGCTCTCGGTGCTCGCCGAGAAGGCGGTGCTCCCGCCCTTCGGCGTCTGCGGGGGTGGCTCCGGCGCGACCAATCGCTTCTGGGTGCGCCGCGGCGAGACGCCGATCCAGCCCTCCCCGCTGCCCGGCAAGGTCGGCGGCTTTCCCCTCGAGCCCGGCGACGTGGTCCTGATGGAGAGCTCGGGCGGCGGTGGCTTCGGCGACCCCCTCACCCGCGATCCGGCCGCGGTGGCCGCGGACATCGCCGAGGGCTACGTCACCCCCGCGGCGGCGGAGCGCGACTACGGCGTGATCTGGCGCGCCGGCGATGTCGACGCCGCCGCGACCGCGGCCACGCGCGCGGCGCTCCTCGCGGGCCGCCTCCGCGTGCGCTTCACCCCGGTGGCCGATCTCGACGCCGACCGGGGCCGCCTCGTGCGCCTGGACGCCCAGACCGCCGCGCGCCTCGGCATCGGGCCGGGCGCCATCGTGGAGCTGGTGAACCCGCGCGGCGCCCCGCTGCGGGCATGGGTCGACTCGCTCACGCCCGGCGACGGGCCGCGCGGGGAGATCGCGCCGAGCGCGCTCGCCATGCTCGGGGTGGCCGACGGCGCCCTCGTGGAGCTGCGCGCCGTGCATTCGGGCGCCCTCGGCCCCGTCGAGCGCGCCACCCCCACGCGGCCTTCTCAGTCGGCGAGCGACCCGGCCAGCAGCTTCGTAAGGGCTGAGAAGTCCACCGGCTTGATCATGTGAGCGTCGAATCCCGCTTCCTTGGATCGGCGGCGGTCCTCCTCCTGGCCCCACCCGGTCAGAGCCACCAGCGTCACGTCCTTATGCCGTTGCTGTTCGCGAATCCGGCGCGCCGCTTCGTAGCCGTTGAGTCTGGGCAAGCCGATGTCGAGCAGGACCACCTGGGGTTGAAACGTCGCCGTCACTTCTACCGCTTCGAGTCCATCGTGGGCGACGTGAACTTCGTGGCCGGCCGCCTTCAACAGTATCGCGAGGCTGTCTGCCGAGTCCCGGTTGTCCTCCACGATCAGGATCCGACGCGGGACCGTCGCCAGTGCTTGAATGCCGGACGGCTCGCGCGGCACGGGCGGTAAGGGCGTGGAAAGAAGAGGCAGACGCACCACGACCTCGCTGCCTCGACCGATCCCCTCGCTGCGCGCTTCTACTTCGCCATCGTGCATTCAAAGATGCGGGGAAGCTGCTCAGCGGCAATGCCGATGCCAGTGTCTTGCACGCGGATGAGAACCTCTTCGCCCTCGCGCTCGACGGTCAGCCTAATGCGGCCGCCCGGCTCGGTGAACTTGCAGGCGTTATTCAGCAGGTTGCCCACGACTTGCGCCAGCCGGCTCGGGTCGGCGTTCAGGTACACCGGTTGCGGCGGCAGCGTGACCGACAGTTCATGATTCATACTCGCGCAGAGCGGGCGAACGGCTTCGACGGCGCTATGTACGATCGAGGCCAGTTCGACCGGCTCCCGGCGAACTTCGATCTGGCCCCGGCTGATGCGGCTCACGTCTAGCAAGTCGTCAACGAGGCGCACCATCTGCCCGACTTGACGCTGCATCAACTCGGTCGCCGACCTCACCTTTTGCTCATCGCCCCCTGATCGGCGCAGAATCTCCACCGCGTTGCGGATGGGCGCGAGGGGGTTGCGAAGTTCATGGGCGAGCAGCGCCAGGAATTCGCTCTTGCGGCGATCGGCCTCCCGCAGCGCCTCTTCGGCGCGCTGGCGCTCTGCGATTTCCGCCTGCAAGTCCTGGTTGGTCTTCGCCTGGGCGGCAATCGACAACCGCGTCTGATATGCGGTAACCGCGAACGTGGCAAGGCTTTCGAGTAGGCGCTGGTCTTCGGCATCGAACTTGCGGCTCTCATCGTGCGCGATCACCCAAACCGTGCCGACCGCTTGGCCGTGGACGTGGAAGGGCACCAGCAACCCTTCGACCAGCAACGGAAGAACGCCCCCAAACTGCGTGTAATAGCGGTGGGCATTGGAGAACAGCAGCGTGATATTGCGATCGAGCACGGTGCCGCAGGGGCCGTACTCGCGCGGCGTGGTGGTGTCCCAGACCCGAGGCGCCCACTGGCCGGCGACCGCGTGCCAGCGGAAATGATTTCCCGCCGGACTGAGACTACCTGGGGGGCCGTCTTCCTCCAACAGGCTGATCCCCGCCGAGTGGCCCCGGCACAACTCCAGCGCAGTATCCACGAGCCTTTGCAGAACGCTTCCCGGAGAGGAAGTCAGCTCCTGCGCCAGGGCAAGCAGGGCCTGGTTCTCAGCCTGGTAATCCGGCGGGCGCGATGGCCGCCGCTTCAATTCCTCGGTACACAGCACCGATTCCAGCGGGACCGAGGCGCCAGGACCATGCTTCAAGGCGTCCATAAAATCATCACCTCGCTGAGAAAAGCCCCTCCTGCGCAGGACAATGTAGCTTAGTGCAAGCACTCGCCACAATCTAGTAGCCGCATCACATCAAAATTTCGGTTACCGAGCAGGAGGTCGTACATCCGAAGTCACGGTTACCCATTCCGAGCCGAGGGAGGAGCCCGTGACGCGACCGAGCCTGCGGGAGTACGCGGCGGTGCAGCGGGAGCGCTATCTGGC
>DASQAL010000060.1:0-4245 GCA_035635775.1 Candidatus Acidiferrum sp.
GGAGTCGGCGCGGCCATCGGCGCGAAGGTCGCGGTGGGACGTGACCGGCCGGTAGTCCTGCATCTGGGCGACGGCGCGCTCGGCTACAGCGCCTCCGGCTTCTGGACGATGGCGCGCTACAACACCGCGATCCTCACCATCGTGTCCAATAACGAGAGCTACCAGATCGTGCGGCATAACTGGGCCCGGGAGATGCCGGACAGCAAGATGATCCGCGAGGGCAAGTACCCCGGCCTCTGGCTCAGCGCCCCCGCGACCGACCACGTGGCGCTGGCTCGCTCGCAGGGCGTGGACGGGGAGGCGGTCACCACGGTGAAGGAGCTGGAGCCGGCGCTCCGCCGCGGCATGGACAAGATCACGCGCGAGAACCGGCCCTACCTGATCGACGTGTCGGTGGCCCGCGAGGGGATCGGCGCGGAGTCGACCTGGTACCAGGACTGGCAGCTCTGACCGACCTCGACCCGCGAGACGCCTTCCCGCCGTCCTTCGCCGGGCGCCGGCGCTGGCGCGCCCTGGTGCTTGTCCTCATTGGTCTCGTCGTGCTGGCCGCCGGCGCGTACGGCGTCCACGCCTGGCGCTACTGGAGCCGTCACGTCTCGACCGACGACGCCTTCGTCGAGGGGCACGTCTCGCCGGTCAGTGCGCGTGTGCGAGGCACCGTTCTGGAAGTCCTCGTGCGCGACAACCAGGAGGTGCCGGCGGGGGCGCCGCTGGCGCGCCTGGATCCGCGGGACCTGGAGGTGAAGGTCCACCAGGCCCGGGCGGCGCTGGCGACCGCGGCGGGCCGCCTGAGCATGGCCACCGAGGGCGTGCCCATGACGGACGAGACCACCCGCAGCCAGGTCGTCCGCGCCGAGGCGACCGTGGCGGGGGCGGCGCTCGGCATCGAAGGCGCCCGGCGGACGCTGGAGGAGCGGCGCAGCCGGCTCCTGGCGCGGCGGGCGGCCGTCCAGGCGGCGCAGGCCGACGTCGCGGCGCGCCAGGCGGACTTCGAGCGCGCGCGCCTCGATCACCGGCGCATGCGGGAGCTGCTCGATCGCGGGTTGATCGCGCGTCAGGAGTTCGACCACGCCGACGCCGCGTTCGGGACCGGCGAGGCGGCCGTCGAGGCGACGCGGCAGCGCGTGCACGTGGCGCATGCCGAGGTCGCCCAGGCCGAGGCCGAGGTGGCCGCGCAGGAGGTGGCGCTGACGCAGGCGCGGCGGCAGCTCGAAGCGGCCGAGGCCGGGCTCGGCGAGGCCCGTAGCCGGCGCCGCGAGGTGGCGATCCGCGGCTCGGAGGCGGTGAGCGTCGAGGCGCAGGTGGCCGAGGCGCGCGCCGCCCTGCGCGAGGCCGAGCTGAATCTCGAGTACGCGATGATCACCGCGCCCGTCGCCGGCCGTGTGACCCGGCGGACGGTGGAGGTGGGACAGACCGTGCAGCCGGGCCAGCCCCTGCTCGCGATCGTGGACGCGGCCAGCGTGTGGGTGATCGCGAACTACAAGGAGACCCAGCTCACCCACGTGCGCGCGGGCCAGCGCGCGTGGGTCTCGGTCGACACGCATCCCGACCTCGTGTTCCGGGCCCGGGTGGACTCGATCCAGAGCGGCACCGGATCCCGCTTCTCCCTCCTGCCGCCCGAGAACGCCTCCGGCAACTACGTCAAGGTCGTCCAGCGGGTCCCGGTGAAGCTCGTGCTCGAGCCCGGGCAGAACGGGCACGCGCTCCTCGTGCCCGGCATGTCGGTCGTCCCCGTTATCGAGTTGAGATGAGCCCGAGCCTCGAGCGGGCGATCGTGGCCATCACCACGATGATGGCCACGTTCCTGGTGATCCTCGACGTCACGATCGCGAACGTGGCCCTCGATCACATGCGGGGCACCCTCTCCGCCGGGGTGGACGAGATCACGTGGGTGCTGACCTCGTTCCTGGTCGCCAACGCGATCAGCCTGCCCATCACCGGGTGGCTGACCGATCTCCTCGGCCGCAAGCGGCTCTTCATCGTCGCCACCTTGGCGTTCACGCTCACCTCGGCCGCGGTGGGGGCGGCCCCGAGCCTGGCGATCATCGTGATCGCGCGGTTCCTGCAGGGGCTGGCCGGCGGGCCGCTCGTGCCGCTCTCGCAGGCGACGATGATCGAGACGTTCCCGGCGCGCCAGAGCGGGATGGCGATGGCGATCTGGGGCATCGGCATCATGTTCGCGCCGATCATCGGGCCGACGCTCGGCGGGTGGATCACCGACAACTGGAGCTGGCGGTGGGTGTTCTACATCAACGTGCCGGTCGGCGCCGCCGCGGTGCTGATGGGGTGGCTCTTCGTCCCCGAGTCCACCACGGAGCGGCCGGCGGTGCGGCGGGTGGACGTGCCCGGCCTGGTGTTGCTGGTCGTCGGGGTGTCGGCCCTGCAGTTCGTGCTCGACCGCGGCCAGCGCGAGGACTGGCTCGCCTCGCCGCTCATCGTGTGGCTCGGCGTGGTGGCGGCGGTGGCGCTGGTCGCCCTCGTCGCGCGCGAGCTGCGCGCGGAGGAGCCAGTGGTCGATCTGAAAGTGCTGCGCCACTCGACGTTCGCGGTGGCGACCGCCGCCATGTTCGTCATCAGCATCGCGTTCTACGGGATCATGGTGCTCTCGCCGCTCTACACGCAGATCCTCATGGGCTACACCGCGATGCTGGCGGGGATGGTGCTCGCGCCGGGGGGCGTGGCCACCCTGGTCACCATGCCGATCGCGGGCGTGCTCCTGAACCGCATCGATCCGCGCTGGATCATCGTCACCGGCTGCGCGCTGAACGCCTACGCCATGTACCTGATGGCCACCCTCACCCTGGAGGCGAGCTACTGGCACATCATGATGCCGCGCTTCATCCAGGGGCTCGGCATCGGCTTCACGTTCGTGCCGCTGTCCACGCTGGCGCTCGGCGCGGTGCCGAGGCACGAGCTGGGCCACGCCTCCGGGCTCTTCAACTTCATGCGGACCATCGGGGGGAGCATCGGCATCGCGGGGGTGGCGACGATGCTGGAGCGCGGCGCGCAGGTCCACCAGGCGCGGCTCGTCTCACACGTGAGCCTCTACGATCCCGGGGTGTGGGACCGCTACCAGACGCTGGTCGGGATCTTCACGGCGCGCGGGGCCGACCCGGTCACCGCCGAGCAGCAAGCGTGGGCGCACCTGTACGAGATGGTGCAACGCGAGGCCCTATCGCTCTCGTTCATCGACAACTTCTGGCGCCTCGTGTGGATCTTCGCGGCGGTCATCCCGTTCGTCCTGTTCCTCCGCCGGCGGCCGCGCAGCGGCGAGAGCCCGGCCGAGGTGGAGCGGGCGGCGGCGATCGTCGAGGGCTGAGGGCGCTGGTGGGACGCCCCGAGAAGGGATAGGATCAGGGCCACCATGGCCGAGAACACGGCTCTACCCCTGGCGCGCTACTCGGTGCTCGACCTCACGCGGGCGCGGGCGGGTCCCACCTGCGTCCGGCAGCTCGTGGACTGGGGCGCCCGCGCAATCAAGATCGAGATGCCCGGCGGACGCTCGGGCGACGGCATGGGCGGCAATCGCCACGGGTTCGACTTCCAGAACCTGCACCGCAACAAGCAGGCGATGACGCTCAACCTGCGCGAGCCCGAGGGCGTGGTCATCTTCAAGCGGCTGGCGCAAGACGTCGACGTGGTGGTGGAGAACTACCGCCCGGACGTCAAGCGACGCCTCGGCATCGACTACGAGAGCCTGCGCGCGATCAATCCACGGCTGATCTACGGCTCCATCTCGGGCTTCGGGCAGAGCGGGCCCTATCGCGATCGGCCCGGGGTCGATCAGATCGCGCAGGGCATGGGCGGCCTGATGTCCATCACCGGCATTCCCGGGCAGGGGCCGGTGCGCGTAGGCATTCCCATCGCCGACCTGTGCTCGGGCATCCTGCTCGCCCAGGGCATCCTGGTGGCGCTGATCGAGCGGGAGACGACCGGCCAGGGCAAGTGGGTGCACACCTCGCTGCTCGAGGCGATGCTCTCCATGCTGGACTTCCAGGCCTCCCGCTGGCTGATGAGTGGCGAGGTCGCACCCCAGGCCGGCAACAACCATCCGACCGGCATTCCCACCGGCGTTTTCGAGACCCGGGACGGCCACATCAATATCGCGGCGGCGGGCGACGAGATCTACGAGCGCTTTTGCAAGGCCATCGCGCGCCCGGATCTGCGCACCGATGCGCGCTTCGCCAGCTCGAGCGCGCGCTCGAAGAACCGAGACGTGCTGATGGAGGTGCTGATGCCGGTGAC
>DASQAL010000061.1:0-2829 GCA_035635775.1 Candidatus Acidiferrum sp.
CCGCGTGTCCTGCATGCGGTGGTAGCTGAGCCCCGCGGTTGGATAAACCACGGAAAAATCGATGCCGAGGTCATCCAGGCGCTCGTACATGAGCCGCGGCATCATGGCGGTCGCGCGGTCGAGCACGTTCTCGCACGGCGAGGACCAGAACGCCTCCTGCCCGACGCGGCGGCGGGCCCGCTCGGCCACCGTCATCTGGAGCGAGTTGGGCGCGCGCTGGCTGGCCAGGGCCAGGCCCTCGACGGCGGCCTCGCCGCCGATGCGCCGGAACTCCTCGCGCATAACCGGCCCGTACTCCAGCCAGTGGCCGTCGGCGTCGATGACCGGGTGGGTGAGGCGGGCGTGAAGCGTCCGGGCGTCCAGGTGGCCGTTGTGCGTCATGTCGAGGCCTCCGCAAGAGGGTCGGGTGGTCGGTCGCTCGGGGCATGTTACTGCATTCCCGGTCTCCCGTGTCAAAGCAGTCCCTGCGGGTCCAGACCGAGGAGCACCCGGCCCACCACCTCGAGCGTCCGCGGGGCCAGCGCCCCGTGCTGGGTGGCGGTGTGAACGTCACGGAAGCAGCGCTCGATCCGGTTCCCCTCGAAGATGGAGGCAGAGCCCCCGAGACGATAGACGATGTCCACCGCCTCCGCGGCGCTCACCCCGGCGTTCACGCAGCCCATACGGAGCTGGGCCCGCTGCTCGAGGGTCGGACGCCGGCGTGCCTTCACCGTCCGCCACGCATCGTCGACGGCGGTGAAGAGCAGCGCTTCCGCCGAGCGCACGTGCAGCTCGGCGCGGCCGAGCTCCCGCTGCGCGGTCGGATCCACGCGAAGCGGCCGCCGCGACCGCTGGGTCTTCGCCAGCTCCGTGAAGGCATCGAGGGCCGCCCGGGCAATCCCGATCGGGACGGCCGCCACCGCGGCTTCCACGAACGGAATCGCGGGGAACGCGTACAGGCGCTCGGGACGCGTCGGCCGGTCGGCCAGGATGTCGATGCTGTACTCGGCCGGCACGCTCACGTTCTTCATCGAGTAGTCGTGGCTGCCCGTCCCGCGCAAGCCGCTGACGTGCCACGTGTCGTGGATCCGGCACTCGCCGGCCGGCACGAAGAGCAATCGCGTCTCGGGGCGTCCGGTGGGCCCCCGGCGGGCCCGCCCGTTCCTGTGCACCCTGCAGCGGGCGAGAAACCACGTCGCGTGCTTGCCGCCGCTGCCGAAGGGCCAGCGTCCGGTCGCGAGGTAGCCGCCCTTGATCACCTCGGCCTTCCCGAAGGGCGCCAGGTGCCCGGCCACCGCGGCCCGCCGGTCGCCGAAGATCCGCGCCGCCGCCCGCGCGGAGAGCCGGCCCGCGAAGATCCCGTAGGCCGCGGCAACCATCACATTCCAGCCGACCGAGCCGTCGAGCGCGGCCACGGCCGCGATCACCCGGAGGCCCGAGATGGGATCGAGCTCGGCGCCGCCGAGTCGCCTGGGTAGCCATAAACGGAAGAGGCCGCCGGTGATGAGCGCATCGAGCAGGCTGGGTGACAGCTCCCGCTTCGTGTCCAAACTCTGTCGCTCCGCCTCGACCAGCGGCGCGAGGATCCGGACGTATTCGAGCCGGCGCTCCGCGTGGGCGGCTGGTGCTGTGGTCACCAGAGCGGGGCCGCGTTCATGGTGGAGACGTGGGCGGCGATGACCTTCCAGCCGAGGTCCGGGAAGCGCACCCACGTCTGGCTCTGGCGGCCGATCAGGTCGCGGCCGCGCACCTTGAACTCGAGGTTCACGGAGGCGAGGTCGCGCCCGAGCGTGAGGATCTCGAGGCGCAGGCGCCGCTCCTTGATGCCGGGCCCCGGCGGGCGCGCGACGCGATGGGCGTGGATCGCCGCGAAGCCATAGCCGTTCTCGTGCAGCGCGTAGCGGATGGTGTGCGGGCTGTCCCAGAAGGTGGCGTCGAGGACCTCGACGGTCTTGTCCATCAGCGCCTGCTCGTAGCGCTCGAACAGCGCGCCCACCTCGGCGACCACCTCGGGGAGGTTGGGCGTGAGATCGGTCATCCGGCGGCCTCCATCGCCTTCGCCACCGCCACCAGCATGGCGTCGCTGCCGCGGGCGCCCACGATGGACAGGCCCACCGGCAGCCCCTCGACGTGCGCGCCCGGCAGGCTCACTTGCGGCAGGCCGGTGAGGCCGCCGTGCGCGGCCAGGCACGTGATGCGGGCGCGCAGCGGCTCGAGCGTCGTGAGGGACAGGCCCTTCCGCGGCGCCGGGAACGGCGTGGTCGGCATGCAGAGGATCGTCCCCGCCGGCAGGAGCGCGGTGAGCCGGGCGCGGGCCTCGGCGCGCACCCGCGTGGCCCACTGGCGCTCGCTCTCCGGGATCATGGGCGCGAGGGCGAGATTGCGGGCGACGCTCCACGCCATCCGCGGGTTGTCGCGGTCGATCCACTCCTTGAACGTGAGCCACGCCTCCCATGGCTGCAGCGTGCGCTGGGCCCGCGCCCAGGCGGTGAGGCCGGGGGGCGCCATGACGTCTTCCCGGACATGCTCCACCAGCGCGCCGAGGCGGCGCACCATCGGCCGCAGCGCGGCGGCCGTCTCCTCGTCGGCCAGGCCGAAGGCGTCCTGCGCGACGACGAGTCGCGCCGGCAGCGCGGCCGGGATCGGCTCGCCGAGCATCACCTCCGAGACCCGGGCGAACGTCTGCGCGTCGCGGGCGAACCAGCCGGTGGTGTCGGAGGTGGGCGCCTGCGGCAGCATGCCGGTGAGGTCGAGCCGGCCGTGGGTGGGCCGGATGCCGTGGAGGCCGCAGAAGCTCGCCGGCACCCGCACCGATCCGCCGGTGTCGGTGCCGAGCGCGGTGTCGCAGAG
>DASQAL010000062.1:0-3575 GCA_035635775.1 Candidatus Acidiferrum sp.
CGGCCGGCGGCGGGGTGACGGCACGGAGCCAGCCCCGCACGCGGGTCACCCCCGTTCGGGATACGAGCCCGCCTCACGCCTGGCGACGGGGACCGCTGCGCACCACGACGCCACCCGCGATTCGTTCACAGGCTCGAAGCCGGCGCTCGAACGGAGGTTCCTCAGGCGCGGCCCTAGCCCATCCGCCGCCCGGGCGGAGTGCCGTCTCCGTTTCGGGCGTCCTGCCCGGCGACGGCGGCCGGCGGCAGGCGCCACCACTACTTGCGCGACGGGCCGGCCTGGCGCGTCCCTTGCTCCCTGAGCCTTCGTTCGGCGAGCTCACCCTCGAACCGAGGAGGCGCACGACGAGGTGGCACCGGCAGACCGTGATGGCGATGGTTCTGATGACTCCCCTGCTCGTCCCGACGCTGGCGATGGCCCAGGGCGCGGTGACCGCGACCTTGAGCGTGCTGGCCGCGCCGGTCGAGCGCATCGCGGGTGACGCGGGCGCGCGGGAGCCGGGTGTCAGCGGCATGAACCTGGCGGAAGGCGACCGCGTCCGCACCGGCGCGGGCGGCGTCGCGCTCATCACGTTCCTGAACGGCAGCACGGTCACCCTGCTCTCCGAGACCGAGGTCACCGTGAAGCAGGCGCCCACAGGCCACGCGAAAGCGGCCGGGATCCGTATGCTGATCCACGCGGGGCGCGTCTGGGCGCGTGTGGTGCAGGCGGCGGGAAGCCGCTCGACTCTCACGCTCGAGTCCAACGACTACACCGCGACCGCCCACGACGGCCTGATCGGCGCCGAGCAGACGGCCGGCACCTTCGTGTGCTGGACGCGGCGGGGCGCGCTCTGGCTCACCGACAAGAGCGGCCAGACCGACACGGTGCTGCTGGCCGGCCAGCGGGCGCGGGCGCGCTTCGGCATGCCGGTGACGCCCGAGCCCTTCGTCGCGGGCTCGAGCATGCTCGAGATCCGGACCACGGGGCCGGTGGTCCCGCTGGTGCGCATGCCGGACGGGAGCCGGGCCGCGGGATTCCTCGCCCCCGACGTCGAGGTGAACCACGTGTTCGGCTCGCTGACCGAGGCGAAGGGCGGGCGGCGCTGGCTGGTGGAAGTGCCGGGCGGCCACGAGGGCCCCTACACCTTGATCCTGACCGGCACCGACGTGGGCCCGTTCACCGCGCAGATCTCCGCGCGCTACGTCGGCTTCTCCGCCTACCGGCAGGAGATCCGCGGCGAAGCCCGGCCCGGCGAGCGGCTCTTCACCCGCATCACCCAGACCGTGAAGGGGCAGGACCCGCGGACCGCGCGGGTCGTCGAGGCAAGCGTGGACGGCCTGCGGACCTGGGACGCTTCCGAGCCCGCGGCGGTCGTGGCCTTCCCGCGCGCGTCGGGCGTGAACTGAGAGCAGGGCGAGGTGAGCCGAAGGCGAGCCGAGCGGATCTGGGAATCGAGCCGAGCGAAATCATTACTCCGCTCCTCAGAGCGCGACCTGGCCGCCGTCGACGTAGAGCGACGTGCCGGTCACGTAGGAGGCGTCGTCTCCGGCCAGGAAGAGGATGCAGGCGGCGACCTCGGCCGGTGTCCCCGGCCGCCCGAGCATGGTGCCGTGGCCGAACTCGGCTCGGAACTGCTCGAAGGTCTTGCCCGCGGTGGCGGCTCGGCGCTCGTGGAAGCGGGTGAAGATCGGGCCCGGGCACACCGCGTTCACCCGGATCCCCTCGCCCGCGTGATCGAGGGCCATCGCGCGCGTGAGGCCCGCCACCGCCGCCTTGGTGGTGTCGTACTGCACCATGTTGGCGCCCGCGACCACCGAGCGGATCGAGGCGACATTCACGATGCTGCCGCCGCCGGTCTGACGCATCAGGGGGATCGCCGCCTTCGCGCAGAAGGCGTAGCCCTTCACGTTCACCGCCAGGATCGCGTCCCAGCTCTCCTCGCTCGCGTCCACCACCGTCTGGTAGAGCCGCATCCCCGCGTTGTTGACGAGAATATCCAGGCGGCCGTGTTCAGCGTGGGCGGCCCGGATGAAGCGGACGCACTCGGACTCCCGCTCGGTATGCGTCTCGACGAAGATGGCGCGGCCACCCTTGGCGCGGATCTCATCGGCCACCCCGCGGCCCCGCTCCGCGTCGATGTCCGCGATGGCCACGTACGCGCCCTCCTCGGCCAGGCGCCGGGCGGTAGCCTCCCCGATCCCCGAGGCGCCGCCGGTGACCGCCGCCACCCTGCCGCTAAGCCGGGCCATGCGAGCGCCGCTCCTCAGCGCGCCAGCGCCGCGCGCATCACGGCCAGCCCCACGCGCAGCGCCACCGGCAGGCCCGCCTCGTTCATCTCGAACTCCGGCGCGTGGTGCGGCCGGGCCGCGCCGGTGGCCGAGCCGATGCCCACGCGGAAGTAGCAGCCGGGGCGCTGCCGCAGGAAGAGGCTCATGTCGTCGCTGGCCATGACCACGCGCCCGTCGGTCACCGCCTCTACCCCCACCTCGTCGACCGCGCACGCCCGCACGAACTCCGTCTCCTTCGCGTGATTCACCACCGCCGGGCACGAGCCCCCGTCGAAGCGCGTGATCGCTTGGGCCCGATAGGCCTTCGCGATGTCCGCGGCGAAGGCGCCGAGCCGCGAGACGAGATGGTCCCGCACCGACTGCTCGAAGGCCCGGATGGTGCCACGCATGATCGCGCGGTCCGGGATGATATTGCCCGTGGTGCCGGACACGATCTGCCCCACCGTGAGCACCGCGGTGTCCTGCGCCGGGACCTCACGGGCGACCAGGGTTTGCATGCCGAGCAGGATATTGGCCGCGGCGGTGATGGGGTCGATCGAGAGATGCGGCATCGCGCCGTGGCCACCGGTGCCCCGCACCTCGACGGTGAAGACGTCGGCCGAGGCCATGGACGGCCCGGGGCGCACCTGGACCTGGCCGACCGGCTGCTGGGTCGTGAGGTGCAGACCGTAGATCTCGTCCACCCGCGGGTTGTCGAGGGCGCCCGCCTCGATCATCGGGCGCGCGCCGCCCAGCACTTCCTCGGCGGGCTGGAAGAGGAAGACGGCCGTCCCGGGCATCTCCGCTCGCCGCGCGGCCAGGATGTCCGCCATCGTGATCGCGATCGCGGTGTGGCCGTCGTGCCCGCACGCGTGCATCACGCCCGGCGTACCGGAGGCGAACGGCGCCTCGAGCAGCTCGGTGAGCGGCAGCGCGTCGATGTCGGCGCGCCACGCGATGGTCGGCCCCGGCCGGTCGCCGTGGAGCACACCCACCACACCGGTGCCGCCGACACCCTCCCGGACATCCAGGTTCGCCGCGTGCAGGCGCTCCGCGATGATCTCCGCGGTGCGCCGCTCCTGGTGGCTCAGCTCGGGATGGCGGTGGAAGTCGCGGCGGAGCGCCACCAGATCGTCCGCGCGCTTGGTGATCTCCTGGCTCCATTCCGGGCGGGTCTTGCTCATCCGGGCGTCTCCTGGGGAGGAAGTTTTTTCGCGGTCCCGATGCTGCGCCGTCGCCGGCCCCGCTGTCAACCGTCCCGTTCCCTGTGCTGTTGGTCTATAGAAATGTCACCCCCTAACTGTTCAGTAAGAATGTCACCCCATG
>DASQAL010000063.1:0-2205 GCA_035635775.1 Candidatus Acidiferrum sp.
TCGGGCAGCCGGGCTCGCTGACGCTCAGCGAGAAGATCCAGCCGGACGGCAAGGCCAGCATCGACGCCCGCGGTATGGTGGGCGATCCGGGGAACACCGTCAACCGGTTGAGCCAGGGCGCCACGTACGCCTATCGGGTCGACGCCGTCTTCGAGGGCGCGCCCGGGGTCGGCAATCGCACCGACGACGTCCGCCCGTGTAGCCTGACCTTCGTCAAGTAGGAGACGCCCGGGGTCGTCCTGGCAATCCGCTCCACCGTCGGCTTCAACGCGAAGTCCCGCTCCCGAACGGGCACCACAGCCAAAGCGCCACAAACAACACGTCGTAGATTGGCGCTGCTCATGGCGAAAGGCTCTCCTCGACGTCCCCACCGGCCGAGGTGGGCCTGCTCGATCGCTTGCTGGGTCTATCCCGATGGCCTTGTGATACTCGAGCCTTCCCGCCCCCGGCGCCTCCTGCTACACTCGCGTGCGCGGTTCGGCACGACCGCCAAGGAGGATGCGATGCCGGTCGACAAGAGCGCAATCGGCAGGACGGGCGAGCCCGTGACCATGCACGTGGAGCGCGGCAAGATCCAGGAGTTCGCGCGCGCCATCAAGGACGACGACCCGCTGTACTACGATGAGGCCCACGCCGCGCGCGAGGCCGGCGGCATCATGCCCCCGGTGACGTTCTTGCAGACCGTCTCGCACTGGGACGACGGGCGGGGCCGGCCGCGCCTGCCCTTCGACCTCAAGCGCGTGCTGCACGGCGAGCAGGAGTTCGAGTTCCTCGCCCCCATCCACGCCGGCGACGTGCTGACCGCGGTGAGCAAGATCGTCGACGTGTACGAGAAGCCGGGCAAGCGCGGCGGCTCCATGACCTTCGCGGTGACGGAGACGGAGTACCGCAACGCCAAAGGTGCGCTGGTGGCCCGCGCGCGCGCCGTCGGCATCGAGACCGGCCAGGTCGTCAAGGACTGAGAGGGAGATCGCCATGCCCGCGACCAAGCGCTTCTGGGAGGACGTCAAGGAGGGTGACACCCTGCCCGAGGTCCGCGTCGACAAGCTCACGCGGACCGACTTCGTGAAGTACGCCGGGGCCTCCGGCGACTTCAACCCGATCCACCACGACCAGACCTTCGCGGAGGCCTCCGGGAACTCCACCGTGTTCGCCATGGGCATGCTGAACGCGGGCATCCTGAGCCGGGTGGTCACCGGATTCGCGGGACGGCCCAACGTGCGGCGCTACAAGGTGCGCTTCTCGACGCGGGCCTGGCCGGGCGACGACGTGGTCTGCCGGGGCAAGGTGACGCGCAAGCTCGAGCAGGGGGGCGAGAAGCTGGTGGAGGGCGAGCTCGAAGCCATCAACCAGAAGGGCGAGACCCTCATCAGCGGCACCTTCGTCGCGGCGCTGCCGTCGCGCGGCTGAGGCGGCCCATGAAGCTCGGGCTCTCGATCGGGTACTCCGGCGCCCACCTCGACCTGCCGGTGACGCGTGTGCAGCTCGCCGAGCGGCTGGGCTACGACTCGGTGTGGACGGCCGAGGCGTACGGCTCGGACGCTCTGACGCCGCTGGCCTACCTGGCGGCGGTGACGAAACGCATCCGGCTCGGCACTGGGATCATGCAGCTCGCCGCGCGCACCCCCGCGGCCGCCGCGATGGCCATGGGTACGATCGATGCGCTGGCGGGCGGGGGGCGTGTCATCGCGGGCCTCGGCGTGTCGGGCCCGCAGATCGTGGAGGGCTGGTACGGGCAGCCCTGGGGCAAGCCCTACTGGCGGCTCCGGGACTATGTGGGCATCATGCGGAAAATCTTCGCCCGCAAGTCCCCCGTGCAGCACGAGGGCCGCGAGATCTCGCTGCCCTACACGGGCCTGGGCTCGGCCGGGCTGGCCAAGCCCCTGACGTCGATCCTGCACATGCGCGCGGATATCCCCATCTGGCTCGGGACGGGCGGAGAGTCCACCGTGAAGCTCACCGCCGAGGTCGCGGACGGCTGGCTGCCCCTGGGCTTCACGCCCGCGCGCATGAAGGCCTTCCGCCCCTGGCTCGACGAGGGGCTCCGCCGCGCCGGCGGCGGCAAGACCTTGCGTGATCTCGAGATCCAGCCGCGCGCCTTCGTGGTGCTGACCGACGACGTGCGCGCCGGGCTCCAGACCCTCAAGCCGCGCGTGGCGCTCTACGTGGGCGGCATGGGCCACCGCGACAAGAACTTCCACACCC
>DASQAL010000064.1:0-26039 GCA_035635775.1 Candidatus Acidiferrum sp.
CTCGTGACGAAGTCCACGCGCTCGGTGAAGCGCCGCTTCTCGTGGACGGTGAGGATCATCACCTCGCGGCAGAGCGAGATGATGTCGTTGGCCCCGCCGCTGCCCGGCAGCCGCACCGTGGGCCGCGCGTAGCCGCCGATGGCGCTGGTGTTGAGGTTGCCGTGCCGGTCGATCTGGGCGCCCCCGATGAAGCCCACGTCGAAGAAGCCGCGCTGGGCGAGCAGGAACGCGTCGGTGATGGCGGGCAGCATCTGGGCCCGGTAGGCGGCGCGCATCTCGTTGGTGGAGATGGGCAGCTCGCCCGGCTTCCACGTGGGCCCGATGACGCCGCCCTCGACCATCATGGTGAGCCCGGGGGCGTGGGTGCGCTGGGCCAGCACCGAGGCCATCATGGGGGCGCCGACGCCGGTGAACACGGTCGTGTTGTTCCGGAGCTCGCGGGCGCCCATCACGGCGAGCAGCTCGTTCGCGGTGACGCTCATGTCGTCAGCATCCGGGCGCGGGCGGCCGCGTCGGCGAGGCGGGCTTCGCCGAAGAGGGCCAGATAGTCGGCGTGGCTCCGCGGGGCATACACGTAGCGCTCCAGGTAGTCGGCCACGCCGGCGGCGCCGCGCTCGCGGATCCCGTCCACGTAGACCGTGAAGTGCTCGGGCTCGGCGTCGTAGGCGCCGTAGCACTCGTGCGGGTAGGAGCCGTACGGGACGTGGGCGAGCGCGTCCACCAGGAAGCCGGGAATCACCGTCCGATCCGGGTGGAGCCGGATCTCGTCCTCCGAGACGATCTCCTCCGCGGTCACCAGCACGGTAGCGGCGGCCCGGGCGATGTCTTTGTCCATGTGCGGGTACCCGGCGATCTGGCAGTTGCCGAGGCGATCGGCCTTCTGCACGTGGAGCAGCGCCACGTCGGGAAAGAGCGCGGGCACGGCATGGAGGATGCGGCCGGTGTAGGGGCATTCTAGTGTCTTGGAGCCGCCCACGCCCATGAGGTCCGAGCCCAGCATGGTGAGCGAGGGCAGGAAGGAAACCCCCATGGCGGCGGCCCGGAAGCGCAGGCCGAGCCCGAGGTGGCTCCATTCCTCGAACTCCACGCGCCCGGCCTCGACGAACTCGCGCTGGATGCGCGAGAGGCCCCAGGGCAGGCCGATGCCCATCCAGGAGGTGACGACCTTGCTCACCGCGCCCGAGACCATGCCCCACTCGCCCTCGTAGCACATGAGGTTGCGCGAGAAGGTGAGGCCCTTCGGCCGCCGGCGGAGCAGCGCCCACACCAGCGCCAGCGGGGTGCGCGAGTAGAGGCAGCCGCCGATGGCCAGGTGGTCGCCGTCCTTGATCAGCGCGACCGCGTCCTCCAGGGAGCCGAGCTTGGGCCCCGCGGACTTGGGCTTGGCCTCGAGACGCTCGCGGGCGGCGACGAAGTCGTACTCGCGCGGCGCGATGGTCACGCGAGCACTTCCCAGGTCTTCTGGTATTGATCGAGCTGCTCGACGGTGTAGGCGTCCAGCGGGTGCTCCCGCTCCGGGATGTCCACGTGCTTGGCTTCCCCGCAGAGCGGGGTGGTGAAGTAGCGCTGGCCGGTGTCGTTGATGATCGTCACCACCGAGCCGAGGTCCGGGTGGCGGCGCGCCAGCTTGAGTGCGGCGGCCACGTTGCAGCCGCTCGAGATGCCGCAGAAGAGGCCCTCTTCCCGGGCGAGCCGGCGGGCGATGTCCACGCTCTCCTCGGTGGTGGTCGTGATCACCCCGGTGAGGAGCGAGACGTCCAGGTTGCGAGGGACGAAGCCGTCGCCGATGCCCTCGATGCCGTGGTGGCCCCACGCCCGGCGCGAGAGCAGCGCGCATTCGGCGGGCTCGACCGCGTAGAGCTTCACCTGGGGGTCGCGGCTCCGGAGGTAGCGGCCGACCCCGGTGAGGAGGCCGCCCGAGCCCTGCGAGTCCACGAAGGCCCCGACGCGGCCGCCCGACTGCTCCCATAGCTCGGGGCCGGTCGTGAGGATGTGGGCCTCGACGTTGTCCGGGTTGTCGAACTGGCCCGGCACCCAGTAGCGCCCCGGCGCGGCGTCCCGGATCTGGCGCAGGCGCTCGAGCGAGAGATCCACGTCGCTCTCCCCGCCCGGGGTGAAGACCAGCTCGGCGCCGTAGGCGCGCATGATCTTCTTGCGCTCCTCGCTCATGCCCTCCGGCATCACGATGGTGCAGGGGTAGCCCTTGACCGCCGAGACCCAGGCGCAGGCGATGCCGGCGTTGCCGGTCGAGCACTCCAGCACCTGCATGCCCGGCTTGAGGTCGCCGCGCGCCAGGGCCCGCTCGAACATGTGCAGATAGATGCGGTCCTTGAGGCTGCCCGTCGCCCCGTACCACTCGACCTTCACGTAGATCGCGGGCGTCACCTCCCGGGGGACGCGGTTCAGGCGCACGAGCGGGGTCCGGCCGACCGCGGCGGCGATGGAGGGTAGCGCCGCCGCGTAGCGATCCCACGGGGTCCTGGTCTCTGCGCTCATGATGTCAGCCTCGCGGGCTCGGCGCGGCCGCGCCGACGCCGCGCAGGAACTTGGTGAGCCGGTGCTGGCCGGAGGTGACCGGCTCGTAGCGCGGCGGATTGTCGGGCCCGCAGCAGCTCGGCAGGCACTCGATCAGAGCGTCGTAGTTCGGCTGGTGGAAGAAGGGGATCGAGAGCCGGCGGTTCCCGACCGCGGCTTCGCGCGGCGGGTTCACCACGCGGTGCATGGTCGAGATCCAGCGGTCATTGGTCCAGTGCTGCATGAGATCGCCGATATTGCACACGAAGGTGCCGGGAGGTGGGCTGACCGCCACCCACTCGGTCCGGCGGTTCCGCACCTCGAGGCCCGGCACGTTCTCGGGCAGCAGGATCGTGACCGCGCCGTAGTCGGTGTGGGCGCCCGCCCGGATCTGGCCCGGCCGCGGGGCCTCGACCTGCTCGGGGTAGTGGTTCGCGCGAATACCGCTGATGTGCCGGTCCGTCTTGTCGCGGAAGAAGTCCTCGGGCAGGTCGAGGGCCACCGCGAGGATGCGCATGATGCGGCCGGCCAGCGCCTCCATGGTGCGGTAGTACTCGGTCCACACCGCGCGGAACGCGGCCGGCCGCGCGGGCCAGAGGTTCGGCGCGAACGAGGGGTAGGCCTCCGGCCGGCGGTAGTATTCCTCGTCGGGCACGTCCACCGGGCCGATCGCGAAGAACTCCTTGAGATCGGTGGTGGTGGCGTCGCCGCGGCTGTAGGAGAGATTCTCGTCGCCCAGCGCGATGTAACCGCGGCTCTGCTCGGGCCGCGGGCGCTTCACCGCCTGCTTGTCGGCCGCGGGGAGGTCGAAGAAGGCGCGCGAGGTCTCCAGCATGCGCGTGACCAGGGGGTCGGGCACCCCGTGGCCCGCGATCGTGAAGAAGCCGATATCGGTGCAGGCCGCGTTCACCGCGTGCGCCACCGCGGCGCGGTCGCCCGGCGTGCCGTCGGTGAAGGGCGCGAGATCGATGACCGGGACGGTGGTGAGCATGGCGTCACCGGCTCGGCTCGCTCCGGCGCGTGAACTCGAGCGCGTCCTGCAGCACGTGGTCCGCGTGGGCCCGGGCCAGGCGCTCGCCCCGCTCGGCGTCGCCGGCCAGCACCGCCTCGAAGATCTCGCGGTGCTCGGCCACGCTCGACTCGACCCGCTCGGGCAGGTAGAGGGACCGCAGGCGCAGGACGAGGATCTGAGCGTAGACGTTCTCGAGCAGCCGGCTCAGCACCGGATTCCTCGCCGCGACCAGCACCCGGTCGTGGAAGTCGATGGCCGCGCGCGAGTACTGCTCCATCTCGTCCGCGCCGGCGGCGCGTTCCATCTCCTTCATGGTCGCCTCGAGGGCGGCGCGCGCGTCGTCGTCGAGATTCTGGGCCGCCTGGCGCACCGCCAGAGCCTCCAGCGCGCCGCGGACCGCGAAGAGATCGCGGATCTGGTCGGTGCCGTAGTTCAGCACGAAGACGCCGTGGCGGGGCACCGTGTTGACCAGGCCCTCGCTCTCGAGTCGCCGCATCGAGTCCCAGACCGGGGTGCGGCTCACCCCGAGATCGCGGCAGATCTGCTCGACATTGAGCTTGGAGCCGGGCGGGAAGACCTGGCTCAGGATCAGGTCGCGGACGGTCCGGTATACTCGCTCGCCGAGGCTCTCGTGGAGCAGGGGCGCGATCGGGGCGCGGGGCGCGGAGGATCTCGCGGGTGGCATGGTGCCGTATTCTTGGGGCGGCTCGCGGCAATGTCAATCGGGTTTTCATTTGACACGTGACATGAAATGTAGGATAGGTGCGGGGCGAGGCGCAGCCGCAGGCGAGCCGAGCGGATACAAGAAATGTTTCTAAGAGAACCGCAGCGTGGCGGACGAACCTAACCAGGTAAGGGTCAGAGGAGGTCGGTCATGATGGAGGCAATCCGAGCCCTGTTCGTCGCGCTGACCGTCATCGCCGCGCTCGCCGCGCCGGCACCCGCCCAGGAAACCGTGAAGGTCGGGGTCATCCAGCCGCTGTCGGGCTCGGTGGCCGCGTCCGGCAACTACATCCGCATGGGCGCGGAGATCGGGCGGGACTGGATCAATGCCAAGGGCGGCGTGCTGGGGCGCAAGGTCGAGCTGCTCATCGAGGACAACAAGTCCGACCCGAAGGAAGCCGCCACCGCGGCCGAGAAGCTGATCGTGCGCGACAAGGTGCCGGTGATCGTGGGCGCCTGGGGCAGCTCGATGACGCTCGCGGCCATGCCGAAGCTCGAGGAGTACGGCGTGCCGATGGTGGTGGAGACCTCCAGCGCGGCCACCATCACCAAGCGCGGCAACCCGTGGGTCTTCCGCATCAGCCCGCCCAGCGAGATGGAAGCGCTCGGCCTCGAGAAGTATATGAAGGACCTGGGGATCAAGCAGGCCGACTTCCTCGCGGTGAACACGGACTGGGGCCGCGGCGCGGTCGGGGCCTTCGGCGACCTGCTCAAGCGCTCGGGCGCGCAGGTGGGCACCGCCGAGTTCATGGAGCAGGCGGCCACCGACATGAACGCGCAGATCACCAAGGTGAAGGCGGGCGGCGCCGACACGCTCTTCCTCACCACGAGCGTGGAGCAGATCACCCTGGTCTTGAAGCAGGCGCAGGAGCAACGGCTGGTGCGCCGGGTCATCACCACCGGCGGCAGCTCGTCGCCCTCCCAGCTCATCAAGCAGGCGGGCGCGGCGGCGGAGGGGACGTACCACATCCTCTTCTTCCTGCCCTGGTTCCCGGAGGCCATGCCCGACGGCAAGCTGGCCAAGGCTTTCGTGGACGAGTGGGCCAAGCGCGGTCACCCCTTCGAGGGGCTGACCGAGGGCTTCCGCGGCCACGACGGCGTGCTCACCGCGGTGGAGGCCATCCGCATCGCGGGCAAGCCCGACCCCAAGGCGGTGCGCGAGGCGCTCTGGCAGGTCAGCGTGATGGGCGTCAACGGGCCCATCAAGTTCGAGAAGGACGGCCCGGCGGGCAAGGAGAGCGGGCAGAGCAAACCCAGCATCTTCATCGTCCAGGTGAAGGACGGCAAGATCGCGCTCCCCGCGTTCTCGGCGAAGAAGTAGCGCGACCGGCGATCGCGGGCGCTTGGACCAGCTTCTCCAGCACCTGCTGAACGGGCTGCTGCTGGGCGCCACCTACAGCCTGCTCGGGATCGGCCTCACGCTGGTCTTCGGGCTGATGAACGTGGTGAACTTCGCCCACGGCGAGTTCTACACGTTCGGGGCCTACGCCGCGTTCGCCGCGCTCGCGCTCGCCTCGGTGCACTTCTTCCTGGCCATCCCGCTCGCCATCGTGGCCGGCGCGCTCGCGGGCGCGGTCTGCGAGCGGGTGCTCCTGCGGCCCCTGCGCGGGCAGTCCATCGACACGGTCATGCTCGTCATGATCGGGCTGTGGATCGCCATGCAGAACGCGGAGCTGCTCGGCTGGGGCGGGGTGGCCAAGAGCGTGCCCACGCCCTTCCCCACCCAGCCGGTGGTGCTGGGCGCGGTGTCGGTGGCGCCCCTCCGCATCTTCGTGTTCGTGGTCTCGGGGCTGCTGATCCTGGGGGCGCATCTCCTGCTGAGCCGCACCAAGCTCGGCCGCGCCATGCGCGCCACCTTCCAGGACCGGGAGACGGCGGCGCTCATGGGGGTGAGCATCGAGCGCATCCACACCGTGACCTTCGCGTTCGGGGCAGGGCTGGCCGCGGCCGCGGGCGCGCTGCTGGGTCCGGTCTTCCTGCTTTACCCCTCCATGGGCGATCTGGCCTCGCTCAAGGCATTCTCGGTGGTCATCCTGGGCGGTCTCGGCAATTTCGGTGGCGCCGCGCTGGGCGGACTGGTGCTGGGCATCGCGGAGGAGCTGGGCGCCGGCTACATCTCGTCCGGTTATCGCGACGCGGTCGGCTTCCTGATGATCGTCGCGGTGCTGCTGCTGCGCCCGTCGGGCCTCTTCGCCCGCGCCGAGCGCGTGGGATGAGGTGGCTCCCGCGCGTGGTCGGGGTCGCGGTTATCCTGACCGCGCCCGCCTGGGTGTGGAACCCGTATCATCTGCACACGCTGATCATGGCCGGCATCTTCGCGGTGCTGGCGCTGAGCCTGAACCTTCTGCTGGGCTATACCGGGCAGCTCTCCCTCGGCCACGCCGCCTTCTTCGGCATCGGCGCCTACGCCTCCGCCCTGCTGAGCGTCAAGCTCGAATGGTCGCCGTGGCTCGGCCTGCTCGCCGCCATCGTGGTGCCGGGCCTGGCCGGGTACGTCATCGGCCGCCTGGCGCTCAAGCTGCGCGGCGCCTACTTCGTGCTGCTGACCATCTCGTTCGCGGGCTGCGTGTCGCTGGTGAGCGTGAACTGGATGGACCTGACCAACGGGCCGCTCGGAATCCCGGGAATCCCGCCGGTGGAGATCGCGCTGCCCGGGCTGGCCGCGCTGTCGCTGCGCAGCAAGAGCGCCTACTACTACCTGGTGCTGGCCGCGGTGGTGGGGGCCTATCTCCTCTGCCTGGCCCTCATCCGCTCGCGGGTCGGCCGCGCGCTGGTGGCGCTCCGGGAGAACGAGACCCTCGCCGCCTCGGTGGGCATCGACGCGACCCACTATCTCGTGCTGGCCGCGGTGGTGAGCGCCGCGATGGCCGGCTTCGCGGGCGGCCTCTACGCGCACTACACACGCTTCGTCAGCCCGGAGGTCTTCCTCTTCACCTACACGGTCACCATGGTGATCATGGTGGTGGCGGGCGGCAAGGGCACGCTGGCCGGGCCCGTGGTGGGCGCCGTGCTCTTCACGGTGCTGCCCGAGGCGCTGCGGGAGCTGACCTCGTACCAGTGGCAGATGCTGCTCTACGGCGTCCTGCTCATCGCGGTGCTGTTCTTCATGCCGGAGGGGATTGTTCCAGCCCTGCGGGCGGCTGGGCCCGCCCTCCGCCGTCGCGGGCGGCCGTCGTGACGCTCGAGGCCCGGGATCTCACGGTGCGCTTCGGTGGCGTGGCCGCCCTGACCGGCGTGAGCTTCGCGGTCGCCTCCGGGACGGTGACGAGCCTGATCGGCCCCAACGGCGCGGGCAAGACGACCGCCTTCAACGTGATCACCGGCTTCCAGCGTCCGACCCAGGGCACGGTGCATCACGACGGCCAGTCCATCACCGGCTGGCGACCCCATCGCATCGCGGCGCGGGGCCTCGTGCGCACGTTCCAGAAGACGAGCCTCTTCCCCGGGCTGACCGTCCGGGAGAACGTGCTCACGGGCCTGCACCTGCGCGGGCGCGTGGGCGTGACGGCCGCGCTGCTGGCCCGGGGCCGGGTGCGGGCGGAGGAGCGGCAGCTCGGGGTGGAGGCGGACCGGGTGATGGCCTTCGTGGGGCTGGGCGCGCGCCGCGAGGAGGCGGCCGCCGCGCTCTCCTACGGCGAGCAGCGGCTGCTCGAGCTGGCGGTGGGCCTGGCCGCGCGGCCCCGCCTGCTGCTGCTCGACGAGCCGGCCTCCGGCATGAGCGCCTCGGAGAAGATGGCGGTGGCCGCGCTGATCGGCCGCATCCGCGACGAGGGCATCACGGTGTTCCTGGTCGAGCACGACATGCGGCTGGTCATGGGCATCTCCGACCGCGTGCTGGTGCTGAACTACGGCCGGCTCATCGCCGACGGCGACCCGGCCGCAGTGCAGCGCGACCCCGAGGTGATCCGCGCCTACCTGGGACCGGGAGCCCATGCTCACGCTTGAGCGCCTGTCCGCGCGCTACGGGCGCATCGCCGCGCTCGATTCGGTGTCGCTCACGGTGGGCGCCGCCGAGTTCGTCTGCCTCATCGGGGCCAACGGCGCGGGCAAGACCACCACGCTCAAGACCATCTCGGGGCTCGTGCGGGCCGCCGCCGGCCGCATCCTCTTCGACGGGCAGGAGATCCAGCACCTGGCCCCGCAGGAGATCCTGCGCCGGGGCATCGCGCATTGCCCGGAGGGCCGGCGGGTGTTTCCGCACATGACCGTGGAGGAGAACCTCCAGATGGGCGCCTACGTCCGCACCGACCCCGCCGCCGTGACGGCGGACCGGGATCGGGTCTTCGGCCACTTCCCGATCCTGGCCGAGCGGCGCCGCCAGCCCGCGGGCACGCTCTCGGGCGGCGAGCAGCAGATGCTCGCCATCGGCCGCTGCCTCATGGCCCGCCCGCGGCTCATCCTTTTCGACGAGCCCTCGCTCGGCCTGGCGCCCACGGTCACGGAGACGGTGTTCCAGATCATCGCGGGCATCCAGCGCGAAGGCACCACGGTGCTGATGGTGGAGCAGAACGCCTACATGGCGCTCCAGCTCGCGAGCCGCGCCTATGTCATGGAAACGGGCCGCATCACTCTCGAAGGCCCCGCCAAAGACCTGATGCAGAACGACCACGTGAAGCGCGCCTACCTAGGCGGCTAGCCGAGTGCAAGCGCCGAAACGAGAGTCCGCGGCCTGGGGGAGTGCGGGGGCCATATCTGGGCCCCCGCATCTGGAGAGCTTGAAGAAGTAAACGGTAGTCCGCCATCTGGGGGAGTGCGGGGGCCATATCTAGGCCCCCGCATCTGGAGAGCCTAAGGAAGTAAACGGTAGTCCGCAGGAGACATCAAGAGAGAAATGGGCGCGAAATATTTCGGCGCATCGGTAAGACGCAAGGAAGACCCGCGCTACCTCCGCGGCGAGGGCCGCTTCGTGGACGACATCAAGCTGCCCGGGATGCTCCACGCCGCCTTCGTCCGCAGCCCCCACGCGCACGCGCGCATCGCGGCTCTCCGCACCGACGCGGCCAAGCGGCTCCCCGGCGTGGCCCACGTGTTCACCTTCGCCGATCTCGAGCGCTGGATGAAGCCGCTGCCGCTCTTCGGCGCGATCCCGCCCGGCCTGGCCACGCGCGTGGCCGTCACCATGAAGCAGCCGCACCAGCTCGCGATGTGCCGGGACGAGGCCCGCCACGTGGGCGAGATCGTGGCGATGGTGCTCGCCCGCAGCCGCGCGGTGGCCGAGGACGGCTGCGAGCTGGTCGAGGTGGACTACGAGCCGCTGCCGGTGCTGGCCGACGTGGAGGCGGCCACGCGGCCCGACGCGCCCGTGCTCTATCCCGCCTGGGGCGACAACGTGGCGCTCTCGTTCAAGACGGGCTTCGGCGACGTCGAGGGGGCCTTCCGCCAGGCCGACGCGCGGGTGCGCGAGCGCTTCGTGATCCCGCGCTACGTGGGCATGCCGATCGAGACCCGCGGGGTGATCGCCCAGTGGGATCCACGCGACGGCGCGCTCACCACCTGGAACGGCACCCAGGTCGTCCACTTCGTGCAGCAGGGTCTGGTGGCCGCCCTCGGGCTGCCGCCCCACAAGATCCGGGTCATCGCCCCGGACGTGGGCGGCGGCTTCGGCACCAAGGCCAACGGCTACCCGGAGGACCTGCTGATCCCCGCCGTCGCCATCGCGGCGCGCCGGCCGGTGAAGTGGACCGAGGACCGCCGCGAGCACATGATGGGCTCGGCCCACGCGCGGGGCCAGGTGCACGACATCGAGATCGCGGCGCGGCGGGACGGCACCCTGCTGGCGGTGCGCGATCGCATCTGGGTGGACCTGGGCGCGTACAACTCCTGGGGCATCGTGCTGCCCTACAACACGGTGGCCCACCTGCTGGGTCCGCATCGGGTGGCGAACCTCGACGTCGAGTGCCTCGGGGTGGTGACCACCAAGACGCCGAACGCGCCCTATCGCGGCGCGGGCCGCCCCGAGGCCGTGTTCGCGATGGACCGCATCGTGGACTGCCTGGCGCGGGAGCTCGCCATGGATCCGGCCGAGCTGCGCCGGCGCAACTTCCTGTCGGCGGCCGATCTGCCGTACGAGCTGCAGATCCCGTATCGCGACGGCAACCCGCTCGTCTACGACAGCGGGGACTTCAAGGCCGGGCTCGAGGCGGCGCTGCGGGCGGTGGGCTACGACGCCCTGCGCGCGGAGCAGGCGCGGCTGCGCGAGCGGGGGATCCATCGCGGCATCGGGATCTCGAGTTACGTCGAGGGCACCGCGATCGGCCCCTACGAAGGCGCGACGGTCCGGCTGGATGCCTCGGGCCACGCGGTGGTCGCCACCGGCGCCTGCTGCCAGGGGCAGGGGCACGAGACCTCGTTCGCCCAGATCGCGGCCGACGCGCTCGGCATCCCGCTCGAGTCGGTGACCATCGTGGGCGGCGACACCGCCGCGATCCCGTTCGGGGTCGGCACCTTCGCCTCGCGCAGCGCGGTCAACGCGGGCAGCTCCATCCACGAGGCCTCGGGGCGCGTGAAGGACAAGCTGATCGCCGCGGCGGCGGCGCTGCTCGAAGCCGCGCCCGCGGACGTCGAGGTGGCGGACGGCATGGTCACGGTGCGGGGCGCCCCGGCCTCCGCCATTCCGATCTCGAAGGTGATCCAGGCCGCGATCCCCACGTTCGCGAACCCCGGCGTGGCCTCGCTCGACTTCGAGGCGACCGTCTACCATCACCAGCCCACCGTGACCTACACGAGCGCCACGCACGTCGCGGTGGTGGACGTGGACCCCGGCACCGGCGCGGTGAAGCTGCTCCGCTACCTGGTGGCCCACGACTGCGGGACGATCATCAATCCGGTGATCGTCGAAGGCCAGATCCACGGCGGTGTCGCCCAGGGCGTGGGCGGCGGGCTCCTGGAGGAGATGGTCTACGACGAGCAGGCGCAGCTCCTCACCGGCACCTTCATGGACTACCTGGTGCCGACCGCGATGGAGCTGCCGCCCATCGAGACCGTGCACCTCGAGTACCCGTCGCCGCGGAACCCGCTCGGCATGAAGGGCATCGGCGAGGGCGGGGCGATCTCGCCGCCCGCCGCCATCGCCAACGCGGTGGAGGACGCGCTCGCGCCGTTCGGGGTGCGGGTGACCCGGACCCCGCTCGGCCCGTCGGTGGTCCTGGGCCTGATCGAGCAGGCGGCGGCCCGAGGGGCGAGGCCCGCATGAAGCCGGCTCCGTTCGACTACGTGGCGCCGGCCACGCTCGACGACGCCATCGGCGCGCTGGCCACCGCGGGCGACGACGCCAAGATCCTGGCCGGCGGCCAGAGCCTCATTCCGATGCTGGCGCTGCGGCTGGCGCGGCCGGCGGTGCTGGTGGACATCAACCGGCTGCGGGGACTCGACGGGATCCGCGAGGCCTCGGGCATCCTCGAGATCGGCGCCCTCGTCCGCCAGCGGGCGCTCGAGCGCTGGGCGGCCGGGCGCTCGCCGCTCTTCACCGAGGTGCTGCACGCGGTCGCGCACCCGCCCATCCGCAATCGCGGCACGGTGGTGGGCAATATCGTCCACGCCGATCCGGCCTCGGAGCTGCCCGCGCTGCTGCTGTGCCTCGAGGGCGTGGTGGTCGCGCGCGGGCCCCGCGGCGAGCGCATGATCCCGGCGGACCGGTTCTACCGCGCCCCGCTGACCACCGCGCTCGACGGCCACGAGCTGGCCACCGCGGTGCGCTTCACGCTGCCGCCGGCCGGCTCGGGCTGGGGCTTCGCGGAGGTCTCGCGCCGGCACGGCGACTTCGCCCTGGTGGGCGCGGTGGCCGTGCTCACGCGCGCCGCCGACGGCACGGTGGCGCGCGCGCGGCTGGCCTTCTTCGGCGCCGGCGGGACGCCGGTCCGGGGCGCCGCCGCGGAGCGGGCGCTGGAAGGCCGCGCGCCCACGCCGCCGCTCATCGGGGAGGCGGCGCGGGCGGCCGCCGCCGGGCTCTCGCCCGACGGTGACATCCACGCCACCGCGGCGTACCGTCGGCGGGTCGCGGCCACGCTGGCCGAGCGCACGCTGACCGCGGCCCTCGCGCGGTGCGGAGGGGGCTCGTGATCAAGACGATCCGGGTGACCGTGAACGGCCAGGAGCACGAGCGCGCGGTCGAGGTGCGCGCGACCCTGGCCGATTTTCTGAGGGAGGATCTCGATCTCACCGGCACCCACGTCGGCTGCGAGCACGGGGTGTGCGGGGCGTGCACGGTGCTGCTCGACGACGAGCCGGTGCGCGCCTGCCTGATGCTGGCGGTGCAGGCCGATGGTCATGGCGTCTCGACCATCGAGGGGGTGGCCCCCGCCGACGGGCTCCATCCGATCCAGGAAGCGTTCTGGGCCAAGCACGGGCTGCAATGCGGCTACTGCACCCCTGGTATCATCATGAGCGCCTGCGCGTTTCTCCGCGAGCGGCCTGCGCCATCGCGCGACGAGATTCGCGAGATGCTGGCCGGGCACCTCTGCCGCTGCACCGGCTACCACTTCATCGTCGAGGCCATCGAGACGGCCGCTCAGGCGCTTGAGCCGCCTCAAACCCGTACCCCATAGGAGAGACGTATGTTTACCCGCCTCGCCGTCTTGACCCTGCTCGCGCTGGGCCTGCCCTTCGGGCCCGTCGCCCCCGCCCACGCCCAGAACTCGCTGGTGGTGAGCGTCTGGGGCGGCAACTGGAAGGACACCGTCGACCGCGTGATCGGGAAGGCCTTCACCGCCAAGACCGGCATGCCGGTCGAGTTCGAGGTGGGCGGGACGATCGACCGCCTCGCCAAGGCGCGGGTGGCCAAGGGCAGCCCGCTGGTGGACATCACGTTCACCACGAGCCACGTGGGGCGACTCTACGTCTCGGACGGGCTCTTCGCCCCGCTCGACATGGCCAAGCTCCCGAACGCCAAGGCGGCCGCGCGCGAGGCCCTGCGGAGTGAGTATCAGATGGGCGGCTGGAGCTATGTCTACACCATCGTGTACCGCCCGGATCTCGTGAAGGAGGAGATCACGGCGTGGTCGGATCTCTGGAAGCCCTCGCTCAAGGGCAAGATCGCGATGCCGGATTTCGACCCCTCCCACATCATCACGATCGCGGCCCTGATGGAGGGCGGCAACGAGACGACGTGGCAGAAGGGCCAGGAGCGGCTCAAGGCGCTCAAGCCCAGCATCGTGGCTTTCTTCTCGACCGACGCCCAGAGCCAGGACCTGATGAAGACCGGCCAGGCGCCGGTGCAGGTCATGCTCTCGGTCAACGCCTACCATCTGCAGGAGCAGGGCATCCCGGTCAAGCTGGTCCAGCCCAAGGACTACCCGGGCATCGTGGGGATCGACTGCATGTCGGTGATGGCGGGCACCAAGAAGGCGGACGCCGCCCAGGAGTTCATCAACCTGGCCCTGTCCAAGGAGGTCCAGACCGAGCTCGCCCGAGCGCTCAAGGCGGGGCCGGTGAACGCCGGCGCCACCGTGCCCGCCGCCTTCCATGGCCAGCCGGGCATCTTCCTGACCCCCGCGGAGTGGAAGGAGCGGGGCTACATCCTGAACGACGACGTGCGGGCCAAGAACCTGCCGGCCTGGCGCGAGTGGTTCACCGCCAACATCGTCAAGTAGCGCGGGTCGCGCGGTGCGCCTGCTGCTGACCCCGGCCGTGCTCGTCGTCGCGGTGTTCGCGGCCGCGCTCTCCGCGCTGCTGCGCTACAGCGTGCTCGAGTTCGTGCCGGGGTCACTGCAGACCGGAGGCCTGACGGTCGCGAACTTCACCGGCATCATGAGCCGGCAGTATCTCGGCGCGGTGTGGGACACCCTGGTGCTGAGCGTGGCCACCACCGCGCTCACGCTCGTTGCCTCCTACCCGGTGGCCTACGCGCTCGCGCGCACGCCGTCGGCCCGCGTGCGCTCGGCCCTCCTCGTGCTGACCCTGGCCCCCTTCTTCACCGGGGCCATCGTGCGGACCTACGCCTGGGTGCTGGTCCTGGGCAACACGGTGGTCACCTGGCCGGTGCCGATGCTGTTCACGCCGCGGGGGGTGCTGGTGGGGCTCGTGCACTTCTCGATGCCGACCATGATCCTGCTGCTGGCCGCCGCGATCAGCCACATCGATCCGCTGTACGAGCGCGCGGCGGCCAGCCTGGGCGCGAGCCCGGCCCGCGTGTTCCGGCGCGTGACGCTGCCGCTGTCCCTGCCGGGCATCGTCTCGGGCTCGGTGATCGTCTTCGCCTGGACGCTGAGCGCCTTCGCCACCCCGGAGCTGCTGGGGGGCGGACGGGTCAAGATGATCGCCAACGTCGTCCGCGACCTGGCGCTGGACTCCTTCAACTGGCCCGGGGGCGCGGCCTTCGCGATGATGGCGCTGGTGGTCACGCTCGCGCTGCTCGCCGGGGTGGGGAAGCTCACCGCGGTCGCCGACCGGGGCGCCTGATGTTCCGGCTGGCCGTGGTGCTCCTGCTCGCGTTCATGACGCTGCCGACCGTCGTGGTCATGGCGGTCTCGTTCAACCCGACCGCGATCCTGTCGTTCCCCCCGAGCGGGCTGTCGATGCGCTGGTACGTGAACGTGATCACCTATCCCCAGTTCCAGCGCGCGATGTGGAACAGCCTCCTGGTCACCGCGGGCGCGGTCGCGCTGGCCATGCCCATCGGCACCGCGGCGGCGCTGGCCCTCGCGCGCGGACGAGTGCGCTCAGCCTCGATCTGGGCCACGCTCCTCCTCTCGCCGCTGGTGGTGCCCGGCGTCGCGGCGGGCCTGGGCTTCCTCATCCTGGGCGCCGCCCTCGGCCTGCTGCGCAGCCGGAGCGTGCTGATCGCGGCCCACGTGGCCCTGGTGCTCCCGTTCGTGGTGCGCTCGGTGTGGGTGAGCGTGCGCAATCTCGATCCCACCCTCGAGCGCGCGGCGGCCAGCCTGGGCGCGACTCCCTGGCGGGCCTTCCGGCGGGTGACGCTGCCGCTCCTGCGTCCCGGCCTCCTCGCCGCGCTGCTCTTCGCGGTGATCGTGTCGCTGAACGAGTTCGTGGTCTCGCTCTTCATCTCGACGCGGCTGACCGAGATCCTGCCGGTGGCCATGTTCACCTACGTGGTCAACTACACCGATCCGAGCATCGCGGCGCTCTCCACGCTCTTCATCCTGGGCACCTTCCTGGTCGTCTGGCTCGCCGACCGGTTCCTGGGCCTGGGCCATGTGTTCCTCCATCATCGGTGAGGCGG
Organism: Candidatus Acidiferrum sp.; assembly: GCA_035635775.1. GTDB lineage: Bacteria > Methylomirabilota > Methylomirabilia > Rokubacteriales > CSP1-6 > CAMLFJ01. Next base: position 15,426 of record DASQAL010000064.1, read on the forward strand.
GCACCGGTGAGGGGACGCTGATGGCCCGCGCGGTGGTCGAGCTGGTCGGCTGCACCCGCGACTACGGCGGGATCCGCGCGGTCGCTGGGCTCGACCTGGTGGTGTACGAGGGCGAGCTGCTCTCGCTGCTCGGCCCGTCCGGCTGCGGCAAGACCACCACCCTCAATCTGATCGCGGGGTTCGTGCCGCCGACCAGCGGCCGTATCCGAATCGACGGCCAGGACGTCACCGACCGCCCGGCTCATCAGCGCCGGCTCGGGGTGGTGTTCCAGTCCTATGCCCTCTTCCCGCACCTGTCCGTGTTCGAGAACGTGGCCTTCGGCCTGCGCGAGCGCCGGACGCCCCGGGCGGAGATCGAGCGGCGGGTGCGCGCGTCCCTCGCGCTGGTGCGCCTGGACACGCGCGCGGAGCACCGCCCGGCCCAGCTCTCGGGCGGCATGCAGCAGCGGGTGGCCCTGGCCCGGGCGCTCGTGTACGAGCCGCGCGTGCTCCTGCTGGACGAGCCGCTCGCCGCGCTCGACAAGAAGTTGCGCGAGGAGATGCGGAGCGAGCTGCGAGAGATCCAGCGCTCGGTCGGCATCACCACCGTCTTCGTCACCCACGACCAGTCCGAGGCGCTCGGCCTCTCCGACCGCATCGCGGTGATGCACCGTGGCCGCATCGAGCAGCTCGGCACCCCGCGCGAGATCTACGAGCGGCCCGCGACCCGCTTCGTGGCCGAGTTCATCGGCGCCTCCAGCGTGCTGCGCGGCCGCGCGACCGCCGCGGACCGGGTGACGCTCACCGGCGGTGAAGCGGTGCGGGTGCTGGGCGTGCCTGGGCTCCGCGCGGGCGAGGCGGTCGAGCTGGCCATACGGCCGGAGCGCATCCGGCTCGCCGGCGGGGAGGGGGAGAACGTGATGGACGGCCGCGTCATCGGCGTGGTCTACCAGGGCCTGCAGACCGAGTTCACCGTCGAGGTCGGGGGCGGCCAGCGCCTGCTCGTCTTCGTGGCCGAGCCCGCCCCCGCGGCGCTCGCGCCGGGGCAGGCGGTGCGCCTGCACCTGCCGTCGGACGCGTTCATGCGCATGCAGGGCGCGGGCGACGAGGTGGGCCGGTGACCGGGCTCGAGCAGATCGTGGCGGGGCTCGAGGCGGCCCAGGTTTCGATCGTGGCGTCGGTGCCGGACACCTGGATCGGCCGGTTGATGGCGGGTGTGCGCCGGTCGCCGCGGCTCCGCGCGGTGGACGTGGCGCGTGAGGAGGAAGCGGTGGCGGTGGCGTGCGGCGCCAACCTGGCCGGAGGCCGTGGCGCGGTGCTGATCCAGAACGCGGGGCTGCTCAACTGCGGCGGCGTGCTGGCCGGGCTGGTCGAGCTCTACCGTCTTCCATGCTTCTTTATCGTTTCCATGAGGGGCGACCACCGCGACCCGGTCTACTACCACGCGCCCAAGGGCCGCGTGACCGAGGAGACGCTGCGCGCCTGGCGGCTGCCCTACGCGCGGGCGGACCGCCGGGGCGACCTGACCGCGCAGGTCAAGCAGGGGGTGGAGCTCTGCGTCGAGTCGCGGGGGCCCTTCGTGCTGCTGATCAGCGGCGAGGACCTGGCGTGACCGCTCGCAAGCCGCTGCTGGACGCGCTGGTCGCGATGCTCATGCCGCGCGACGTGCTCGTCTCCTGCCTGGGGGCCAATGCCCGCTACCTGCCGCACATGACGGTGCCCTGCCCGGTCTTCGCCCTGTGCGACTCGATGGGCGCGGCCATCCCGCTGGGCCTCGGCATGGCGCTCCAGCGTCCCGACCGGCACGTGGTGGCCCTCGAGGGCGACGGCTCGCTCCTCATGAGCCCCAACGTGCTGGCCACCGTGGCGGCCGCGGCGCCGCCGAACCTCACGATGCTGCTCTGGGTGAACGGCCGCTACGAGTCGTCCGGCGGCCAGGCGCTGCCCGCGGTGACGGTGGACTGGGCCGCGCTGGCGCGCGCCGCCGGCATCGGCCACGTGGCCTCGGTCGGCGACGTCGCGGGGCTGCGCGAGGCCTTCACGCGCGCGCGCGGGGCAGGAGCGCCGGCGCTGGTCGTGGTGGAGGTCGCGTTCGATCCGACCGAGGCGATCCCGCCCTACTCCGAGCGGCCCGACGAGATCCGCGCCCGCTTTCGGCTCTAGCGCGGAAGCGCGGCTACCTCACCTGAGCGTGACGCCGCCGAAGGATCCGTAGCCGTCCGTCCCATAGCCCGTCGAGAAGCCGGACGGGCCAGAGGAGCACCCGCCGACGACCTTCCAGATGCCCGGCGAGGTCATGGCCCGTAGCTCGCCTGTGATGCACATGGTCGGGATGGGCCTGTCGGACGCGCCCGCGTCCACGCGCGGCAGCGGCGGGGCCACCGCCACGTTCTTGAACTGCAGGAGCCCGGCTTCCGCGGCGACGATCCGCCGGACGGCGTCCCACCGCTGGGCCGCGGCGATCTGGTCGGCGCTCAAGGCGGGCTTTCCGATTCCGATCGGCCCGATCCACTCGGCCGCGTCGCGGTACGGCGTGGGGATGTCAATCTTGTATTGCGTGACTCGGCTCGCGCCCTTGTCGTCGGTGTACCGCCACTGCGCGTCAGCCTGCCCGGCCAAGAGCAGAAGACCCGCGCTGAGTCCAACCGCCATCGCAAATCGGTTCATGTGGATCTCCTGTCGGGGTCGCATGCCTACGACGCCAACGCAAGAGCTACGCCACGGCACCAGCACCGGCGAATCGCGACGTTAGGTGGGCTCCGCAATGATTGCGGCTGGAAGTAGTCCTCCATGCCCAGAAGAGAATTGCCCAGGTTGGCGACCCGCGCGGCCAGCGCGCCTGGAGGTAGGCCGGCCGGCCGCTCAGCGGACCAGGGCCCGCAACCGCTCGAGCGCGTCGGGGCCCTCGAACTGGAGGGTCTGCAGCCCCGACCCGTGCAGCGGCCTCGACGTTGTCCGCGCGGTCGTCCACGAAGAGGGTCGCCGGCGCGGCCAGGCCCAGCCGGTCCAGGCAGAGCTGATAGATGCGCGGATCCGGCTTGGAGAGGCCGACCTCGCACGAGATGACCACCGCGTCGAAGCGCGCCTCGAGTGGCCACTGCTCTCGCACCCGCGCCATGACCTCGGGGCCGCTGTTGGAGAGAAACGCGGTGCGTCCGCCCGCGGCGCGGAACTCGGCGGCCAGCGCCCAGACCTCGTCGCGGTAGACGCTCGACGAGGCGATGTCGGCCTCGCTGAGCCACGCGAGATCCGCGGCATCCAGCGCGCCGGCGCCAGGGCGGGACGCGGCCAGCACGCGGCCCCAATACTCCGCGGCGGTGAGATCGGCGTCGTAGGCGTGCCGGTGCTGCCAGTAGGCGGCCCGGAAGGCGGCGGCGTCGGCGCCGAGCCGGCGCGCCGCCCCGTCCATCCACGTCTGATCCTGGGCGTAGGTGAGCACGTTGCCGTAGTCGAGGATGAGGCCGGCGGGACGCGCCATGCGCTCGATGCGACGCGACCCGGGCGCTCCGACAAAGCGAAGCGGCATGTTACGATGCGGCGACTCATCACGAGGAGAGAGGGAGGCGCGCGCCGTGCCGACGCAAGACGAGACCCTGGTGACCCGCGAGGGGCCGGTGGTCACCCTGACCTTCAACCGCCCCGAGGCGCGCAATGCCATGACCTGGGGGATGTACGATCGCCTCTACCAGATCTGTGAGGAGGTGGACGCCGACGACTCGGTGCGGGTGCTGGTCCTCCGCGGCGCCGGCGGCAAGGCCTTCGTGGCGGGGACGGACATCAGCCAGTTCAAGGTCTTCGACCGGGCCGAGGACGGCATCGCCTACGAGCGCGACGGGGACAAGCGCATGGCGCGGCTCGAATCCGTGCGCAAGCCGGTGATCGCCCAGGTCGAAGGCTTCGCGGTGGGGGGCGGTTTCCGCATCGCCACCGCGTGCGACCTGCGCATCGCCACGCCGGACGCGCGCTTCGGCGCGCCGATCGCGCGCACGCTCGGCAACTGCCTCTCCATGGCCGCCTACGCGAGCTTCGTGGACGTGTTCGGGCCGTCACGGCTGAAGGAGCTGATCTTCACCGCGCGGCTGCTCACCGCCGAGGAGGTGCACGCGGCGGGCTACGTGCACGAGATCGTGCCCGCGGATCAGATCGAGGCGCGGGTGACCGCGCTCGCCCACCAGATCGCCGAGCACGCGCCGATCACGCTCTGGGTCACCAAGGAGTCGATCCGCCGTCTCGCGGCGAGCCGGGCCCTGCCGGACGACGAGGATCTGATCGCGACCACGTACATGAGTGCCGACTTCCGCGAGGGGGTGCGCGCCTTTCTCGACAAGCGCAAGCCCCGGTGGAGCGGCAAGTGATCCGCGAGGTGCCGGGCCGCAAGCCGCGGGTGCACCCGGAGGCTTACGTGGACCCCGCGGCCCAGGTGATCGGCGACGTGACCATCGAGGCGGGGGCCAGCGTGTGGCCCGGCACGGTGCTGCGCGGGGATCAGGACAACTACGTCAAGCTCGGGCGCAACTCCAACGTGCAGGACAACTCGGTGCTGCACGTCACCCCGCAGTTCCCGTGCATCGTGGGCGACAACGTGACGATCGGCCACCGCGCGGTGGTCCACGCCTGCACCGTGATGAACAACTCGCGCATCGGGATCGGGGCGGTCGTGCTGGACGGGGCGGTGGTGGAGGAGGGCGCCCAGGTGGGCGCGGGCGCGCTGGTGCCGCCGGGCAAGGTGGTGCCCGCGGGGTGGCTCGTCATGGGGGTGCCGGCCAAGCCGGTGCGCAAGATGAGCCAGGAGGAGCTCGACGACATCCTGCGCAACGCCACCGACTACGTCGACCTCTGGCACCGCGACTACCGATCTGGGGTCAGGTCTTGAAATACGACATTTCCCCGCCACGCAGTCGGCAGACCGCCGGCGTGAGACGGAATGTCGTATTTCAAGACCTGACCCCGCCGTAGGCCGACGCCGTGGGCTACGTGGAGCGGCACCTGTTGGCGGGGGAGCGCGTGGTGTACAAGACGCGGCTGCACTGGGTGCTGTTCGTCAAGCCGGCCCTGGTCGTGCTGGCCGGGATGATCCTCATGGTGCTGCTCCGCCAGGTGCAGGATCCGCCGTGGCTCTGGATCTTCGGCGCGGCGGTCGCGCTGATCGGGCTCGTCTGGGCCTTCGTCCACTACGTCGAGGTGATGACGTCCGAGTTCGCGGTCACCACCTCGCGTCTGATCCTCAAGGTGGGGCTGATCTCGCGCTATACCACCGAGCTGCTCCTCGCCAAGGTGGAGTCGATCGGCGTGCAGCAGGGGCTCATCGGCCGCGTGCTCAACTACGGCGATCTCACGGTCACCGGCACCGGGGGAGCCCGGGAGATCTTCCGGCGGGTGCGCGACCCGATCGGGTTCCGCAACCACGTTCAGCAGGCGTCGCTGGGCGCGGGCTCGACCGGAGCCTGAGCCGGAGGCTCCGCTATTTTGATCCCGGCGGCGCGCCGAGGTCGCGCGCGGTGTTGAGATCGGCGCTCTGATCGCGCAGGATCGTCGGGCTCATCACCATCGTCTCGATCACGGTGCGCGGGGGCAGGGTCACGCAGAGCATGATCGCGCGGGCCACGTCGTCGGCGTGCATCATGGTGGCGCGGGCCGCCGCGTCGGGATTCAGCGGCCGGTTGTCGAGGATCGGCGTGTCCACCTCCGCCGGCATGATGGTGGTGGCGCGGATGCCCTTCTCGCGCAGCACGTTGTGCACGTGGCCCATGAGGTTCAGCACGCCGGCCTTCGCCGCGCCGTAGGGCGCGCCGCCGATCAATCCGGGCCGCAGGGCGGCCAGCGAGCTGATCGTGACGATGGTGCCGCCGCCCCGCTCGATCATGCTCGGCAGCACCGCCTGGGTGAGCGCGTAGACGCCGGTCAGGTTCACCGCGAGCACGCTGTCCCACTCCTCCTGGCCGACCCAGCGCACGTTGCGCGCCTTGCTCGAGTGGCCCGCATTGTTGACGAGGACGTCCACTCGGCCGTACTGGGCCACCGTCCACTCGGCGAGCGCGCGGGCCTCCGCCGGCTTCGCCACGTCGCAGGCGCGGGCGACGGCGCGGCCGCCCGCCTTGGCGATCTCGCCGGCCACCGCCTCGATCGGCGCCTTGCGGCGGCCCGCCACCACCACCTGCGCGCCCTCGGCGGCCAGCATCAGCGCCGCCGCGCGGCCGATGCCGGTGCCGCCCCCCGTCATGATCGCGACCTGTCCGTCGAGGATTCCCATGGCGCTCCCTCCGGTCCGCGGGCCCCGGCTCAGCGCCAGGCCCAGACTGGCTGTTCGAAATGGTTCACGCGCGTCGGCCGTCCGTGGACGACCACTTCGCGCATCTGGTAGAGCACGGCCGCGGTCGGCGCGTGGATCAAGGTGCCGAGCAGGGGGAGCTGGATCACCGGGCGGTCGCTCTCCGGGATGCTGATGAGCCGCGGCACGTCCGGCCCCTCCAGCTCGTCGAGCGGCACGCGAAAGATCTTGGCCACCTCCGCCGGATTGGGCACGAGCTCGTGGTCGGGCTCGGCCCACACGACCACCGGGGTGATGATGAATCCCGACCGGGTGCCGTAGTCGTCCAGCACGCCCAGCACGGTGCTCTCGTCGAGCGTGAGGCCCACCTCTTCCTGCAGCTCGCGCAGCGCCGCGCGCTCCGCGGTCTCGCCCGCGTCGAGGCGGCCGCCCGGCAGGGCCCACTGTCCGGTGTGCTTGCGCAGCGTCGCGGCCCGCCGCGTGATGAGAAAGCAGGGGCGGCCGTCGGCGTCGGGCAGCAGCACCTGGGCCACCGCCGCCCGTCGCCGCCCGTCGTCGGGCAGGGCGATCCGGTCGAATGAAGACAGATTGGCGCGCGCCCGCTCGAGCAGCGCGCCGTCCAGCCGGGCCGGCACTAGGTCATCGGAGAGGGCCCCTCGATCCAAACGGGCTTCGCCCTGTGGGGCCCCCTCCGAACCTCCCCCAGTACCGGTTGCGCCGGCGGAGCCGGCGCTCGAACGGAGACTACTTCGACGCGCACTAGCCTAGTAGGCCGGCAGCTTCCCGGCCTTGGTGCCGGTCTTCCGCACGACGCCCACTTCCTCGGCGGCCTTGGCGGCCATGAAGCGGCTGTCGCTGGCCAGGGTGACGAACTGATAGCCCTCCGCGATCATCTGGAGCGCGTAGGTCGCGGTGGCGTTGTGGATGCCCGCGATGACATTGTGCCGCTTGCAGGCCGCCACGATCTTCTTCTGGGCGTCCACCACCGGCGGGTCGGTCTGGTCGAGCCGGGGCTTGAGGCCCATGGCCAGGCTCAGGTCGGAGGGGCCCACGTAGATGGCGTCCACGCCGTCCACGCTCAGGATCTCGTCGAGATTCTTGAGCGCCTCCGCGGTCTCGATCATCGGCATCACGATGGTCTCGACGTTGGCGTGGTCGCCGTAGTCGGAGCCCGCGTAGAGGGAGGCGCGCACCGGGCCCCAGCTTCGGTAGCCGCGGGGCGGGTACTTGCACGCGCGCACCATCGCCTCGGCTTCCTGCGCGGTATTGATCATCGGGCAGATGACCCCGTAGGCGCCCGCGTCGAGGATCTTCATCAGTCGCGCCGGATCGTTCCACGGCACCCGGGCGAGGGGCACCACGCCCAGGGTGGAGATGCCCTGCAGCATGTTCACCGCGACCTGGTAGTCGACTACACCATGCTGCATGTCGATGGTCAGCGAGTCGAAGCCCTGGTGCGCCATCACCTCGGCCGAGAAGCCGCTCGGGATGGAGAGCCAGCCGTTCACCACCGCCTCGCCGCGGGCCCAGATCTTCTTCAGCGCGTTCTCTCTCACGTCGTTCTCCTGTTAGATGACCTTGTCGTTGCGAAGGGAGGTGATGTCGGCGGGGGAGTAGCCCAGCTCGGCCAGGATCTGATCGTTGTGTTCGCCGGTGTCGGGGGCGGGGGTGCGCACCCCGCCCGGGGTGCGCGAGAGCGTCACCGGGGGCGCCTGCACGAAGAGATCGCCCAGCACCGGGTGCTTGACGGGCACCGCCATCTTCAGGTGCCGGATCTGCTCGTTCTCGTAGACCTGCTTGACGTCGAGGATGGGGCCGGAGGGCACGCCCTTGGTGTTGAGCAGCTCGACCCAGTCCTGGGTGGTCCGCTTGGCGAACGCCTTCTCGAGCTCCACCGCGAGCGCCTTGCGGTTCTTGGACCGCTCCGGCGCGGAGCGGAAGCGCGGATCCTCGAGCAAGGGCTCGGTCCCGAGCGTCTCGCAGAGCCGGCGGAACATGTGCTGGCCGGAGGCCGCGATGTTGAGATGCCCGTCCGCGGTCTTGAACACCCCGGTCGGGATCGCGGTGGGGTGATCGTTGCCGGCCTGCGGCGGAATCTCCTTGCCGATGAGCCACCGCGCGGCCTGGAAGTCGAGCATCGTCACCATCGCCTGCAGCAGCGAGGTGTGCACCCACTGGCCGCGGCCCGAGCGCTCGCGCTCGAGCAGCGCCACCAGGATGCCCTGGGCCAGGAAGATGCCCGCGGTCAGATCGGCCACCGGGATGCCCACGCGCACCGGGCCCTGCCCGGGCAGGCCGGTGATGGACATGAGCCCGCCCATGCCCTGGGCGATCTGGTCGTAGCCCGGCCGCTCGCGATAGGGCCCGTCTTGCCCGAAGCCCGAGATGCTGCCATAGACGAGCCGCGGGTTGATGCGGGAGAGCGTCTCGTAGTCGATGCCGAGGCGCGTCTTCACGTCGGGGCGGAAGTTCTCGACGACCACGTCGGCCTTCTGGACGAGCTTGTGGATGATCTCGATGCCGCGCGGCGACTTCAGATCGAGCGTGAGCGAGCGCTTGTTGCGGTGGAGGTTCTGCGAGTCGAAGCCGCGGCGGGGAAAATCGCCCTCCACGTCCTCGCGCGCCGAGATCTGGACCACGCTCGCGCCCATGTCCGCGAGCTGGCGAACGCAGGTCGGGCCCGAGCGGGCCCGGGTGAGGTCGATCACCGTGTAGGGCGACAGCGGCAGCGTCATCGCGATCCTCCTGGGTTCACTTGGGCTTGGCCGGCATGATCGCCGAGCCGGTCTGCGATTGGGGATTTCGGAGCGGCCAGCGGCCGGCGTCCACCGCGGTGAGGAAGTCGAGCAGCGCCCGGTTGAAGAGCTCCGGGTCCTCGAGGTTGATGGTGTGCCCGGCCTTGGGGATCACCACCAGGCCCGACGAGCGGATCTTGCGCTTCATGAAGATGCCGGGCTCGAGGCAGGGATCGTCCTCGTCGCCGGTCATGATCAAGGTCGGCACTTCGAGCCGCTCCATCGCGGCCTCCAGCTCGAAGATGGACGGCCGCGACATCTGCACCCCGCGCATGGTGAGCGCGTGACCCTTCGCGGACTGCGCGGTGAACTGGGCGTAGAACTCCTGCCAGCCCTTCGGATCCTTGTCCATGAACTGCACGCGGGTCGGCCCCTTGGTGTAGAAGGAGGCCACGCCCACCATGCCCTCGGTGTCGAACCGCCGCGCGGTCTCGTCCACGTCCTTCCGGAAGCGCTCGCGCTCGCCCGGCACGCTGCCGTAGCCCGCGCCCGCCACCGTGAGCGAGAGCGCGCGCTCGGGATGGCGGAGACCGAAGTGGAGCACCGCGTAGCCGCCCATGGACAGCCCGCAGATGTGGGCCTTGGGGATCTTGAGATGATCGAGAATTCCCAGAATATCTTCGGCGGCTTGTACCTGGGAGTACGCCTCCGGCTTGTCGGGCACGTCGGAGGGCGGGTAGCCGCGGGCATTGTAGGCGATGGTGCGGTAGCGCCGGGCGAAGAACCGCACCTGGAGGTGCCAGCTCTGATAGTCGCCCGCGAACTCGTGGACGAAGATCAGGGGCGCGCCCTCTCCCGTCTCCTCGTAGAACAGCTTGACTCCGCCGACGTCGGCGAACGGCATGGCTCGGCTCCGATCCGGGTAACGGCCGGTTTGGATTGTACAACAAGGAGGCTCTTGACGGCGATGCGGGTTCGGGCCGATGCTCGCCCTTGTGAGAAGACTCCTGATGGCGCTCGCGCTGGGCGGTGTGGTGGCGACGGCCGGCTGTGCGTCGATGGGGCCGGGAGCCCCACCCTCGGGGACGCTGGAGAAGATCAAGGCGACGAAGACGATCGCGCTCGGCTATCGCGACTCGTCGGTGCCGTTCTCGTACGCCGGTCCCACCAAGGAGCCGATGGGCTACTCGGTGGACCTCTGCATGCGCGTGGTCCAGGACCTGCGGAGCGAGCTCAAGCTGGCGGACCTCCAGCCCCGGTGGGTGCCGGTGAGCGTCGAGACGCGCGTGCGGGCCCTCGTGGACGGGACGATCGATCTCGAGTGCGGGTCCACGACCAATACCCTGTCGCGCCAGGAGCGGGTGGACTTCAGCCTGACGACCTTCATCACCGGGGCGAGCCTGCTCGCCCTCGCCGGATCGAACGTGGGCGACCAGCTCGGCGCGATCCGGATCGCGGTGATCCCGGGAACCACCACCGAACAGATGGTCAAGAACGCGATCGCGAGCATGGGCGCCACCGCCGCCGACGCGAAGCTGGTCGCGGTGAACGATCACGCCGACGGGCTGGCCGCGGTGGTGGACCGGCGCGCCGAGGTGTATGCCACCGACCGCGCGATCCTGATGGGCCTGG
>DASQAL010000065.1:0-6487 GCA_035635775.1 Candidatus Acidiferrum sp.
ACGATGGCAGGCCGCCGAGCCGGCGCCAAGACCAAAAAATGGACTTGCCCACCCGGCGGGGGAGCGCCTACAGTCGGACCAGCATGAAGGGCTATGGCCAGTTCTGCCCGATCGCGATGGCGTGCGAAACCTTCGCCGAGCGCTGGACGCCGCTGATCCTGAGAGAGCTGCTGGCCGGAGCGCGGAGGTTCAACGAGATCCGGCAGGGCATGCCCCTGATCTCGCGGACGCTGCTCGGTCAACGGCTGCGTGAGCTGGAGGCCGCGGGCGTCGTTCAGAGCCAGCCCCTCGCCCGCGGCCGGGGACGGGAGTACCGGCCGACGCCCGCGGCCGAGGAGCTCCGTGGAGTCCTCGAACGGCTCGGGGAGTGGGGTCAGCGGTGGGCCACCACCCAGTTCGACCCCGATAACCTCGACCTGACGCTGCTCATGTGGAACGTGCGGCGGCGCATCGCCTTCACGCGGCTGCCCAACCGACGAATAGTCGTCCGCTTCGACTTTCGCGCGTTCCCGCCGCGCTGCCGGCCTCTCCGGACGAGCTGGCTGGTCCTCGAGCGCGGCGGTTCGGACGTCTGCCTGAAGGATCCCGGGTACGAGGTCGACCTCGTGGTCTCCGCCGACGCGGGGGCCATGGCCCGGGTGTGGACGGGGGCCATCACGTTCGCGCAGGCGGTACGGGAGGGCGGCTTGCGGGTGGAAGGCCCCCGCGACCTCGTTCGCGCGTTTCCAACCTGGCTCCTCCTGAGCCACTTCGCCCACGTGGAGCGGCCCGCCCGCGCCGGCGCCGTCCGGTAGCGTCAGGCGAGCCCGGCCGGCCCGCGACGGAGCACGCGCCCCGGCTGCGTGCCGGTGTGCTGCCCCGAGTCGACGACGACGACACCGTTCACGATGACCGCCCCGATGCGCCGCGGATACCGATGCGGGTCCTCGTCGGAGCGCGGCCTCGCCGCATCCACGTGCAGGCTAGTCATGTGGCGAAAGGGTGGTCATGGCCTAAAACACGGGTTCGAATGCTTGAGATGCGCCAGGCGGATGTCCGCGTAAGTCTGCGTGGTGTCGATGCGCGTGTGCCCGAGGTCGCCTTGCTGATATTGGGCTGCGACTGGGCATCTCCTGGGGTTGACCTGGCGCGGCTTGTTGTGGCATGGTACCGCGCGTTGACTGGGCGCTCAGTATGGGACGGACAGTGGCCGCGAATATCAAGGATCGGGAGCTGGTGCGGGATCGCCGCCGCCAGCTCGTTGACGCCGCGCTCGCCGTGTTCCTGCGCAAGGGCTACCACGACACCACTGTCCGCGAGATCGGCCGGGAGGCCGGCCTTACGCAGGGGACCATCTACAACTACGTCCGCTCCAAGGGCGACATCCTCTACCTCGTCTGCGACGAGGTCGTGCGCGCCTACCAGGACGCGGTGGCGCGCGCGGTGGAGGGTGTCACCGACCCGGGCTCGCGCCTGTCGGGCGCGGTCCGCGCGGTGGCCGAGGAGCTGTACGACCACCAGGACGCAATCCTGCTGATGTTCCAGGAGAGCCACGCGCTCGACCGGCGGTCGCTCAAGAACATCCTGGAACGGGTCAGCGAGTACATCGTGATGTTCGAGCGGCTCCTGGGCGAGGCCGCCCGGGACGGCCGCATCCCGCCCGTGCACCGCCGGCTCGCCGCCAACATCGTGACCTTCCTGCCCACGATGCTCGCGCTGCGACGCTGGGACCTGCGGCGGCGGATGTCGCGGGAGGCGATGCTGGACGGGGTGACCGCGTTCCTGTTGCGGGGGCTGGGCGCGAGCGACCGCATCGCGGTACCCGCACGGCGCAGGAGACCGAACGGATCAGGGAGAATATGAGCTACCACGACCTGCTCTACGAGGTCCGCGATCAGGTGGCGCGGATCACCATCAATCGCCCCAAGCAGTACAACGCGTTCACCGGCGACACGCTGAAGGAGATGGTCCTCGCGGTGGAGGCCGCGGGAGCCGATCCGGAGGTGGGCGTCGTCGTCCTCTCCGGTGCCGGCGACCGGGCCTTCTGCGCGGGAGGAGACGTCACCTGGGAGAAGGAGGGTGGGCTCGAGCGGATGATCCTCGAGCCCTACCGCTTCCACGAGACGCTGTCGCACTGTCCCAAGCCGATCATCGCCCGGGTCAACGGCTTCGCGGTCGGTGCCGGGAACCACATCGCCTATTTCTGCGATTTCACCATCGCGGCCGAGCACGCCATCTTCGGCCAGAACGGCCCACGCATCGGCAGCCCGGCCTGCGGGGGCATCGTGAGCTACCTGGTCCGGGTGGCGGGCGCGAAGCGCGCGCGCGAGATGTGGATGCTGGCGCGCAAGTACACGGCCCAGCAGGCCCTGGCGATGGGTCTGGTGAACGCGGTGGTGCCCATGGCCGAGCTGGACGCCGAGGTCGACCGGTGGTGCGCCGAGCTGCTGGCGCTGTCGCCGACGTGCCTGCGCATCCTCAAGGCATCGTTCGTCGACGAGTGCGCCTCGCTGTTCGGCCAGGGCGACCAGCTCCGCCGGTACCTGACCGGGCCCGAGTTCTGGGCGGAAGAGCAGCAGGAGGGCGCCCGCGCCTTTCTCGAGAAGCGGCCGGCGGACTTCTCGCGATTCCGGCGGCGCCGCCCGGGGAGGGAGGCATGAACGTCCCGTACTACTACCGCTCGGTCGATTTCGACCGGCTCGTGCGCGAGTATCCGCCCTCGCAGGACTACGCCGAGACCGTCTTCTTGCACGACCGCCGCCAGATCGCCGAGGTCCAGAACCGCCGGTTCGTCTCGATCGTGGAATCCGCCTGGCGCAACCCGTTCTATCGGAAGCGATGGGAGGCCCACGGCCTGCGCCCTCAGGACATCCGATCGATGGACGACCTCGGCAAGCTACCGATGGTGGCCGTCGAGGACTTCAAGGACAGCATCAAGGCGCATCCGCCGTTCGGCGAGCATCCGGGCCTCTCGCGCGCCGACGGCGTCCACGTGCCGATCAAGATCCAGTCGAGCGGCGGGACGACCGGCATGCCGCGGCCCACGCTCTTCACGCCCTGGGAGTGGGAGATCCAGGGCATCCAGGGCTCGCGGGCGCTGTGGATCCAGGGCGCGCGCCCCGGCGACATGATGCAGATCCCGGCCACGCTCTACACCGCGAACCTCGGCTGGTTCTACTACCTGTCCTGCCTGCACTGGTCGGGCATCATGCCGGTGACGACGGGCAGCGGCAATGTCACGCCCACCCGGCGGCAGCTCGAGATCGCCTTCGACTGGGGCGTGAACCTGTGGGCCGCCTTCCCGGAATACCTGCTCCACATGGCCTCGGTGGCCGAGCAGGAGAAGCTCGATCTGCGCGCGCTGCGCACGCGCCTCATCACCGCCTTCCTGGGCCCGGACCTCGATGGCAGCCTGCGCAAGATGCTGGAAGGGGCCTGGCACTGCCCCGTGTTCGACAACTACGGAACGCACGAGGTCGGGCTGCCGGCCTTCGAGTGCCAGGAGCGGGACGGCCTGCACCTCATGGAGGACATGTTCATCGTCGAGGTGGCGGACGTGGACACCGACCAGCTCGTGCCCGACGGCCAGAAGGGCAACCTGGTGATGACCAGCCTCTACCGCCACCACCCGCCGCTGATCCGATACAACCTGCGGGACTACGTCCGGATCGTGAGCGACGGGACGGCGCGCTGCGGGTGCGGCAGCGCCACCCGAAAGATGGACCACTTCCTGGGCCGCAGCGACGACATGGTGAAGATCCGGGGGACCAACGTCTTCCCGATGGCTTGCGTCCGCGCGGTGACCTCCGACGACCGCACCACCGGCGAGTGGCTGTGCGTGGTCGAGCGGCGGACGTCCGGGATCGACCTGCGCGACGACATGACGGTGCGGGTGGAGACCAAGGGCGAGGTGGGGGACCGCGAGGGCCTGATCCACGTCCTGGAGGACCGGCTCAAGTCGGACCTCGGCATCCGGGTCACCGTCGAGCTCGTGCCGACGGGCAGCCTGGCCGAGTACACCTACGGCCGCGAGGGCAAGGCGCGGCGGCTGCTCGATCGGCGGCCGCGCCCGTGACCGCCCCGACGGACGGCCTCCCGCCCAAGGCGGCGGCAGAGGAGCCCGCATGATCCAGTTCGGCGTGATGGCCAACACTCACCCCGCGCCGGGAACCGACCTGACCCGGATGGTTGACGAGTTGATCACCGAGGCCCAGCAGGCGGAACGCTCCGGGTTCGACTCGTTCTTCCTCACCGAGCACCACCAGGAGCCCTCGGGCTACTTCCCCTCGCCGCTGCCGCTGGTGGCGGCGCTGGCCGCGCGCACGTCGACGATCCGGCTGGGGACCGGCATCGCAATCCTGCCGCTCTACCACCCGATCCGCCTGGCCGAGGACTGCGCGATCATCGACATCATCTCCAAGGGTCGGCTGATCCTCGGCGTCGGCCAGGGCTACCAGGAGGGCGACTTCGCGGCCTTCGGGCTCAAGGTGAGCGACCGCGTGTCGCTGTTCGAGGAGAGCATCGAGATCCTGCGGCGGGCGTGGACCGAGGACAAGGTCTACTTCGTCGGCAAGCGCTACACGCTGCGGAACGTGATAGTGACGCCCAAGCCCGTGCAGAAGCCGCATCCGCCCATCTGGGTGGCCGCGCTGGGCGACGAGCCCATGAAGCGGGCGGGCCGCCTGGGCGACGCGCTGCTGGCCGACTCGTTCCAGCTCCCGGAGCGCCTCAAGCGGCGAGTCGCGCTCTACCGCGAGACCGCTGAGAGCCGGGGCCGCGCGCACAAGGTCGTGGTGTTCCGCGAAGGCTTCGTCGCGCCCACGCGCGAGGAGGCGATCCGCCAGTACGAGGCCGGTCTGCTCAGCACGCACCGGTACTACTGGCGGCACGGCTCGTACTACCCGGACATCAAGAAGGAGGAGGACCTCGACCTGGCCCGCATCTCGCTGGAGCGCCTCATCCTCGGCTCGCCCGACGACTGCGTCGAGCGGATCCAGACCTGGCACCGCGAGGTCGGCGCCGACTACTTCCTGATCCGCTTCCGCCACCCGGGCGGACCCGCGCACCCGAAGGTGCTGGAGGCTCTGGAGCTCTTCGGCCGCGAGGTCATCCCCCGCTTCCGCTGACCCGCACCCCGACCACAGGAGGATTGCTCATGTGCATGCACCGCAGCATCGCGACGTTCGCCACCCTCGCCCTCGCGGCCGCGCTCGCCGCCGCCGGCGCGGTCCAGGCGGACGACAAGACCCTCACCATCGGACTGCTGGGCCCGCTGTCCGGCGGGGCGGCGTCCTACGGCGTCGAGCTGATGCGCGGCGCCGAGCTGCGGGTGGAGGAGATCAACAAGGCCGGCGGGCTCAAGGTCGGCGCCGACGCCTACCGCATCAAGCTGGTGTCTTACGACCACAAGGCGCAGGCCGCGGACACGGCCACCGCCACCAACAAGCTCATCTTCCAGGACAAGGTGAAGTACATCATCGGCAATGCGGTGGGCGCCACCTGCAACGCCGCGCAGACGATCACCGAGCCCAACAAGGTAATGTTCGCCTTCGTGTGCTGGGGCACCAACAACCTGGCCCCGGAGAAGCCGTACTCCTTCCGGTCGATGCTGAGCCAGTGGGAGCTGACCGAGCCGTTCTACCGATGGGTGAAGGAGAACCACCCCAAGATCAAGCGGGTGGCCGCCATCTCGCCCAACGACACCAGCGGCAAGGACACCAACACCGCCGTGGTGAAGGCGCTCAAGGCGCTCGGGTTCGAGGTCGCGGCGGACGAGTACTACGAGCGCGGGACCAAGGACTTCTATCCCGTGCTGACGAAGATCCTGGCGCAGAAGCCCGACATGATCGACGTGGCGGCCGCGCCGCCGGGCGAGGCCGGCCTGATCCTCAAGCAGGCGATGGAGCTGGGCTTCAAGGGCGCCAAGGGCTGGACCGCGGGCATCAACCCTTTCACGATCATCAGCGTCGCCGGGCGCGAGGCGGCCGAAGGCGTGTGGAGCCCCGCGAACATCAACGTCAAGGGTGACCACGTCAGCGCGGCCGTCCGGAAGTTCGGCGAGACGTACGAGAAGCGCTACGGCGAGGTGCCCGGCGCCATCGCGGTGGCCAACTACGCGGCCTTCGACGTCTTCACGCAGGCGATGCAGAAGGCCGGCAGCGTCGACACGGACAAGGTGCTGGCCGTCCTCACGAAGGAGCAGTTCCAGACCGTCTGGGGCCCCCTGGCCATAGGCGGCAAGGAGACCTACGGCATCGACCGGCAGTTCCTCTATCCGCTGGTCATCAGCGAGGTGCGGCAGGGCAAGGTGGTCGACATCGCCGAGGTGCTGCCGGCCGGGCTGAAGAAGAAATAGGGACCCGCCGGCCCCATCGCCCATGCCGATCGAGCTGCTGGTCCAGGCGCTGCTGAACGGCTTCGGCCTGGCCGTGGTCTACGTCCTGGTCGCGCTGGGGCTGACGCTCATCTTCTCGATCCTGGAGGTCATCAACTTCGCCCACGGCGAGTT
>DASQAL010000066.1:0-16608 GCA_035635775.1 Candidatus Acidiferrum sp.
CGCTCGGCGTTCCGGAAGGCGATCTTCTCGGCCACGTCGCGCGGGAGCTGGCTCAGGTAGCTCCGCACTTCCGTCACCGAGCCCGGCAGCGCTTCCCACCGCGACGTCATCCAGGTATCGGTCCCGGCGAGGAAGCGGTCCGGATGGCGCAGGAACACCGCGCGCCAGCCCGGGTCGAGGGTGCCGCCCGGGGCCACGTCACTGTTGCGGATCGCCAGGTCCACCCAGAGGTTCGGGTAGCGGTCGAGCAGGGCGCCCACCGCCTGCGGGCCCGAGGACATGCCCGCGTGCGCCCAGATGACCCGGAGGCGCGGCTCGATCGTGAACAGCTCGATGATCGCGAGCTCGTCCGAGTGGGCGTGGAGATAGATGTTCTCCTGCACCGCCAGCTCGATGATGCGCTTGACCACGAAGGTGCCGGTCTGCCCGCCGAAGAGGTGGAACTCGCCGATGCCCTTGTGCACGCCGCGGTTCTTCTGCAAACGCTCCTGCACGTAGGCGAGCACCGCGGGGTCCTGCCACCAGTGGCCCATGTCGCCGCGGGTGCGGTACGGCCGCAGGATGGGCACGATGCGCTTGGCATCCCTCGCGTGGAGCGTGAGCGTGCCGTCGTCGGGCGTGCTCGAGACGAGCGCGCGCTTGATCCCCGCCTTCTCGAGGATGCCCAGGATGCGATCGGGCGGGTACTCGATCCAGTCGCCCGCGCTGTAGTGGATGTGCGTGTCGAAGATCGGCAATTCCGGGCTCTGGGCGCGCGTGGACGCCGTACCGAGGGAGACGAGCGCCAGGGCGAGGAGGGGAAGGAGGCGCGCCGCGATCTGCAACCGCACGCTCGGAGCCTAACATGGATGCCTCGCCTTGCGCATCCGGATCGCCGGCGCTACGCTGGAAGGCGTGATGCGCCTGCTTCGCGCGATCGTGCTCGTGAGTGTGCTGCTGGCGGCGGCGCCCGCCTTCGCCCAGGGCCTGCCCGGCGGCCGCCCGCCCGACGCCATCGATCGGGCGCGCGGGCTCGCCACCCAGCCCTTCGGCACGCTGCCCGCGCCCGAGCGGCCCACCGAGCGCTACGTGCCACCAAGCCGCGTGTACTCGCCGGCCCAGGGGCGCGAGGTGCTCGTCCCCGGGCACTACGAGCGCGACGTCAACGGCCAGCGCGTCGAGGTCCCGCCGCTCGTCACCACCACGCCCGATGGGCGCAACCCGGTGGTGGTGCCCGGCGGGGAGCGCCCTCCGATCGAGCAGCGCGGCGGGCCCTAATGCTCGAGGCGGTGGGCATGGCCGAGATCAATAAGGTCTTCGCGGTCACCGACGCCCTCGGGGTGCACCGCGAAGCGCTCGTGATCCCCCTCGGCACCGGCAAGGGCCGCGTCCGCAAGCTGCCGAGCGGCAAGTTCGAGATCACGGTGGACGCGGAGACGCCGCTGGACGAGTGGCTCGAGGGGTTGCCCGCGCTGATCCGCGCCGCCATGGCGTGATTTCCCGCCGACGCGGGGAGATCGGGCTCCTCTCCCTCGTCGCCATCCTCTTCTTCAACGTCAGCGGCGGTCCCTACGGGCTCGAGGACGCCGTCGGCACCCTCGGCCCCGGCCTGGCACTGGTCCTCCTCGTGGTCACCCCGCTGGTCTGGAGCCTGCCCGTCTCGCTCGCGATGGCGGAGCTCGCCGCCGCGCTTCCGGAAGAAGGCGGCTACGTGGTGTGGGTGCAGCGCGCTTTCGGCCGCTTCTGGGGCTTCCAGGTCGGCTGGTGGAGCTGGATCAACAGCTTCGTGGACGTGGCGGTCTATCCCGCGCTCTTCGCGGACTATATCGGGTTCTGGCGCCCGCACATGTCCTCGCTCGAGCGCTGGGCGCTGGTGCTGGCCTTCATCTGGATCCTCACCGCCATCAACCTGGCCGGGGTGCGGATCACCGGCTGGGTTGCGGTGGCGATGGCCGGCGTGTCGCTCCTGCCGGTGGTCGTGCTCACCGCGGTCGCGGGCACGCAGCTCCGCGAGGTGCCGTGGCGTCCCTTCGCCGCCGAGGAGGGGAGCCTCCTCGGCGGGCTCGGCCTGGGGCTGGCGATCATGATGTGGAACTACTCGGGCTGGGACGCGCCCACCACCACGCTCGGCGAGACGCGCGACGCCGGCCCGAGCTTCCGCCGCGCGGTGTGGGTCGCGCTGCCTCTGATCACGCTCGCCTACGTGCTGCCGGTGGCGGCCAGCCTCTCGGCGGTCGATGGCTGGGAGGACTGGGACACCAGTCACTGGCCGGTGGTCGCGGAGGCGATCGGCGGGCGGTGGCTCGCCAACCTGGTGGCGGTCGGTGCGGTGATCGCCACCGCGGGGCTCTTCCTGTCGCTCCTCCTGACCAACTCGCGGCTGCCCTACGTGCTGGCCTTGGCCGGCCAGATGCCGGCCGCGCTCGGGCGGCTCCACCCGCGCTTAGGCACCCCGTGGGGGGCGGTGGTGCTGTCGAGCGTTGCCTACAGCCTCTGCGCGTTCTGGAGCTTCAAGGAGCTGATCGTGCTCAATATCTGGCTGTACTCGATCACGCTCGTCCTGGAGCTGGCTGCCTTCGTGGCCCTGCGCCTCCTGGAGCCGGGGCTGCCGCGGCCGTGGCGCGTGGGCGGCGGCACGGCGGGGATGTGGCTGGTGGTGGTGCTGCCGTCGCTCTGCTGCCTCCTCGCGATGGCGACCGCCGGGTGGCTCAATACCGCGGTCGGCGTCGCCGCGGCCCTGACCGGACCGCTCGCCTACCTGCTCTGGCGGGGGCCGGCGAATCGCGCGATGAGTTAACCGCTGGGAAGACCGCGCGCCAGGCGCTCGGGCTCGCGGCGGGGGCCTTGGGCCGAACCGGCCGGATGCGGAGGCCCTGGCCGCGGAGGTGGCGCCAGACGCCGGCGCGAAACGGCGCGTGACCCAGCAGGCCGCCGGCCCAGCTCAGCGTGACCGGCGGGCGCAGCCGCAGGGCGCGCGCGGTGCGTCCGGCGAGGGTTGCGAGGGCCTGCTGCGCCTCCCGCACGACGCGCCGGGCGGTCCGGTCTCCGCGGCGGGCGCGGCGCAGGACGGCGGGCGCGAGCGCGGCCACGCGCGCGACCGCGTCGGGCCCGGTCGCGACCCGGCGCGCACGCGCCGGGGAGACCGCAGCGCTGCGCAGCCAGGCGCGGCCGATCGAGAAGGCGGAGCCGTCGTCGCCCAGCAGCGGGCCCAGGCCGCCTTCACGAGTGAAGCGTCCGCGAACGTCGCGGCCGAGGGCGATGGAGCCGGTGCCGGCGAGCAGCAGCACCCCCGGGACCGCGCCGAGCGCGGCCAGGTAGGCGGCCTCGACGTCCGAGATCACGATCACCCGCGGGGCGAAGCGTTGCAGGCGCCGCGCGAGGGCCCGGCGCTCGCCGCGGGTCCAGATCCCGCGCGAGGCCACGCCGAGCGTGGCCAGGTCGCCGCGCGAGAGCCGCCACCGGCGCCAGAGGCGCGCGAGCAGCGCGGGGAGGCCCGCCACGCCCGGCGTCGGCCCCCGGTAGGCGCGCGGCGCGCCGCCCGAGACCGACACGCGTACCCAGGTGCCGCCCAGGTCCACCACGACGAGCGCCCGGCTGCCGCGCGAGGCCGCCGCAAGGGTCCGATTCATGGCCGCTATTGTCCCCCACCGGTATGAGAAATGAAGCACGGTAAGTTCGGAATACCCATGTGCGACACTCGTCGAATAAGCCAGTTCTGGTAACTCTCGCGAACCTGGAGGCAACATGCGACGTACCCTGACGACCATGACGGCCGCGCTGCTTCTGGGCCTGACCGCGTCCGCCGCGGTTGCCCTGACGCCGACCGAGACCGTGAAGACGCGAGTGGACGACGCGCTCCTGAGTCTCTCCCGGACGTCCAATCCCACCGCGGAGGCCTCCGAGCGACGTCGCGCGGACGTTCGCCGGGCGGCCGACGCGCTGTTCGACTTCCCCGACATGTCGCGCCGGGCGCTGGGCCGTCACTGGACGGACCGCACGCCCGCCGAGCGCGAGGAGTTCGTGCGGCTCTTCACCGACCTGATCGCGCGGTCGTACATCGGCAAGATCGACCGCTACGCGGGAGAGTCCATCGCCTACGTGGGTGAGCGCGTGGAC
This sequence comes from Candidatus Acidiferrum sp., assembly GCA_035635775.1. Taxonomy (GTDB): domain Bacteria; phylum Methylomirabilota; class Methylomirabilia; order Rokubacteriales; family CSP1-6; genus CAMLFJ01. Next base: position 4,096 of record DASQAL010000066.1, read on the forward strand.
GGCGAGGAGGCCTCCGTGCGGTCGCAGGTGGTCACCGCCAAGGGCTCGAAGATTCCCGTCGAGTACCGGCTGCACCGCGCGAACGACGGGTGGACCGCCTACGACGTGCTCATCGAGAACGTGAGCCTGGTCGGCACCTACCGGAGCCAGTTCGATCGCATCATCAAGGCGGAGTCCTTCGCCACCCTGCTGCGCCGGCTGCGCGAGAAGGGCCAGGTCGCGGAGGCGCAGTAGCGCGTCCGGGTTCGCTGGGGCACCCCCTCACCCTGCCCTCTCCCCCTCACGGGGGAGAGGGTTTTTCGTTCCACCCTCTCCCCCCGGGGGGCGCTCGTTCCACCCTCTTCCCTCGGGGGGCGCTCGTTCCACCCTCTCCCCTCTGGGGAGAGGGTAGGGTGAGGGGATCTATTTTTTCAGGAGGAACTGGGTCTCGTCGAAGGATTCGGCAACGAGGTCGGCGAGGCCGGCCGCGGTCTCGCCGGTCTGGGCATCCGCGGGGGCGGCGAGCGCGAGCAGCGCGCCCAGGGTCAGGGACAGGAGCGAGAGCATGCTCATCGGATCAGGCCTCCGTCAGGCTCATCAGCTCGTGGATCTCGATCGGCTGCCGCCGCCCCTTCACGGTCACGCTGCCCCGGTCGCGGACCACCACCCGGTCCTTCAGGACCGCCAGCACCGCGCCGCTGATCAGGATGCCGGTGCCGAGGTCGCGATTCAACCCCTCCATGCGGGAGGTGGTGTTGACGGTGTCGCCGAGCACCGCGTACTTCTTCTTCCGCGGGGCCCCCAGCGTACCCGCGAAGGCTTCCCCGGTATGGACCGCGATGCCCATGGCGAGCGGCCCGCGGTCCTGCGCCTCCCAGCGCCGGTTCAACCCCTCCAGCGCCGCGTGCATGGCCACCGCGGTGTGGGCCGCGTGCCAGCAGTGCTCCGGATCGTCGAGCGGGGCGCCGTAGACCGCCATGATCGCGTCGCCGATGAAGTCCTGCACGAGGCCGCGGTGGGCGAGGATCACGTCCACCATCGCGGTGAAGTACTCGTTCATCATCTCGGAGACGATCTCGGGCGCGAGGCGCTCGGCCATGGTGGTGAAGCCGCGCAGGTCCGACATCAGCACGGTCACGCGGCGCACCTCGCCGCCCAGCGGGGTGCCGGTCTGGAGCACCCGGTCCATGATCTCGGGGCTCACGTACTGGCCGAAGGCGGAGCGCAGGCGGCGGCGGCGCAGGACGTGGGCGCCCTGCAGATAGACCAGCATGCCGATGAGCGGGGCCAGGAAGTCGAGCCAGTAGCCGCCACGCGTGTAGGCCTCGTAGGAGGCGGCGACGAGCCCGGCCACCAGGGCCAGACCGACCAGCGCGAGCCAGAGTGGGCGCAGCCAGAGCGAGAGCACCGAGATAGATACGCAGACCAGGGTGAGCAGCGCCACGTTCAGGTACCACGGCGGCGGGAGCAAGGCCCGGCGCGAGAGCAGGGTATTGACCATGTGGGCGTGGATCTCCACGCCGGCCATGAGCCCGGTCGGGGTCGGAAAGTGGTCGCGGCTCTCCGCGAAGGTCGCGCCCACCAGGACGATGCGGTCGCGGAAGGGATTGTCCTGATCGGGGATGGTACCGGCGCGCGCAAGCTGCACCAGCGGCTCGCTCGGGAACGTGGTGAAGGCGCCCACCGGCCCCGTGAAGTCGATGCGCCACGACCGGGCCGCGAGCTGGCTCACGGGTGTCTCCGTCGGCCCGGCGAGCGCGCCGGACGGCTCGCGCAGGGGCAGGGGGATCGCGGCGCCGTCGCCCGCGAGCCGCTTCGCCAGCTCCGCGGGTGGGAGGCCGGCCGACGCGGCGAGGGTGGTGAGCGACAGCGCGGGCAGCCATCCCCCGCCCGCCCTGGGCAGGACCGGCGTGAAGCGCCGCACCATGCCGTCGGCGCCGATGGGCGCGTTGGCGAAGCCCAGCAGTCCGGCCAGTTCCGGCGCGAAGGGGGGCAGCAGGGTATAGCCGCCCGCGCCGTCCGGGTCGGCGGGCATCGCGAAGGTGGCGAAGAGCAACGAGCCGGGCCGCGCCGCGCTCCAGCGGCTGACGGTGGCGAGGAGCGCCTGGTCCTCCGCGGGCGCGGTGGGCGCGGTGAGGACGAGATCGAACGCCACCACGCGCGCGCCGCTCGTGAGCAGGAAGTCGGCGAGGTCGGCGACGTAGCGCCGCGAGAGCGGCTGGCGCTGCCCGAGGGCCTGGAAGGCGTCGTCGTCGATGACGACCAGGGTGATCTCGGGCGCGGCCACCCGGTCGCGCAGGAAGAGGAAGGTGTCCACCGCCCGCGTCTCCCAGCCCGCGAGCACGCCGGTGCGGGAGAATGCGGTCACCGCGACAGAGACCAGCAGGCCGATCAGCATCGCGCGCAGCACCCGCGCGCGGCGTCCCGTGCCCCGGAGGGCCAGGGTCAGCGGCCGACTCCGGTGAGGCCGAAGGCGGCCCAGGCGAACGGGTGGGGGAACTCCTTCCCCGCGCTTTCGTAGAACGCCAGCGCGCGCCGTCGCTCGCCCCGGCGCACCGCCGCCGCGCTGGTCTCGAGCCCGAACCCGTACCAGGGATCGCCTCCCGGTCCTTCGTAGCGCACCACCTCGGTGACCGTGCGCCCGGGACCGGCCGGGTGGTTGGGCTTGCGCTCGTTGATCTCCTTGACCACGAGCCGTTGCGAGGGCGCGTACCAGTGGGTGAATTTGTTGCCGTTGTTCTCACCCTCGAGCCGGAGCGTCTTGTAGCGGCCCGCCGGGAGGGTCAGCTCTTCCTCGGCGGCCACGCGCCGCGTGGCGCTGATGTGGTTGAAGCGCAGGTTGCGCAGGTTGTCGCGGTGCTGGTAGACCGAGGTCCAGCTCTTGCCGACCTCGAGGGGCCACCGGAACGATCCGGGCTCGAACACGGTGTAGGTGGTGAGCTGGTTGCCGCCGATGCCGGTCTGGTCGATGCTCCGGCTGATCCAGCGGGTGCCGGGAGGCGGGAGCTCCATCGGAACCAGAGTCTGGGCGGTGGCCGCCGTGATGGCGGCGACGGAGCTGGCGAGCGTCCGGAGCCCCATCCCCAGCACCACCATCCTCCGTCGCGCCGAGTGCCGGCTTATCAATTGGTCCCGGGCCGATCATAGACCAGCGGCGCGACCGGCAGCAAGGCGCGCGCGCCGCAGATTGCCGCCCCCGGCCGCCGCCTCCGCGATAATGGATCGTGCTCTCTCCCGCGGCGGAGCTGCTGATCGACGGCGCCATCGTGGTCGTCTACTTCACCGGCATCACCGCCATCGGCCTGTACCTGGGCCGGCGGGACCGGAGCCTGGAGGACTTCGCCCTCGCGGGCCGCCGCGTGCCCTGGTGGGCGGTGATGGCATCGATCATCGCGGCGGAGACGAGCGCGGCGACCTTCCTGGGGGTGCCCGCCGAGGGGTATACCACCCGGAGCTTCGCCTACGTGCAGATCATGCTCGGGCTGATCCTGGGGCGTGTCGTGGTCGGCCACGTCTTCCTGCGGCCGTACTACACCTTCAAGGTCTACACCGTCTACGACTACCTCGGAGTGCGCTTCGGACCGTGGAGCAAGGCCTATGTCTCCGGTCTCTTCCTCTTCATGCGCACGCTCGCCTCCGGCACGCGGCTCTTCATCCCCTCGCTCGTGATGGTGCTGGCGTACCGCCTGTTCGTCTCGGGCGCCCGCGCCGAGGCCGCGCAGGAGCCGGTGACCACCGTCGGCCCCTACCTGGTCGCGATCGTCATCCTCACCGTCGTGACCTGTCTCTACACCGCGGTGGGCGGGATCAAGGCGGTGATCTGGACCGACGTGATCCAGGCCTGCTTGATGTTCGGCGGCGCGCTGGTGGCGATCGCCACCCTGCTCGTCCACGTGGGCGGGCTCTCCGAGGTCGTCCGGGCGGTGCCGCAGCTCACGAGCCACGAGGGCTACTTCCTGCACGGCTTCGAGGCGGCCCGGGTCGCGGCGTGGCAGACCGCACACGGCCTCTCGGCGATGGGGGTGTGGGACTACGTCAAGCTGGTCCTCGCCAGTGACTACACGCTCTTCTCCGCGGTGATCGGCGCCACCCTCGGCAACATGGCCGCGTTCGGCACCGACCAGGACATGGTCCAGCGGATGCTGACCGCGGAGAGCCACCAGAAGGCGCGCCGAAGCCTGATCACCGCCGCCTTCATGGACGTGCCGATCGCGGGCGCCTTCGTCTTCATCGGCATCCTGCTCTTCGTGTTCTATCAGCAGGATCCGACGTTCCGGCCGGGGGCCACCGCCGACGTCTTCGCCTCCTACATCCTGAACGTCATGCCGGTCGGCGTGCGCGGCTTCGTGGTCGCGGGGGTCTTCGCCACCGCGATGGGGTCCTTCTCGGCCGCGCTCAACGCGCTCGCCACCAGCGCCACCAACGACTGGTACCTCCACTGGGTGCGCGGCCGGTCCCAGACCCACTACGTGCGGGTGGCGCGCGGATTCACCGTCCTCTTCGCGGCCTTCATGGTCGCGATCGCCGGGGCCTTCGCCTACGCCAAGGTCACGACCCCGGACGTGCGGATCATCCCGGTGGTGCTCGGCATCGCCGGCTTCATCCTGGGCCCGATGCTCGGCGTATTCCTGATCGGGATGCTGACGACCGGCCGCGGCTCCGATCGGGGCAACATGCTGGCGATCACCGCGGGGCTGCTGGCGACGGTGGTGGCCGGCAAGCTCCACATCACGATCCTGAACGGGGTGGCGCCCTGGCTGGGGCTGGCCGCGACCTTCCGGCAGCCGGCCTGGATCCCGGAGGTGGCCTTCACCTGGTGGGCCATGATCGGCGCGGTGGTGGTGGTCGCCGTCGGCGTCTGCTTCCGCACCCCCGACCCGGTGCGCGCCGAGGTGGCCCGCCACGAGCGCGCGGCCCAGGTCGCGGAGGAGATGCCTCTGGACATGCGGGGCCCGGCCGGGGTTTCCTGAACGGCCGTTCAGTGTTATTCTTCCGCCACTGAACGACCACTCACTCCTCGAAGCGGAGGATGCCATGTCCAGCACGTTCCTCTACCGGTTGCCCGTCGAGCAGACCCAGTGGAAGGTCGACGGCCAGACCACCACCGCGTTCACCTGGGAATACGAGGACGGCAGCGACGACCTGCTGCGGCTCTACGCCAAGGGCAAGAAGCAGCAGTGGGACGCGGCGGACCGACTTGATTGGTCGCAGGAAGTCGATCCGGACAACCCGATGGGCATGTCGGACCGGACCATCGCGATCCACGGCACCGATCTCTGGAACAGCCTCGGCGAGAAGGACCGGGTGCACATCCGGCGCAACCTGCAGGCCCACTCGCTCTCGCAGTTCATGCACGGCGAGCAGGGCGCGCTGATCGCCACGGCCAAGATCGTCCAGACCGTGCCGAGCTACGAGTCCAAGTTCTACGCGGCGACCCAGGTGATGGACGAGGCGCGCCACGTGGAGGCCTACTCCCGGCTGCTCCACGAGAAGTTCAAGCTCGCCTACCCGATCACCCCCACGCTGGCCAAGCTGCTCGAGGCGACGATTACCGACCGGCGCTGGGACATGACCTATCTCGGCATGCAGATCCTGATCGAGGGGCTCGCCCTCGCCGCCTTCCAGCGCATCCGCGACAACTCGACCAACCCGCTGTGCGCGGCGGTGAACGCCTACGTCATGCAGGACGAGGCGCGCCACGTGGCCTTCGGCCGCCTGGCCCTGCGCGAATACTACCCGCAGCTCAGCGACGCGGAGCGCGACGAGCGCGAGGAGTTCGTGGTCGAGGCCTGCTACCACATGCGCGACCGCTTCGATCAGAAGGAGGTTTGGGAGAACCTGGGCCTTCCGGTGGCCGAGTGCATCGCGGCGGTGAACCAGTCGGACACCATGAAGCAGTTCAGACGGCGTCTTTTTACTCGGATAGTCCCCACCGTGAAGGACATCGGGCTCTGGGGCCACCGGGTGCGGCGGGCCTACGACGACATGGGCGTGATGGAGTTCGCCGACACCGACGCGGCCGCGATCCTCGAGAACGACAACCGCGTGGCGGAGGAGTTCGACGCCAAGCAGTTCGTCCGGGAGCAGCTCGGCGCCTGACCACCCCTCACCCCGGCCCTCTCCCCTGAGGGGAGAGGGAGCTCAGGCGAGGTCGAACAGGAGGAAGTGCGCGGGCTCGAGCGCCACGACCTCGAGCGCGCTCTCCCGGCTCACCGCGGCGCCGTCGCCCGCGCCGAGCGCGGTGCCGTTCAGCTCCACCCGGCCGGTCAACATCTGCAGCCACGCGTGCCGCCCGCCCGCCAGCGCGTGCTTCACCCGCTCGCCCGGCTCGAGCCGGGAGACGTAGAGATCCACGTCCTGGTGGATCGTCACCGCGCCGTCCCGCCCGTCGCGGGCGGCGATGAGGCGCAGCGCCCCGCGCTCCTCCTGCGGCGGGATCGCCTTCTGCTCGTAGCCGGGGGCGAGCCCCCGGCGATCCGGCAGGATCCAGATCTGGAGGAAGTGCACCGGCTGGTCCGGCTTCGGATTGGCCTCGCTGTGAGTCACCCCGGTGCCCGCGCTCATGCGCTGGATCTCGCCGGGGACGATGACCGAGCGGTTGCCCATGCTGTCGGCGTGCTCCAGCGCGCCCTCCAGCACGTAGGTCACGATCTCCATGTCGCTGTGCGAGTGCGCGCCGAACCCCCGGCCGCCCTCCACGCGGTCCTCGTTGATGACCCGTAGCGTGCGGAAGCCCATGTGCGCGGGGTCGTGGTAGCCCGCGAACGAGAAGGTGTGCGAGGTGTCCAGCCAGCCGTGGTCGAAGTGGCCGCGCTCGGCGGCGGGACGGGTGACGATCATCACGCGGCTCCTTTGGGTGAGGGTTGCCTTACACGTCCATGGTACCCGACGCGGCAAGGGGGGCGTGCCGCGGGTATGATCGAGCCCATGGCGGACGGGATCGCGGCGGGCGAGGAGGCGCGGGCGCGGCTGCGCGCGGTCGTCATCTCGCTGGCGGTGTCGGTGGTGCTGCTGGCCGCCAAGTACCAGGCCTACCGCCTCACCGGCTCCACCGCCATCCTGTCCGACGCGCTCGAGTCCATCGTCAACGTGGTGGCCGCCGTCTTCGCGATCGGGGCGCTGATCTTCGCGGGCCGCCCCGCCGACCGCAACCACCCCTACGGCCACGGCAAGATGGAGTTCATGAGCGCGGCTTTCGAGGGCGGCCTCATCGCCTTCGCGGCGCTCGTCATCGTCTACGAGGTGGTCGTGAGCCTGACCCACGGGGTGGAGCTGCGCGCGCTCGACGTGGGCCTGGCCATCGTGCTCGGGGCGGGGCTGGTCAACCTGGCCCTCGGCTACTATCTCGTGCGCGCCGGCCGGCGGTACGACTCGCTGACCCTGCTGGCCGACGGCCGGCACGTGCTGGCCGACTTCTACACCAGCGCCGGCGTCGTGGTGGGCCTGCTGCTGGTCCGGATCACCGGCCTTGCCTGGCTCGACCCCCTGGTGGCCGCGGTGGTGGCGCTGAACCTCATGTGGACGGGGGTGCGCCTGATCCGCCAGGCCTCCGCGGGGCTCCTCGACGAGGAGGACCCGGCCCTCCTCGATCGTCTGCTCCAGGTCCTGCAGCCCCACCTGGGCCAGGGCGTGATCCGGATCCATCACCTGCGCGCGATCCGCGCGGGCCGGTTCCATCACGTGGACGCGCACCTGGTCGTGCCGGAGTTCTGGTCGGTGGAGCGCTCGCACGAGCTGGCCGAGGACCTGGGCGAGCGCGTGATGAAAGAGCTGGGCGCGGAGGGCGAGATGACGCTGCACACCGACCCCTGCCACCACATCTACTGCCGGATGTGCGATCTCGACGACTGCCCGGTGCGCCGCGAGCCCTTCACGGGCCGCCCACGGCTGACCCTGGACGAGGCGGTTCAACCCGACATGCCCCGCGCGAGACCATGAGCGACGAGCTGCTGGAGCGGGTGCGCACCCGCGCGCGCGACAATTCCTTCTGGCGGTACCTGGGCGTGGAGGTGGAGGCGGCGCGCGAGGGGTGGGTGCGCCTGCGGGTGCCGGTGCGCGACGAGCTGCGCAACGCGGCGGGCGCGCCGCTGCACGGCGGCGTCTACGCCGCGCTGACCGACATGGCGGTGGGCGGGGCGCTCGCGACCATGCACGACGCCTCCGCGGGCGGGGTCGGGCAGACCACGCTCGACATGAACGTGAGCTTCATCGGGGCCAGCACGGGCGACGTCTTCGCGGAGGGGCGCATCCTGCGGCGCGGCCGCACCATTGCCTTCGGCGAGGCTACCATCACCGACGCGGCGGGCAAGCTCGTGGCCGCCGGCCGCGCCACCTACATGATCCTCGCCAAGTAGGGCCCCTCACCCCGGCCCTCTCCCCAGAGGGGAGAGGGTGACCTCGAGATCCCTCTCCATTCATAGCCTCTCCCCTCTGGGGAGAGGGCAGGGTGAGGGGACTAGGTCAGCAAGCGCGCCAGCACCGCGTCGAGCTGGCAGCGCCGCCACCCGTAGGCGGTTATCGCCGTGACGCCGGGGGCCAGATACTCGGCGTCCCACGGATCGCGCATCAGCACCACGCCGAGCTTCCGGGCGCCGGCCTGCACCGCCTCCAGCAGCGCCCGGTTCGACTTGTAGAGGTGCGCGTCATAGAGGAAGAGCACGGTGGCGTCCGCGGCGGCCGCCGCGGCCCGCGCGCGCTCGATCTCATCGGCGGTCGGCTCCACGCCCACCACCAGGGGCTCGGGCTGCACGCCGTGGGGGGCCATCGCCTCGCGCAGGTAGCGCGGCTCGTCCTGCATCGCCGGCTCGATCGTGATGCGGTCGGCCAGGGCTGAGAGCCGCGGAAAGATGGCCAGGACCTTGCCGTTCAGAGCGGGCCGCCACCCGGCATCCGGCGCCGCCACCACCGTGACCGCGCGCGCGGCCATCGCGCGGGCCAGCGGCTCGCCGTCGGCCTCCGCGCGGGGCGCGCCGCCGGTGACGCGCTCGGGCCGCCTCGCGTCGAGCGCGTCGAGCCGCGCCATGCTCTTCTCGAGCTCCCGCACCAGGAGCGTCTTGGCGCGGTAGGCGGCCACCACCGCCTCGTAGGCTGCCCGCTGGGCCGGCGCGGTGTGGCAGACCAGGAGGAGATCGTGCCCGGCCGCGGCGGTGCGCACGGTGGCCTCGCCGATCGGGCAGAGGGCGCCGATCGCCCCCATCTCGAGATCGTCCGACACGATGACGCCGCGGTAGCCGACCTCGCCACGCAGGTAGTCCTCCACGATCAGCTTCGAGAACGTGGCCGGCATGGCGGGCGCCGGATCCAGGTTCGGGTAGAGCGGGTGCGAGGTCATGATGCAGTCCACGCCCGCCTCCATCGCGGCCATGAATGGGGGCAGGTGCAGCGCGTGCATGTCGGCCCAGTCCGAGTCGATCACGGGTAGGCCCAGGTGCGCGTCCACCGGCGCGTGCCCCTTGCCGGGGAAGTGCTTGGCGCACGCCGAGATGCCGCCCGTCTGCATGCCGCGGATGCGCGCGGCGCCCAGGCGGGAGACTCGCGCCGGGTCCTTGCCGTAGGAGCGGATGCCGATGTTCGGGCTGTAGCGCTCGGTGAGCACGTCGAGGCACGGGCCGAAGTTGACGTCCACGCCGAGCCGCCGCAGCTCGCGCCCCTCGATCAGCCCCTGGCGCGCCACCATCGCCTCGCCGCCCGCGGTGCCCGCGGTGAGGTTGTCCGGGAAGATGGTGACGCCCCGGTTGAGCATGATGATGCGGCCGCCCTCGTGATCGGTGGTGATCAGGAGACGGCGCCCGAGCCCGTCCTCGAGCCGCGCGATGAAGCGCAGAAAGCGCTCCGGGGTCTCGAAGTTGCGGCGGTAGAGCATGAGCCCGCCCGCGTGGATGTCGCCCAGGAGGCGCAGATCGTCGTCGGTGGCGTCGGGGCCGGGCAGCCCGACGATGAGCTGCCGGCCCACCATCGCTTCGAGGCTCATCCCGGTCATCTATCTCATGCCAATCATCTATATAGAAGGTAGGGCCGGCGCGCCCGCGCGAAGGCGGCCAGGTCACCCCGCCAGGAGGCTTCCATCCGCGGCAGCGGCGTGCCGGCCTCGATGGCGCGGCGGATCCGGTCGGTGCCGCAGATGAGATCGATCGGCAGCTTCTTCCACTGGAATTCGTAGGGCGGCCGCTTCCAGCGGAACCCGCGCGGGGCCTGCCGCCGCGCCTCGATGATCAGGGCCAGGTAGGTCACGTAGGACTTGAAGCGGTCCCAGTCGGTCACGTGCACCTGCACGCCTTCGCAGGTGCGCCGCGCCCACTTGTGGAACGCGGGCTCGAAGGCGGCGGCGCGGAAGCGCACCCCGGGCAGCCCGCGGCGCTCGAGCGCGGCGGCCAGCTTCGCGCCGTCCAGATACGGCGCGCCGACCCACTCGAAGGGCCGCGTGGTGCCGCGCCCCTCGGAGAGATTGGTGCCCTCGAGCAGGCAGCCGCCCGGGTAGACGCGCGCGGTGTCGGGAGTCGGCATGTTCGGCGAGGGGGCCACCCACGGCAGCTCGGTGTCCTCCCAGAGCATCGCGCGGCGCCAGCCCGCCATCGGCACCACCGTGAGGTCGCAGCCGAGCGCCTGCGTCTCGTTGTGGTAGGCGGCCAGCTCCGCGATGGTCATGCCGTGGCGGATGGGCAGCGGGTAGAGGCCCACGAACGAGGCGAACCCCGGATCCGCCCAGTTGCCCTCGAGGCGCTCACCGCCCAGCGGGTTCGGCCGGTCCAGCACGATCACCGGCTTGCCCGCGCGCGCGCACACCCGCATGGCGAGCACGGTGGTCCACGCGAAGGTGTAGTAGCGCGAGCCCACGTCCTGCAGGTCGACGACTAACATGTCTATATCACGCAGCATCGGGGGGGTCGGCTCGAGGCGCTTGCCGTAGAGGCTGTGCACGCGGAGCCGGCGCGAGCGGTCGAATTCGGTGCCGATGTGCGCGTGGTCCTGCGCGACGCCGGCCAGGCCGTGCTCGGGCGCGAACAGCGCGGTGAGGCGCACGCGGCGCAGCCGCCGGATCACGTCGGCGGCGTGGGTGAGATCGCGGGTGACCGAGGCGGGATGGCTGAGCAGGCCGACCCGGCGGCCCGCCAGCAGCGAGGACAGGCGGCTCCTGAGGACCTCGAGGCCGGAGCGGACATCCGTCATGCGCGCGTAGGCAGCTCGACCACGCCGCCGCCCACCACCGAGAGCTCCCCGTCCTGGTTGTGGGCTTCCTGCTCGATCTCCACCAGGTGGCGGCCGTCCTCGACGCGCTTGCCGGTGACCCGCCCCTCGATGATCAGGTAGTCGCCTTCCGGATTGTGGCGGCGGATCTTGCAGTGCGCGCGGCGGAGGAAGCCGTCGTCGCCCATCCAGTTGGTCAGGTGGTGGGTGAGCCAGGAGCAGCGCTCCGGGCCGTAGTCGTAGGCGCCGGGCGCGCCCACCGCGGTGGCGAACTCGTGCTCCCAGTGCACGCGCTCCGGGCAGTCGGGGATGCCGAAGCGGTTCTTGATGCCGAGGCCCGAGTGGCGGGCAATCTGTTTCCAGTTGAGCTTGTTGGCGCGGATGTAGAGGCCGCCCCAGCCCTGCGCGTAGGCGATGAAGCCGGTCACCGTCATCGGGCCCTTGGCCATCCGGGGCAGCGCCTCGCCCACCGTCACGTCCTGCCAGTAGCGCGCGGTGGCGCCGCGCACGTTCTCGGCGGCATAGAGGCGATAGACACGGGCCAGCTCCTCGTCGGAGTAGCGCCGGGGTGCCTTGCTCTTCACGTCGGTGTACTTGGAGCCTTGTTCGCGCGCGTGATCGCGCTCGGTGCGAAAGCACCAGCTATCCGCCTCGGCCAGCAGCTCGCCCTTCTGGTTGCGGAACTTCACGTGGTAGATCTGCTGCACCGCGCGGCCCGCGAAGCGCGTCTCGTGCTCGATCAGGTCCTTGAGCCAGGCCTCGGTCGCGATCTCGTCGTTGCGCCGCGCCGCCTGGTGCCACGTCCAGTCGGCGCCCGCCCACATGGCGTGCACGCCCGAGAGCCCGCCCACGTAGCCCGAGATGATGCGGCTCGTCGCGAAGAGGAAGCTCGGCGGGGCGATGATCCCGCGGTGGCGCGTGCGCCCCGCGTAGGCCGGATCGCACCAGAGCGGGTTGTCGTCGCCGATGCCGTGGGCGTAGTGGCGGATATTGTCGCGGGTGGCCTCGTGGCACCACGGCTCGAGCGTGTCGGTGATGGGCACGCCGATGCGCCGGCGCAGGTCGTCGAGGCCCTCTCGGGTGATCTTGGGAAACAGCGGCTGGGTCTCGGGCGCCATCGCTCGGCCTCCTAACCTGGACTATTCATGAACGGGCAACGCTCGAGGCGGCCGGGTCCTGGCGCCGCGGGCGCCTCCCGGGCGACCGGGTCCGTCACCCACTCGCCGGATTCGCCGCTCTTCGAGCGGCGCACCGGACTCGGGGGGCCCACTACGCTCGCTCGCCCGGGAGGCGCCCGCGGCGCCACCCGTCCGGTCTCGGTCGAGTCCGTTCATGAATAGTCCGGGCTAG
>DASQAL010000067.1:0-50227 GCA_035635775.1 Candidatus Acidiferrum sp.
CCGTCCAGCTGATCCCGCACGGTGAGGAGCGCGTCCTTCTCCTCGAGATCGGCGGCGGGATAGGGCACGTGGCCGCGGTCGGAGAGCAGGAAGTCGGCCACCGGGCCCGTGGACTGCACCTGGGTGTAGATGCGGCCGCGCAGGGGCCGGCCCTGGGCATCGCGCGCCTCCGGCGTGCGCATGCCGATGAGCCCCGGCACGCGCGGCAGGTCACCCTGCCAGCCGCAGGAGATCACCACCCAGCCCCGCTTCATCAGGAAGCCGTCGCCCACGTCTATCGGTGGGTTCGGGCTCAGGTTCGGGCTCAGGTTCGGATCCGACCCGGGCCCGAAGACGGGCCGCGTGGCGCGGTTGAAGTTGGGCACCGCCACCGTGTTGCCGCGGTTGACCACGTCGAGGAGCACCCGCCCGCTGCACCGCGCGCGATCCACCGGCAGCAGGATGGACACGTCCGAATCCCACGTGACACGGCCCTGCGCATCGCGCGGGGCCAGCTCGACGTCGGTGATGCGGCGATTCGCCGCGTGGAGCGGATCGATGGCAAAGTGGAGCCGCCCCTTCAGCTCTTCATAGGCGGGCTCACCGGCGAGCGGGCGCCGCAGCGTGATCTCGAATCGCGTGACGGGCATGGGATGACCTCGCGGGGAAAGCTACAGGCCGAGCGCGCCGAGGCGCGCCGGGGTCGGCACCCCGTCGCCATCCCAGCCGCGCAGGGCATAGTAGCGGTCGAGCATCAGGCCCAGCTCCTCGGGCGGGCAGTAGGCGCCCGCGGAGGGGCCCTCGGGAATGGGCTCGTGCATCACGCGCCACGGCAGCACGTCGTCCTTCCGGCGCACGTTTTCCCGAACGTTGAACAGTCGCTCCAGGTTTATGATCCGCTCTCCTACCCGCTCAAGCTCCTCCACCGTCATGTCCCAGCCGGTGATCGCGTTGATCATCCGAGAGTAAGGCTCCTCGATGTAGAGGCCGAAGCCGCGCTCGGAGGTGAAGCGGCAGAGCACGAGGGAATCGTCCACCGCGGTGAAGTGCTGGCTCCGCACCGCGAACTCCGGCTTGCCCTCGGGGCTGCGGCGATCGTAGTTCTGCGCGTACTGGGGCGTGGGGCGCGTGTCGTGATGGCTGCCCCCGCGCGTGGCGGTGGCGTAGCCGATGGACATGCCCTTGAGCGCGCGCGCCGAGTGGGCGGGCAGCTCGAGCCGCTTGACCGCGTAGACCAGGCGGGTGCCTTCCGCGTGCACCGACTCGGCGAGGCGCCAGCCGCCCTCGGCCAGCCGGTCGCCGAAGCCCTCGCGGGCCGCCGTCATCTCGATGAGGCGCAGCATGCCGCGCCAGTCGCCCCAGCCGAAGGGCAGGCCGAGATCCTTCTCGGTGAGCCAGCCGCGCTCCACCGCCTCGCACACGAAGGCCAAGGTGACACCCATGCTGATGGTGTCGAGCCCGAGTAGATCGCAGAGGTCGTTGGCCCGCGCCAGCGAGGCCGCGTGCGCGTTGCCGAGCATGGAGCCGAAGGCGAAGATCGTCTCGTACTCCGGCATCTTCGCCTTGAGGCCGGCCAGCTCGCCCTCGCGAACTTCATATTGCTTGCCGCAGGCCACCGGACACTTGAGGCAGGTCGTATCCTTGTCGTGGAAATGCGCGTGCATCTCCTCGCCGGAGATCGCGGTCGCGTCCGCGAAGACTTCCTGGCGCAGGTTGTACGATCCGAGCGCGCCCAGGGTATTGATCGGCTTCACCAGGAAGGGCGTCCCGTAGGTGGCGAGCGCCTTGGTGCCGGTCTTGAGCGGCTCGCGCTGCTGCTCGAGCAGGGCCTTCAGCGCGGCCGCGTCGGCCAGCTCCGTCTTGCGCGAGCCCGCCACGACCACCGCCTTGACCCGCTTGCTGCCCAGCACCGCGGCGAGGCCGCCACGGCCCGCGAAGGCCTCGCGGTTCTTCCAGTAGGTGCCCATCGCCGCGAAGCGCACGAGGTTCTCGCCGCCGGGGCCGATGGCCATCGCGTCCACGTCACCGCCCTCGACCGCCTGGATGGCGTGCACCGTGTCGCGCGTGGTCTTGCCCCAGAGCCCGCGCGCCGGCTTGAGCTCGGCGCCCGCCTCGGTGACCTTGACGTATACCGGGAGGGCGGCGCGGCCGGTGATCACGATGGCGTCGAAGCCGGTGCGCTTCATGGTGGCGGGCCAGCGGCCGCCGAAGGTCGAATCGAAGAAGAGCCCGGTGAGCGGCGACTTGCCGGCCACGCAGGCGCGGCTATTGCCCGGCACGGTGGTGTCGGTGACCGGGCCCACCGCGAAGATCACCGCGTTGGCGGGATCGTAGGCGTCCACGCCCGCCGGCACGTGGTCGAGGAGGAGCCGGGCCGCGAAGCCGTTGCCGCCCAGCAGGCTCCGCGCCAGCTCCGGGGAGACGGGCTCGACGCGGCTCCGGCCGTCGGTGACGTCCACGAACAGGATCCGGCCGCCGTAGCCTCGCATCGGCGCCCATTTTAGTGAGAATAGGGGCCGGTTACAATGTCGGGATGGACGATCTGCTCGCCGCCGCGCTGGCCCAGATGACCGTACTCGACGAGACCGGCACCGCGGTGCCGCTGGGCAGCTTCTGGGCCAAGCGCCCCGTCGTGCTCGCCTTCGTCCGTCACTTCGGCTGAATGTTCTGCCGCCAGCAGGTCGCTGGACTGTCGAGACGGATGCCCGAGATCGAGCGGCGCGGGGCGACGCTCGTGGTGGTGGGCCCCGCCAAGCCCGAGCACATCGCGGGCTTCCGCGAGGCGACGGGCTACAAGGGCGCGCTGTTCGTGGATCCCGCGCTGCGGGCGTTCAAGACCGCGGGCCTCGTGCACGGCTGGGCCAGCACCTATCATCCGCTCGCGGTGCTGAAGGGCATGCGGGCGATGGCGCAGGGCTTCCGCCAGGGGGCACGGCAGGGCGACGTGGTCCAGCAGGGTGGCACGTTCGTGCTGGGACCGGGGGACCGCGTGCGCTACGAGTGGCGCGACCGCTACGCGGGCGACAACCCGGATCTGGACGAGGTGCTGGAGGCGCTCCCCTCACCCTAGCCCTCTCCCCAGAGGGGAGAGGGGACCGAGAGAACCCTCTCCCTTGAGGAGGACGGGACCCAGAAGAACCCTCTCCCCTCTGGGGAGAGGGCAGGGTGAGGGGCCCTTAGCTGGCGCCGAGGGCGCGGAGGCCCCGGCGCGCGGCCTCGGCCAGGTCGGGCTCCACGCCGCTCATCGCGAGCAGCTTCCGGTACACGATCACCGCCGCGTCGTTCTGCTTGAGCGCGGCGAAGGCCTGGCCGGCGCCGACCAGCGCGCGGCGCGCCCACGGCGAATCGGCGGTGAGGTAGGCCGCGGTCATGTACATGTCCGCGGCCTCCTGCGCCTTGCCCGTCGCGCGGTAGCCCTCGCCGAGCCGGTAGGCGGCCTCCGAAGCCACCGCGCCGTCGCCGGCGTCGAGGGCCTGCTCGAGCCGGCCGCGCGCCTCGTCCCACTTGCCGTCGGCCGCCAGGAGCCGCCCCTGCCCCAGCAGTCCGAAGGCCTTCTCCTTCGGGCTGCCCGCGGCGGCGGCCGCGCGCGCGTAGGTGTCGAGGGCGCCGGCGCGATCGCCGGTGGCTTCCTGCGCTTCCGCCATCAGCATGGTGGCGCGCGGCGACGGAGCCGGCGCGGCCGCGCCACCCGCGGCGGGCTCCAGCGCGCGGCGCGCCTCCGCGGCGGCGCCCGTGCGCAGCAGGGCCTCCGCGTAGGCGAGCCGGTTGGCTCCGGTGGTGGCGCTGCCCGGGAAGCGCTCGCCGAGCTTGGCGTACATGTCGCGCGACAGTGTCCACTGCTCCCCCTGGCTCGCCGCCGTCGCGAGCGTCGTGAGCGCGGCCTGCGTACCCTCGTAGCGCGGGAACTGGTCGGCGAGCCTCAGGGTGAGGGTCTTCGCCTCGGGCCAGCGCTTCTCCTCCACGGCCACCGCGGCCAGCCCGTGCAGCAGGCGCGGCGTGGTGATCGGATCCACGGCGCCCGCGACGAGCGGGGTCGCGGCCTGCTTGAACTCCTCGGTCTGGCGCTGGTTGAACAGCACCGCGGCGAGGCCGTAGCTCGCGGCGGCCGACACCGGCCCGGCGCCCGCGTCGCGTGCTTCCACGAAGTCGCGCACCGCCGCGTCCCACTGCTGGCGGGCGAAGTCCGCGGCGCCCATCCCGAGGTGCGCCACCCCGGCCTCGCCCAGGCCCAGCGCGGCCTGGAAGTCGCGCTCCGCGTCGGCGGGCTTGCCGGTGGCCAGGAGCGCCGCGCCGCGCGTGACGCGCGCGCGCGCCACGTAGGGGGAAACCGCCCCGCGCTGCACGAGGCGGCCCAGCTCGGGCAGCGCGTCGGCGGCGCGGCCGCCACGCACCGCGAGGATGGCGCGGTTCAGCATCGCCACCTCCGCGTAAGGGCTGTTCGGATAGCGGTCCACCACCTGGTCGAGCAGGGTCTGGGCGCCCGCGAAGTCGCCGGCGCGGCCCGCCAGCTCCGCCGCGAGCACCAGCGCCTCGGGCGCGCGCGGATCGGTCTGCGCCTGCTGGGCGTAGCGCGTCCAGCGCTGGCGCGCCGCCTCGGGCTTGCCGCCCCGCAGCTCGGCCCAGCCCAGCGCGAGGCTCGCCATCGGCGCCTGCGGAGAGCTCGGATACGCCGACAGGAACCCGCTATAAGCCGCGGCAGCCTGCGGATAATCCCGCGCCCAGTAGGCGGCCTCGCCGCCCAGCACGAGCGCGGCCGCGCGCATCTCGGTGGGCGCCGCCGCGTCGGTCCCGAGCTTCCGCGCGCCGTCGCGCGCCTTGGCGAACTCGCGCGTGTCGAAATCGATCTGCGCGAGCCGCAGCGCGGCGTAGGCGCCCAGCGCGGGCGAGCCGGGCGCCGCCCGGACGAGCTCGAAGCGATCCCGCGCCTCCCCGACCTGGCCGCCCGCCCGGCTGGCCTCCGCACTCAGCGCCAGCACGTAGGAGCGCGTGGCGGGATCGAGCGTGCGCGCGAGCAGCTCGTCGTTGATCTCGCGGGCTTCGTCGAAGCGCCCCTTCTCGGTCGCCCAGCGGCTGATCAGCAGGCGCACCGGCACCACCAGGGCACCGGTCCGGTTCATCGCCTCCAGCTTCTTGGCCTCCTCGCGCGCGGCGGGGTAGTCGTCGAGGTCCAGCAGCGCCTGCACGAGCCCGGCCCGGGCCCACGCCCCCTCGCGCGATTGCGGATAGGCCGAGAGCAGCCCGCGATAGGCCTTCGCCGCCTCGAGCGGCTGGCCGGCGGCGCGGTTCCACCACCCCAGGCGCAGGAGCCCGCTGTCGATCAGCACCTGCGGCCCGCCGGACACGAAGGTCTGCAGGCGCTGGACCGCCCCCGCGTGATCGCCGAGGCGGCCGAGCGTGTCGCCGAGCCAGAACGTGCCTTCCCACGCGACCGCGCGCGGCGCGCTCTGGTTGAGCAGCCCGACCCAGGTGTCGCGCGCCTCCGGGTAGCGCTTGAGCCCGTAGAGCGCGAGCCCGCGGCCGTGGCGGGCATAGGAAATGATGGCCGGCGGCGCGCCGACCTTGAGCAGGGTGTCGAAATAGGTGAGCGCGCGATCGGGCTTGTTGAGCTCGAGGGAGACCCAGCCGAGCTGGTGGGCGGCGTAGAGGCCGAGCTCGCCGCGCGGATCGTCCTGCTGCACCTGCAGCATCAGGCGCTCGACCTCGGCGGGCTTGTTGAGCCGTAGCAGCGTCTCGCCGAGCCAGTAGCGCGCCTCGCGGATCTGCGCGCGCTCGGTGGCGAACTGCACCGCCTTATCGAGCACCTCGCGGCCTTCTTCCAGCTCGTTGCGTTGATAGCGGGCGCGCCCGCACTCGATCAGCTCGGAGGCCACGCCGAGCAGATTACCCACCGGGTTGCAGGCCAGGAAGCGCGGCGGGGCCAGGGGGGCCACCGGGCGCTCGCCCAGGTGCCCCACCAGCGGGGCGGGCGGCAGCTCGGGCATGCCCTGCGGCGCGGGCGGCAGCGGCACCGCGGGCAGCGACACCGGCGGCTTGTCGAGCGCGGGGACGGCCAGCGGCACCAGCGCGCCCACGTCAGGCGGCGGCAGCATGAGAGTGATCTCGGCGCGCGCGGTGGCGCCGCCCAGCAGGGCGAGCAGCGTGGCCACCAGGATGGCCCGCCGCCTGATCACTTCGTGCCTCCCGGCGACTTCTTGGGCGTGGCCTTCTCGGGCGTGGCCTTCTTGGGCGTGGCCTTCTCCGCCGGCGCGGACTCGGACCGGGCCGCCGCGTTGACGGCGGCGAGCCGCTCCTTCGCCCAGGACGCGAGCGTCTTGTCCGGGCTCTTGGCCGCCACCTCCTCGTAGAACTTCGCGGCCGGCCCATACTGCCGCTGCTCCTCGTGCGCCAGGCCGGTCCCGGCCAGCGCGCGGAAGCGCATGGCGGAGTCGATCGCCGGCGCCTCCGCCGCGGACTTGAAGGCGGTGATCGCGGCGGCGGGTCGGCGCTGCTTGAGCTCGCTCTCGCCCAGCAGCACGAAGGCCTCGCCGCGCACCGCCTCCTCCGGGCTCCGGGACGCCGCGCGCGCCAGCGTGGAGGCGTCCTTGAAGCTGTTCTTGGCGAAGGCGGACTGGGCCATCTCGAGCGAGACCCGGCCGGTCAGCGGGTGATCCGGGAAGTCCTTGCGCAGCCGCGCCCACGCGGTGTCGGCGTCGCGCGGCCGCCCGAGCTTGCCGGCCACGAGGCCCGCGTCGTAGAGGCTCTCCGCGGTGGCGGGCGACTGCGACACCAGGGTCTTGTACTCCTCGGCCAGCTCGTTCTTCTTGCCCTGGCGCACGAGTGTGTCCACGACGTTCCGGCGCGCGCCGGCAGCCAGGTCGTGGTTGGGATAGGCCTTGGCGAAGGCGCGCAGCTCGGCCACGCCGTCGTCGCTCTGCCCGCCCGCGATCAGGGCCTGGCCCAGGGTGTAGCGCGCGTCGGGCAGCAGCCGGTGATCGGTATACTTGGCCACGAAGCTGCGCAGGAGCCCCACCGCCTCATCGGCCCGCTTGAGCTCGAGCAGGGTGCGGGCCAGGTAGAAGGTCGCGGACGGGACATTGGCGTGCTCCGGGTAGTTCGAGAGGATGCGCCGGAACTCGGTGACCGCCTGGTCGCGCCGCTTCAGCTCGAGGTTCACCCAGGCCAGCCCGTAGACCGCGTCGGGGGCGCTGGGCGAGTTCGGGCTCTCGGCGAGGATCCGGTCGTAGATGGCCCGCGCCTCCGGGAAGCGCTTCATGCGGAACAGCGTCTCGCCCTCCCAGAAGCGGGCCTCGTCGGGCCGGCCGGCCGGGGGCGAGAAGGTCTGAGCCTGGCGGAACGCCTGCAGGGCCGCGTCGTGCTGCCCCTGGGAGAGGCGCACCTTGCCGAGCAGGAGGGTGGCGTCGGGGATGCGCCCGTCGGTCGGGTAGCGCTCGACCAGGCGCTCGAGCATGCGGCGCGACACCCCGTAGAGGCCGTCCTGGAAGGCCCGGTCGCCGACGGTCCACAGCCGCTCGGGCTCTCCGACCGCGAGCGCGAGCGACGGCCAGGCCACCAGCACGCCGAGCGCCGTTACAAAGACGCGTAGCGACGTAGGCTTCATGGCAATAAAGCCACGCTACCACGAAATCCAGGCGCTTACCGCATCCCGAGACCGAGGAGCGAGACGGCGATCGCGAGCGTCCGGCTCTCGTCCTGTCCGAACCCCTGGTCGTTGCCCTCCCACAGGTCGAGCGACATGGCGCCCCGCGCGGTCTGCAGCGTCAGCCGGCCGCCGCCCTCGGGCAGCCGCAAACCCTTGGCCCCGATCCGCGGGCCGACATCGTCGACCGCGAAGAGCGTGTCGGAGCTGAGCGCCAGCCGCGGCGTCGAGCGGGACCCGGCGTCCGGCGGCGCCGCCGCCAGCACGCGCCCCGATGCCTCCCGCAGGACGAGACCGCCCAGGTCAAACTCGGCCCGGAGGTCCTGGAGCTGTCCGTCGAGGGGGCGCCCGCTCCGTGCGCGCTCCACCAGCCGGTTCAGGATGGCGAGCTCCCGGTCGGCCCGCCCCACCGCCTCCGACAGCCGCTCCCGGCGCCGGCCGAAGGCGGCCGCGATGAGCCCGCAGGCGGCCAGGGCGAAGAACGCGATCACGTCTTCACGCTTCGCGATGGACAGCGTGAGGTAAGGCTCCGTGAGAAAGAAGTTGAGGCTCATGGCCGACACGAGCGCGGTCACCAGCGCCGGACCGCGGCCCCCGAGCTCGGCCACGATGATCGTGAAGGCCATGAACACGAAGGCGAGGTTCGACGCCGCCACCAGCGTGCGCAGCGGGATCAACGCGATCGCCAGGGCCATCGAGCCCAGCGCGCCCGTGACGATCCAGACCCGGATGTCGTCGGTTCGACTCATCGCTCTTCCTCCGTCGCGCCCTGCCCGGCTCTTGCCGGTGCCCTCACCGACCGTCGAGGGCCAGATTCAGCGTGAGGACGTTGACGCGGGGCTCGCCGAGCAGGCCGAGGAAGCGTCCCTCAGTGTGCTGATCGACGAGGGCACGCACAGTGTCCGGAGAGAGCTTGCGCTCTCGGGCTATCCGAGGCACCTGGTAGAGGGCCGCGGCCGGGCTGATGTGGGGATCGAGTCCGCTACCCGACGCGGTCACGAGATCGACGGGCACCGGAGCGGTGTTCCCCGGGTCGGCCGCGTGGAGGGCGTCCACGCGCCCCTGCAGCGCGGCGATCAGCGACGGGTTCGTCGGGCTCAGGTTCGAGCCGGCCGAAGCGGCCGCGTTGTAGCCGAACGGGCTCGTGGCGGACGGCCGGCCCCAGAAGTACTTCGGCTGGTCGAAGGTCTGCCCGATGAGGGTCGAGCCCAGCACCTTCCCGTCCTTGACGATCAGGCTCCCGTTGGCCTGGGAGGGAAAGACCGCCTGGGCGATCCCGGTGACCACGAGCGGATAGACGATGCCGGTGACCACGGTGAAGAGCAGCAGGGACATCAGGGCCGGTCGCAGGTGCGCACCCATGGCAAGTCTCCCCTTACACGAGCTTCAGGGCCACCAGGATCATGTCGATGATCTTGAAGCCCGGAAACGGGATGATGATGCCGCCCACGCCGTAGATCCACAGGTGGCGCCGCAGCACCGCCGCCGCCCCGATCGAGCGGTAGCGCACACCTTTCAGGGCCAGCGGGATCAGGGCGACGATGATCAGCGCGTTGAAGATGACCGCGGACAGGATGGCGCTCTGAGGCGTGGCGAGGCCCATGACGTTGAGCGCGGCGAGCGCCGGATAGGTGCTCGCGAACGCGGCCGGGATGATCGCGAAGTACTTGGCCACGTCGTTGGCGATGCTGAAGGTGGTGAGGGCCCCGCGGGTCATGAGCATCTGCTTACCGGTCTCGACCACCTCGAGCAGCTTGGTGGGGTTGGAGTCGAGGTCGATCATGTTGCCGGCTTCCTTGGCGGCCTGGGTGCCGGTGTTCATCGCCACTGCCACATCCGCCTGGGCGAGGGCGGGGGCGTCGTTGGTGCCGTCGCCCGTCATGGCCACCAGCCGGCCCTGCGCCTGCAGGTCGCGGATGAGCTTGAGCTTGGCCTCGGGCGTGGCCTGGGCGAGGAAATCGTCGACCCCGGCCTCCGCGCTGATGGCGGCCGCGGTGAGCGGGTTGTCACCGGTGATCATGATGGTCTTGATGCCCATGCGGCGGAGCTGGGCGAAGCGCTCGCGGATGCCGCCCTTGACGATGTCCTTGAGCTGGATGGCGCCCAGCACCTTCACCCCGTCGCAGACCACGAGGGGGGTCGCGCCCGCCTTGGCGATCGTGTCGACACTGAGGCGCACGTCGGCGGGAAAGCTGCCGCCCAGCTTCTTGACGTGCGCCTCGATGGCGTCGGATGCGCCCTTGCGGACCTGCCGGCCGTTGAGGTTCACGCCGCTCATGCGCGTCTGGGCCGTGAAGGCGACGAAGGTGGCGCCGAGCTTCTCGATCTCGCGCTCCCGGATCTGGTACTTCTCCTTGGCGAGGATCACGATGCTGCGCCCCTCCGGGGTCTCGTCGGCCAGCGAGGCGAGCTGGGCCGCGTCGGCCAGCGCCGACTCGGTGACGCCCGCGGCGGGGAAGAAGGCGGTGGCCTGGCGGTTGCCGAGCGTGATCGTGCCGGTCTTGTCGAGGAGCAGGACGTCCACGTCGCCCGCCGCCTCCACCGCGCGGCCGGACATGGCGATGACGTTCTTCTGGATCATGCGGTCCATCCCCGCGATGCCGATGGCGGAGAGGAGGGCCCCGATGGTGGTCGGGATCAGGCAGACCAGCAGGGCGACCAGCACCGTGACCGTCACCGGCGTCCCCTGGCCCGCCGCCAAGACGCTGTAGAGCGAGAACGGCAGCAGGGTCGCGGTGGCGAGCAGGAACACGATGGTCAGCGCGGCGAGCAAGATGTCGAGCGCGATCTCGTTCGGGGTCTTCTGGCGCTTCGCGCCCTCCACGAGCGCGATCATCCGGTCCAGGAAGGCATCGCCGGGATCGGCGGTGACCTCCACCACGATCCAGTCCGACAGGACCTGGGTGCCGCCGGTCACCGAGCTGCGGTCGCCGCCGGCTTCACGGATCACCGGCGCGCTCTCCCCGGTGATCGCGGCCTCGTTGACCGACGCGATGCCCTCCACAACCGTGCCGTCGGCGGGGATGAAGTCGTTGACCTCCACGAGCACGCGGTCGCCCTTGCGCAGCGCCGAGGCCGAGACCCTGTCGAAGTCGCGGGCGCCCGATCGGGTGAGGCGCTTGGCCTGCAGGTCGCGCCGCGCCTTCCGCAGCGAGGCGGCCTGGGCTTTGCCGCGCCCCTCGGCCATCGCCTCCGCGAAATTCGCGAACAGCACCGTGAACCACAGCCAGACCGATACCCAGAAGATGAACCAGGGCGGCGCTTCCCCAGTGCCGACCAGCGCCTGGACCCAGAGCAGGGTCGTGAGGATGGAGCCGACGTAGACCACGAACATCACCGGGTTCCGCACCTGACGCGGGAACGTCAGCTTCCAGAACGAGTCCACGATCGCCTGCTTGACGATCGCCGGGTCGAAGAGCGAGCGTGCCCGGACCACCGTGCTGGCCATGTCTCTGGCTCCCTACTTCGCCGCGATTAGGGTGAGATGCTCGACGATGGGCCCGAGGGCCAGCGCGGGGACGAACGTCAGCGCGCCGACGAGGATCACGACGCCGACCAGCAGCGCGACGAAGAGGGGCGTGTGCGTGGGGAGGGTCCCCGGGCCCGTCGGCACGATCTTCTTCCGGGCCAGCGAGCCCGCGATCGCCAGCACCGGTATCGCCAGCCAGTACCGCCCGAAGAGCATGCAGAGACCGAGCGCGGTGTTGTAGAACGGCGTGTTGGCGGAGAGTCCCGCGAAGGCGCTGCCGTTGTTGTTAGAGGCGGAGGAGAAGGCGTAGAGGATCTCGCTGAACCCGTGGATGCCCGGGTTCGCGATTCCCGCCTTGCCCGCCGCGGTAACCACTCCCACCGAGGTGCCGATCAGCACGAGCGCGGGCGTGATCAGGATGACCAGCGACGCCATCTTCATCTCGTAGGCCTCGATCTTCTTTCCCAGGTACTCCGGGGTGCGCCCGACCATGAGGCCGGCCACGAAAACCGCAACGATGGCGAACATGAGCATGCCGTAGAGGCCGGAGCCCACCCCACCGTAAACGACCTCGCCGAGCTGGATCATCCACATGGGCACCAGGCCGCCCAGGGGGGTATAGGAGTCGTGCATCGAGTTGACCGAGCCGTTGGAGGCCGACGTGGTGGCGGTGGCCCAGATCGCCGAGCTGGCGATCCCGAAGCGGACTTCCTTGCCCTCCATGTTGCCGCCCGACTGGAGCGCACTCGCGGTGTGGTCGACGCCCTGCTTCACGAACACCGCGCCGTTCTGCTCGGCCACGTAGCACACCACGAGGAGCGACACGAAGATCACGGTCATGGACGCCAGCACCGTCCAGCCCTGGCGGACGTCGCCGACCATGACGCCGAACGTGTAGCAGAGGGCGGCCGCGATGAGCAGGATCGAGAGCATCTCGAGGAGGTTCGACAGCGGCGTCGGATTCTCGAACGGATGGGCCGAGTTGGCGTTGAAGAAGCCTCCGCCGTTGGTGCCGAGCTGCTTGATCGCGACCTGGGAGGCGGCCGGGCCCACCGCGATGACCTGCTCGGTGAGCGGGCTCTTCTTGGTCTTGGGCTGCCCTTTCTCGTCGAGGACCGGCTTGCCGTCCCTGTCGGTCACCGGCTCGTCGTACTCGCCCGGCTGGACCACCGTGGCCTTGGCATACGGGCTGAACGTCTGGACCACGCCCTGGGACACGAGGGCCAGGGCGAGGATCACGGACAGCGGCACCAGGATGTAGAGCGTGGTCCGGGTGAGGTCGACCCAGAAGTTGCCGATGGTCTCGACCGAGCGGCGCGCGAAGCCGCGGATCAGCGCGACCAGGGTCGCCATGCCGGACGCCGCCGAGACGAAGTTCTGCACCGTCAGGCCGAGCATCTGGGTCAGGTAGCTCATGGTGGACTCACCGCCGTAGCCCTGCCAGTTCGTGTTCGTGGCAAAGCTCACCGCGGTGTTGAAGGATGAATCCGGTGACACCGGGCCCATGGCCTGCGGGTTCAGCGGCAGCACGCCCTGCAGGCGCTGGAGGGCGTAGACCGCGAGGAAGCCCAGCAGGTTGAACACTAGCATGGCCACCGCGTACGTCTTCCAGCCCATCTCCTCGTCCGCGCGGATGCCTCCCAGCCGGTACGTCAGGCGCTCGAGCCAGCCGAGGACGCGATCGAGCGCGACGCGGCGCCCTTCGTAGACCCGCGCCATGTAGGCGCCGAGCGGCTTCACGAGGACGAGCACCACCACCACGTAGAAAGCGATCTGGACGATCCCGTTCGCGGTCATTGAAAGAGCTCCGGCTTCAGCAGGGCCAGCACCAGGTAGATGAGGAGTCCCAGCGACACCACCGCACCGACGACATAGAGCATGGGCATGGAGGCCTCCTAGAGCCGCTCACACAGCCGGACGAACAGCCACGACAGCCCGAAAAAGGCCACGGTCACCCCGAGAAACACAATGTCCGCCATCGCTGATCTCCTTCTCGCAAATCACTCCCGCTTGAGACGCTCTGATCAGGGGCGCGGGCGGTGCCTCCGCCGCATTTCCGGCAAGAACGCGACAGACGAGCTCGAGCTCCAGCACGCCATCGCTGATCTCCTTGCGATCGCTGATCTCCTTGATCGCTGATCTCCTTGAATGTAGCGGACCTCCCGCTAAGGAACGCCTCAAGACTGAGGCGCGGCCCATCAAGGACGCGTCAAGAAGGGCGCGTCGAGACCCGCGGAGGGCCGGATTTTGACGTCATCTTGATGAGCCCCCGGTATCAGCTCGGTTGGGAGGTGGCGCGGTGGTTGAATCGGGTGCTTCTTCCGTCGTAGTCTGGCGCCGGGCCGATTGATGAGCACCGAGCGTCGCCCGGACCCCGACGAGCTGCTCGCCCGCGTCAAGGAGGCGGAAACCCGCCAGGCACGCGGCAAGCTCAAGATTTTCTTCGGGGCCGCCGCCGGCGTCGGCAAGACCTACGCGATGCTCGAGGCCGCGCGCGAGCAGCGGGCCCAGGGCGTCGACGTGATCGTCGGCTGGGTCGAGACCCACGGGCGCGCGGAGACCGAAGCGCTCCTCGGAGACCTGGAGATCCTGCCGCGCCGGCCGATCGAGTACCGCGGTACCACGCTCCAGGAGTTCGATCTCGACGCGGCGCTGGCGCGCCGGCCCACCCTGATGCTGGTCGACGAGCTGGCCCACACCAACGCGCCCGGCTCGCGCCACGCCAAGCGCTGGCAGGACGTGCTCGAGCTGCTCGACGCGGGCATCAACGTCTACACCGCGATGAACGTGCAGCACGTCGAGAGCCTGAACGACGTGGTGGCCAAGATCACCGGCGTCGTCGTGCGCGAGACGGTGCCGGACTCCATCTTCGAGCACACCGACGAGGTGGAGCTGATCGACCTGCCCCCCGACGACCTGCTCCACCGCCTCCGGGACGGCAAGATCTACATCCCGGACCAGGCGCGCGAGGCCGGCCACAACTTCTTCCGCAAGGGCAACCTGATCGCGTTGCGCGAGCTGGCCCTGCGGGTGACCGCGCAGCACGTGGACGCGGAGATGCGCCACTACATGCGCGACCACGCGATCCACCAGACGTGGCCGGTGCGCGAGCGGCTGCTGGTCTGCATCGGGCCGAGCCCGTCCTCCATTCGCCTGATACGGGCGGCCAAGCGCATGGCGGAAGGGCTCGGGGCGGAGTGGATCGTCGCCTACGTGGAGACGGCCGCCCAGACCCGCCTCACCCAGGACGCGCGCGATCGGGTCGCCCAGACCATGCGGCTGGCCGAGCAGCTCGGGGCGGAGACGCACACCCTGACCGGGACGAGCATGAGCGACGAGATCCTCGCCTTCGCGCGGGCCCGCAACGTGAGCAAGATCGTGGTGGGCAAGCCGCAGCGGCCCCTCTGGAAGCGCATCGCCATGGGCTCGATCGTGGACACGCTCGTTCAGGGCAGCGGCGAGATCGACGTCTACGTGATCAGCGGCGACCGGGGCGACTCGCGGTCCCTGCCCCCCCGGCCGTGGCGGCAGCAGACGGACTGGGCATCGTACGGTTACGCGCTCGCCTCGGTTGCGATCTCGACCGCGATCGCCTGGGCGATGTTTCCGTACTTCGCGCTCTCCAACCTGATCATGGTCTACCTGCTCAGCGTGATCATCGCGGCCACCCGGTACGGTCGGGGCCCGTCCCTGGTGGCGTCGGTGCTGAGCGTGGCCGCCTTCGATTTCTTCTTCGTGCCGCCCTACTTCACCTTCGCGGTCTCGGACACCCAGTACCTCGTCACCTTCTCGGTCATGCTGGTGGTGGCCCTCGTGATCAGCAGTCTCGCGGTGCGCATTCGCGCCCAGGCCGAGTCGGCCCGGGAGCGCGAGCGGCGCATGGCCGCGCTGTACGCGATGAGCCGCGAGCTGGCCAGCACGCGTGGCCTCCGCGAGCTGCTGGAGGTGGCGGTCCGGCACATCGCGGAGGTGTTCCGGACCCAGGTCGTGGTGCTGCTCCCGCAGCCGGACGGGCGACTGGGCCCGGACGAGGGCGACGCCGCCCAGTTCCCGATGGACGCGAGCGAGCTGGCGGTCGGTCAGTGGGTCCATGAGCACGGGCAGGTCGCCGGCCAGGGCACCGATACGCTCCCGGGCGCCTCCGCGCTCTACCTGCCGCTGACCGGCTCGCGCGGCACCGTGGGGGTGCTCGGGCTCCGGCCCCAGGATCCGCGTCCGCTGCAGGCGCCGGAGCAGCTCCACCAGCTCGAGGCCTTCGCGAGCCAGACCGCGCTGGCCATTGAGCGGGCCCGGCTCGCCGAGGACGCGGAGCGGGCGCAGGTCCGCGCCGAGACCGAGCGCCTGCGCAACTCGCTGCTGAGCTCGGTCTCGCACGATCTCCGCACGCCGCTCGCCTCGATCACCGGCGCCGCCAGCACCCTGCTCGAGAACGAGGGGCGTCTCGACGCGCGTACCCGCCGCGACCTGCTCGAGACCCTGCACGAGGAAGCCGACCGGCTGAACCGCCTGGTGCAGAACCTCCTCGAGATGACCCGGCTGGAGTCGGGCGCGCTGCAGGTGCACACCGAGTGGCATTCCGTCGAGGAGGTCGTCGGGGCCGCGCTCGGCCGTTTCGGCAAGGCCCTCGCGCGGCGGCCGGTCATCACCCGCGTGCCTCCCGAGCTGCCGCTCGTCCCGATGGACGACGTGCTGATCGAGCAGGTGCTGATCAACCTCATCGACAACGCGCTCAAGTACACGCCCGCCGAGAGCCCGATCGAGGTGACCGCGGAAGACGGAGGCGGCACCGTGCTGATCGAGGTCGCCGATCGCGGCCCGGGACTGCCGCCGGGCGAGGAGCGCCGGATCTTCGAGAAGTTCCACCGCGCTGAGGCCGGCCCGACGGTGCGGGGCGCCGGGCTCGGCCTCGCGATCTGCCGGGGCATCGTCCACGCGCACGGCGGGCGCATCTGGGCCGAGAATCGCCCCGGCGGCGGCGTCACCGTCCGCTTCACCCTGCCGGTGAAGGAAGCCCCGCCCATCCTGACCGAGAACGATGCCGCCTGAGCCCGCGGGCCCGGTCGCGAGCGCGCCCGCGCCGGTGGTCGTCCTCATCGAGGACGAGCCCCAGATCCGCCGGTTCCTGCGCGCCACCCTCGGCACCCAGGGCTACCGCCTGTACGAGGCGACCTCCGGCGAGGACGGGCTGATCGAGGCGGCCGCCCGCCAGCCCGATGTCGTCATCCTCGACCTGGGCCTCCCCGACCTGGATGGGCTGGCGGTGATCCGGCGCCTGCGGGAGTGGAGCCGCGTGCCGATCATCGTGCTCTCCGCCCGCGGCCAGGAGCGGGACAAGGTCGCCGCACTCGATGCCGGCGCCGACGACTACGTCAGCAAGCCCTTCGCGGTGGGCGAGCTGCTGGCGCGCCTGCGGGTCGCCCTCCGCCACGCGGCCACGGGCGAGTCCGGGGAGCCCACCTTCACGGTGGGCGGCCTCCGGGTGGACCAGGTCAAGCGGCAGGTGCAGCTCGACGGCAAGGACGTCCACTTGACCCCGATCGAGTACCGGCTGCTCACCACCCTGGTCCGGCACGCCGGCCGGGTTCTGAGTCAGCGGCACCTATTAAAGGAAGTGTGGGGGCCCGCCCATACCGATCAGGCCCACTACCTGCGGGTCTACATGGGGGCCCTGCGCCGCAAGCTCGAGCGCGATCCGGCCCGGCCGCGGTACCTCCTCACCGAGCCGGGCGTCGGCTACCGCCTCGCTGCCGAGTAGCCAGACCCCCCGAAAACTTGACAGCCCCGGTATAGTGTCTTAGTAAACTAGGACACTAAGCCACCATCAAGCCCACCATCAAGCCAACCATCAAAGGAGGATGGCGATGAACACGTACCTGCACGAGCAGCTGGTCAGAGAGCGGTTGGACCAGGCCCGGGCCATGGCGGCCCGCCTGGCCCTCCTCCGAAAGCTCGGGCCGGCGCGCCGTCCAGTGCGGGTCACGGTGGGCTTCGCGCTCATCAAGGTCGGGCACTGGGTGGCCGGGCGGGCGCCCAAGCTGGCCGCCCGGCCCCGACGAGCCACCGCCTGACCGGAGCCACGGACGTGGCGCGCGAAGCCTCGCAGATCATCCCGCCCTCGGGACTCCGGGTCAACCGGAAGAGCGCGGTGCCCGTCCACGTCCAGCTCCAGACCCAGATCCGCCACCTGATCAATATCGGCTCACTGAAGCCGGGGATGCAGCTCCCCACCGTGCGCCAGCTCGCGGGCTTTCTCCGGATCAACCGCAACACGGTGGCGCGCGCGCTGGCCGACCTCTACCAGGACGGGTACCTGGAGAGCCACCAGGGCCGGGGTACATTCGTGGCCGACCGGCCCCCCGCCCACGAGGGCCGCGCGGCGCGCAGCCTCGAGCGGCTCGTGCAGGACACGCTCGAGCGGGCCCGGCGCCTGGGATTCACGCACGATGAGCTCACCGCGACCATCGCGGGGCAGGCCCCGGCGGTGCGCTCCGGGCGGCGCGCCAAGGTGCGCGCGCTGCTGGTCGAGTGCAATCATCCCGAGCTGACGCGCTATCGCGAGCAGCTCGAGGACGAGCTGCCGATCGTCATCGACCGGCTGCTCGTGGATGAGCTCGCCACGCGCCTGCAGGAGCCGGGCTTCCTCGAGGGCTACCGCGTGGTGATCACCACGTTCTTCCACATCCACGAGGTGAAGCAGGCGCTGCCGCTGGACGGCCCGCCCGCGGTGGCGCTCCTGTCCGAGTCGAACATCTCCTCCCTGCTGCGGCTCACCGAGCTTACGGAAGGCACCACCGTCGGCCTGGTCTGCAATACCTCGCGGGGCAGCCAGAACCTGCTGAGCTCCGTGCAGTCCGCCGGGCTCTCGCACCTGGTGCCGATCCTGGCCGCGGCCGACGATCCCTGGTCCATCGACCGCATGCTCGAGAAGACCCGCATCGTGGTCTGCTCCGAGCAGGCCGCCGGGCGCATTCGCGAGCGGGTCCCCCACGACGTGGAGGTGATCCTGGCCGACCGGCGGCTCGACACGGGCGGCGTGGACCTGCTCCGGGACCTGCTGGGCCAGCTCGACGGGGAGTGGGCGTGATCGCGCGCGAGGCGATGACGCCCGCGCCGCTGACCGTGACGCGGCGGACCAGCGTGGCGGCCGCCCTGCGCCTGGCCCGCGACAACGGGATCAGCCGCCTGCCCGTGGTCGAGCGGGGTCAGATCCTGGGCGTGGTGCAGCGGGAGCGGCTGCTCGCCCTGACCCCCTCGGAGGCGACCACGCTCTCGCGCCACGAGATGCACGACGCGCTAGCGCGCCTGACCGTCGAGCGCGCGGTGGAGCCGGCGCTCACGCTGCCCGCCAGCACGCTGCTGACCCACGCGGCCCGCCTTCTGCTGGAGCGCGGCGCCCACGAGGCCCTCGTGATCGAGGACGACCGGCTCGTCGGCATCCTCACGCACTCTGATCTCCTGCGGGCGCTAGTCCTCAACGAGCCGGAGGCCGCGGCATAGGGACCGGACCGGCGATCTGCGTCTTCGATCTCGACCACACCCTCGTCAACTCCCCGCTCGATCTGAAGGCCGTGGGCCGCGACATGGAAGCCTTCGTCCGCGCCCGCGGCATCAGCGTGCCCGCGCGCGCGCTCCGCTGGTCGGGCGCCGAGCTGTTCGATCTGGTGCGGCGCGAGGCCGTGCACCTCGAGGCCGAGCTGCTCGCGATCCCGGTGGCGCACGAGCGCCGGGCCATGACCGAGGCGACCCTCGTGCCGTTCGCGCGCGAGGCGGTGGCCGCCATGAAGGATCTCGGCTTCGCCACCGCCATCTGGACCAACAACGACCGGGTGGTCGCCGACTTCGTCCTCGCGCGCTTCGAACTGCTGCCGCACCTCGATCTGATCGTCACCCGCGACGAGATGCGGCAGCTCAAGCCCGACCCCGACGGCCTGCGCGTGGTGCGGGAGCGCTGGCCGGACGCCGCCGGCATCGTGGTCGTGGGCGACTCGTGGGTGGACGGCGCGGCCGCCCAGGCCGGCGGCGTGCCCTTCATCGCCTACCGCCCGGACCGGGCCGAGATGGAGCAGCGCGGGGTCGTCATCGCGGCCGAGATCCACTCGCTGCTCGATCTGCCCGCCGCGCTCGCGTAGAGCCCCTCACCTCCAGACCCCTCACCTCCAGACCCCTCACCCGGCCCTCTCCCCAGAGGGGAGAGGGTGCGTATAATCCGCGCGTGGACCTGTTCGACACGCCGCCGTCCTCCGCCCCGAAGACGCCCGCGCCGCTCGCCGACCGCATGCGCCCGAAAACCCTCGACGAGGTCGTCGGCCAGCCTCAGCTCACGGGCCCGGGCAAGCCGCTGCGCCGGGCCCTCGAGGAGGGCCAGCTCCACTCCATGATCCTGTGGGGCCCGCCCGGCACCGGCAAGACCACGCTGGCGCGGCTCCTGGCCGACGTGGCGGGCGCCCGCTTCGTGCCGTTCTCGGCGGTAGTGGCGGGCGTGAAGGAGATCCGCCAGGTGATGACCGAGGCGGAGAGCGAGGGCGGCCGGCGGGGGCAGCGCACGATCCTGTTCGTGGACGAGATCCACCGCTTCAACCGGGCGCAGCAGGACGCCTTCCTGCCCTATGTCGAGAAGGGCACCATCGTGCTGATCGGCGCCACCACCGAGAATCCGTCGTTCGAAGTCAACGGCGCGCTCCTGTCGCGCTGCCGCGTCTACGTGCTCCGCCCGCTCGCCGAGGCCGACCTCGTGGCCATCCTGGAGCGCGCGCTCCGGGACCCGGAGCGCGGTCTGGGCCGCACCGGCGCCACCGCGGCGCCCGAGGCGCTGGCCCTCATCGCGCGGCTCTCCGACGGCGACGCGCGCAACGCGCTCAACGTGCTCGAGATCGCGACGGGCGATCCGGGCGCCCGCGTGACCGAGGTGGCGGTGCGCGACGCGGTCCAGAAGAAGGCCCTGCTCTACGACAAGTCGGGCGAGCAGCACTACAACCTGATCTCGGCGCTCCACAAGTCGCTGCGCGACTCCGATCCCGACGGCGCGCTCTACTGGCTCGGCCGCATGCTGGAGGCGGGCGAGGACCCGCTCTACGTGGCGCGGCGGCTCGTGCGCTTCGCCTCGGAGGACGTGGGCAACGCGGATCCGGTCGCGCTGCGGCTGACCCTCGACGCCAAGGAGGCCTACCACTTCCTCGGCACGCCGGAAGGCGAGCTGGCCCTCGCCCAGGCCACCTGCTATCTCGCGCTGGCTCCGAAGTCGAACGCGGTGTACGCGGCCTGGAACGCGGTCCGCCACGACATCCAGGAGCAGCCGGCCGAGCCGGTGCCGCTGCACCTGCGGAACGCGCCGACCGGCCTCATGAGCAACCTGGGCTACGGCCGCGGCTACCAGTATGCCCACGACGCGCCCGACGCGCAGGTGAGTCAGGAGCATCTGCCCGACGCCCTGCGCGGGCGCGTCTACTATCGGCCCACCGACCGCGGCGCCGAGAAGGAGATCGCCGAGCGCCTCGCCAAGTGGCGGGCGTGGCGGGAGAAGCAGCCGCGCGCGTGAGCGATCGCGCCTGGCTCCTGGCCATCTGTCTGTCCGAGCTGGGCACCATGCTCGTCTTCTCGAGCTTCTCGGCGCTCCTGCCCATCCTCAAAGTCGAGTGGGGCCTCACCAATACCGAGGCCGGGCTCATCCTCGCCTTCTACCAGGTGGGCTATGTCGGCGTGGTGGCCGTCCTGGCCACGCTCACCGACTACATGCCGCCGCGACGGATCTACCTGGCGAGCGCCGCATGGGCCGCGCTGACCAGCGCGGCTTTCGCGTGGTGGGCGGATGGTTTTCTGTCGGCCCTGGTCCTGCGCACGCTGGTGGGCCTGGGCCTGGCCGGCACCTACATGCCCGGCATGCGCATGGTGGCCGAGCGCTTCGCGCACGGCGGGCGCGGCTTCGCCATGGGCTGCTATATCGGCACCTTCACGCTCGGCACGTCGATCTCGCTGCTGATCACCGGAGTGGCCAATACCCTCTGGGGCTGGCGCGTGGCCTTCGGCGTGACCGCGCTCGGGCCCGCCGCCGCCGTGCTCATCGGCTACTGGGCGCTGCCCGCGGAGACGCCGCGACCCGCCGCGCCCGCGAGTCCGTCGCGCGGCGGCGGGCTCGGCCCGGTGCTCCGGAACACGAGCGCGCTCCGGCTCATCACCGCCTACGTGGCCCACACCTTCGAGCTGATGGGCATGCGCCTCTGGATCGCGCCGTTCTTCACCGCGAGCCTGATGGCTGCGGGCGCCGGCCTCGCGGAGGCCACCCAGCGCGGCGCGCTCGCCGCCTCGGCGGTGCTCGCCATCGGCGCCCTGCCGCATCCCTTCTCCGGGCTCATCGTGGACCGCTTCGGCCGGGCCCGGCCGATCAGCATCGTGATGCTGCTCTCGGCCGCCTGCTCGCTCACGATCGGCTGGGGACTCTCGTGGCCATTCACGGCCCTCGTGGCGCTCGGTCTGCTCTACGGGATCCTGGTGACCGCGGAGTCGGCCATGGTCTCCACCGGCATCGCCGACGTCGCCGAGCCCGCCTATCTCGGCCGCACCATGGCGCTGCAGTCTTCGGCGGGCTTCGCGGCCGGCGCGCTCGGCCCGGCCGTCTTCGGCGCGATGCTTGACTGGGCCCCGGCCCTCGGCGCCTCGCCCGATTCCCGCTGGCTCTGGGCCTTCGGGGTGCTGGGTCTGGTCGCCCTCGCGGGCCCGCTCGCGGTGGGGTTCAAGGAGTTCTCCCCCCGGAAAAGCGGGGTCTGATACAACTGAATTCATGGCGGAGAAGCCCCGGAAGTTGCGGGTAGGGGTGGTCTTCGGCGGCCGCTCGGGCGAGCACGAGGTGTCACTGGCCGGCGCCGCCTCCGTGATGGCGGCCATGGACAAGAGCCGCTTCGAGCTGGTGCCCATCGGCATCGCCAAGGACGGCCGCTGGCTCATGGGCGGCGACCCGCTGCGTGCCCTGGCCGCGGAAGCCGCGCGGCTCACCCTGGCCTCCGGTCATCCCGAGGCGCATACCAAGCACGAGCTGTTGGAGCGCGCGACCGCTCAGGACACCGGCACCTCGCTCATGCGCATGGAGACGTCCGAAGGCCTCCCGCCCGGTCTCCGGGACCGGCTGGACGTGGTGCTGGTGCTGCTCCACGGCCCGCAGGGCGAGGACGGCACCGTGCAGGGCCTGCTGCAGCTCGCCGGCGTGCCGTACACCGGCGCGGGCGTGCTCGCCTCGGCGGTCGGCATGGACAAGGTCGCCATGAAGGACCTCTTCCGCGCCCACGGGCTGCCCATCGTCGAGTACGCGGTGGTGCGGCGTCACGACTGGGAGCGCGAGCCCGCGGCCATCGCGCGCGGCATCGCCACCGAGATCGGCTTCCCGTGCTTCGTCAAGCCCGCGAACCTCGGCTCGAGCGTCGGCATCAGCAAGGTGAAGGCGGCCGAGGACCTGCCCGCCGCCATCGACCTGGCCGCGACCCACGACCGCCGCATCATCGTCGAGCGCGCGATCCAGGCCCGCGAGGTGGAAGTGGCGGTGCTCGGCAACGACGAGCCCCGCGTCTCGGTGCCCGGCGAGGTCTGCTTCCCCGGCGAGTGGTACGACTACGACACCAAGTACGGCGCCGGGCAGACCACGTTCAAGGTGCCGGCGCCGCTGCCGCCCGAGGTCACGGAGGAGATCCGCTCGCTGGCCCTGCGCGCCTTCCGCGCCACCGACTGCGCGGGCATGGCGCGCGTGGACTTCTTCATCGAGGGCGACCGGCGGGTGCTCGTGAACGAGATCAACACGATCCCCGGCTTCACCGCGACCAGCGCCTACCCGCGCCTCTGGGAAGCCTCGGGCATCCCCTACCCCGACCTGATCGCCCGCCTCATCGACCTGGCGCTCGAACGCCGGTGAGGAAGCCCCTCACCCTGCCCTCTCCCCAATGGGGAGAGGGTGAAGCGAGCCCGAACCACGGTCGTCCGCCGCACCACCCGGGTCGCCCGCCGACTGGGGGAGTGCGGGGGCCATTTCTGGGCCCCCGCATTAGACAGAGGGGCGGATCCGAACGTCCGCCCCCAGCGGGCAGCCCGCGAACCTCGCCATGCGCATCGTCATAGCTGGCGGGGGAACAGGCGGCCACACGAGCCCCGGCCTCGCGGTCGCCGCGCGCCTCCGCGAGTCGGGCGTGGACGTGCACTGGATCGGCAGCCGCTCCGGCATCGAGGCCAAGCGCGTGCCCGAGGCCGGGCTGACCTTCCACACGATCCCGGTGGGCAAGCTCCGACGCTACTGGGACTGGCAGAACGTGCCCGACCTGGCGGTGCGGGCGCCCGCAGGCCTGGCGCAATCCTGGCGGCTGCTCCGCCGCCTGCGGCCGGCGCTGCTCCTCGCCACCGGTGGCTTCGTCGCGCTGCCGCCGGCCCTGGCCGCCCGCACACTCGGCATCCCACTGGTCATCCACGAGCAGACCAGCGTGCCCGGGCTCGCCAACCGCGTGGCCGGCCGTTTCGCCCGGCGCATCGCGCTCACGTTCCCCCTCACCGGCACCGAGTTCCCGAAGGAGCGCACGGTGCTCACCGGCAACCCGCTGCGCCCGGAGCTGCGTGGGGGAACCCCGGCGGAAGCACGCCGCCGCTTCGAGCTGGATAGCGCCCTGCCGATCGTGTACGTGACGGGCGGCGCCCTGGGCGCGCACCGGATCAACCGGGACGTCGGGGCGGCGCTGCCTCACCTCCTCGAGGTCTGCCAGGTCATCCACCAGTGCGGCGACAACGCGAGGACGGGCGATCGGGCCTGGCTCACCGAGCGCGCCCAGGCGCTGCCCGCGCCACTGCGCCGCCGCTACGCCTTGACCGCCTACGTCGGGCCCGAGCTGCGCGACGTCTACGCGGCGGCCGCGCTCGTCGTCGGGCGCAGCGGCGCGGGCACGGTCAACGAGTGCTGCCAGCTCGGCCTGGCCGCCCTCTACGTCCCGCTGCCGGGGACCAGCGGAGACGAGCAGACAGCCAACGCACGCCTCGTGGAGGCCGCGGGAGGCGCCGTGGTCTTCCCGCAGGTCTCGCTCACGTCTGAGGGCCTCGTGGAGGCCGTGACGCGCCTCCTGGCGGACCGGACGGCCCTGGCGGCGATGGGCGAGCGGGCCCGGAGCCTGGCCGTGCCCGACGCGGCCGATCGCATCGTGCGGGTGCTCTTCGAGGTGGCGGGCGCGGGGCGCTCCGCGGGCCCATGATCGCCTGGCTCGTGCTGCTGCAGACCGCGCTCACGATCGCGGTGGCGGGGCCGCCCACCTCACCTGAATACTTGCCCCTGCACGTGGCCCAGGCCGACGGGCTCTTCACCGCCCAGCAGCTCTCCGTGACACTCCGATCCACGCGCTCGGACGCCGCCGCGGCCGAGATGCTGGCCACCGGGCAGGCGCAGCTCGCGGCGACCTCGCTCGACGCGGCGCTGCGGCTCGGCGGGACCGAAGGCGTGCCGCCCCGGCTCGTCTGGGCCCTCACCGCCGCGCCGCCCGTCGCGCTGCTCGTCGCGCCCGGCCGGGTCGACACCATCCGCTCCGCGGCCGATCTCGCCGGCCAGACCGTCGCCATCCCGGCGCCCGGCACCACGGAGGACCAGGCGCTCGGGCTGCTGCTCGCGCGGGCGGGCGTGCCGATGCACCGGGTGAAGGTACTCAGCCTGGGCGAGCGGGGTGTCGCCCGGGCGCTCGAGGGTGGCGAGGTGGCGGCCGGCGTGCTGGGAGAACCGCACGTGAGCCGGCTCGTCGAAGGTGGCAAGGCGGTGATCGCGGTGGACCTGCGGACCGCCAAGGACGCGGCGGCGACGCTCGGCGGCCCGACCGTGGGCGCGGCGCTCTTCGCGCGAGCCGGCGCCGAGCCGCCCGCCGCCACGATCCGGGCCCTGCGGGCCGCGCTCCAGGCGGCGGTGGGCCGGACGATCTCGGCCGAGCCGGCGGCGCTCCAGACGACGCTGCCGTCCGCGGTGATCGGCTCGCCGGCCGACTTCGCCCTGCGCCTGCGAAGCGCCCGCGACCTCTTCCTGGCCGACGGCCGGGTCCCCGCGGAAACGCTCGAGCGCAGCCTCGAGCTGCTCCGGGCCCGCGCGCCGCTGCCCGCCAAGGTGAAGCTGCCGAAGAAGGCTGACCGTCTCCTGATCGAGTAGGGCGCGGAGAGCGCCACGTCCGCTTGATCGGCGCCCTACTGGTAGCGTGTCCCCGCTCCTCGTTCGAGCGCCGGCTTTCGCCGGCGCAACCCGTTCAGGGGGAGGCTCGGAGGGGGCCGTCGAGGCCCCCTTCGACTAAAGTCCGCGGCGCGAGAGGAGCGCGCGCGTCGTGGTGAGCGGCAGGCCGATCACGTTGGTGAGGCAGCCGTCCACCGCCGCCACCAGCCGGCCGCCCAGCCCCTGCACCGCGTAGCCGCCCGCCTTGTCGAGCGGCTCGCCGGTGGCCACGTAGCTCTCGATGTCGGCGTCGCTGTACTCCGCCATCCGCACCCGGCTCGTCACCGCCACCGTCTCCTGGCTGGGCGCCGAGCCCGGCGGTCCGAGCTCCACGACTGCCAGCCCTGTTATTACCTCGTGCTGGCGGCCCCGGAGCTCGCGGAGCATCCGGGCCGCGTCGGCCCGATCCCGCGGCTTGCCGAGCAGGCGGCCGTCCAGGACCACCTCGGTGTCGGCGCCGAGCACCACCGCCGGCGCCCACGCCGCGCCGATGTCGGCGGCGACGGCCAGGGCCTTGGCGAGCGCGACGGCGGCGATGGCCTGGGCGGGCGGGACGGGCGGATGCTCTTCGGGGATGTGGCTGGCCTGGACCTGGAACGGGATGCCGAGGCGCCCCAGCAGCTCCCGGCGACGCGGGGAGGCCGAGGCGAGAATGAGGACCGGCGTGCTCAGGTAACGATCAGGGGATTCTTGTCGGTGATGACGCGGTCGTTCTTCTCGATCGACTCGCGGAGGAACTTGGGCAGGCTGAAGCAGTGCAGATGCGCGTTGCCGTCCCAGTAGCCGAGCTGCT
The DNA here is from genome assembly GCA_035635775.1 of Candidatus Acidiferrum sp. Classification (GTDB taxonomy): domain Bacteria; phylum Methylomirabilota; class Methylomirabilia; order Rokubacteriales; family CSP1-6; genus CAMLFJ01. Next base: position 26,075 of record DASQAL010000067.1, read on the forward strand.
TGGCATTCAAGCGCTCCGCGATGAGGCGGTCGATGTCGGCGGCGGACTGCTTCCGGGGGTCGGTGCCCTTGGAGGCCAGGATGAAGCCCCACGGGGTCCCGAAGCAGGAGATGAAGCTCTGGTACGGCGCGACCACCGGGAAGACTTCCTGGAGCGTGCGGTTCACCGCCCCGTGGAAGAAGATCTCGTTCACCTTGGTCATGCCGGCCTGCATGGTCATAACCCCCTGGTCGGTCAGCCGGTCACGGATCAGGGTGTAGAACTCCTTGGTGAAGAGCAGGCAGGCCGGCCCTTCCTCGAGGGGCTCCACCAGATCCACCACGATCAGGTCGAAGCGCTCGTTGGTCTTCTCGAGATAGGCCCGGGCGTCCTCGTGCAGCAGCCGGGTCCGGGGGTCGTCGAAGGCGCCCTGGTGCATCTCGGGCAGGTGCTTCTTGCACTCCTCGACCACCTCACCGTCGATGTCCACCATGAGGCAGTCGGTGATCGTCTGGTAGCGCAGGATCTCCCGGACCGTGGCCCCCTCGCCCCCGCCGATGACCATGGCCCGCTGGGGCCGCGGGTGGGCCAGGAGGCCCGGGTGCACCAGGGTCTCGTGGTAGATGAACTCGTCGGCCTGGCTCGACTGGATCCGCCCGTCCAGCACGAGACACTTGCCGTACGAGTGGGTGTCCATGATCTCCATGAACTGGAACTTGGTCTGCCGCGTGACGATGGTCCGGGCGATGGCGTGCATGTGCCCTTCGACCGGGGTCGTGGTCTCGAAGAACCACTTGTACTGGAGCGTGGCCATCTCGGCCCGATCAGCTCGGGGTGGAGGCGACGGGCGCCTCCGCCGGCTTGTGCAGGAGCTTCCGGGGGTGGTTCACGAAGATGCCGCGCTGAAGCTCCACCACGGAGGCCCGGGCGGCCCCGAGCTGCTCCACGAGGTAGTCGGCGGCCACCTGGGGCTGGAGGACGTCGCCGCAGGAGAAGACGTCCACCGCGGCGTAGCGATACTCCGGCCACGTGTGAATCGCCAGGTGCGACTCGGCGATGACGACGACTCCGCTGATGCCGAACGGGTTGAACTCGTGAAAAACGACGTCGACGATGGTGGCCTGGGCCCTCTTGGCCGCTTCGACCATGGTCGCCTTCACGGTGTCCAGACTGTTGATGGCCTCTGCGTCGCAGTCGAACAGCTCGAGCAGCAGGTGACGCCCCAGTGCTTGCACTCGTTCCCTCCTCCCCGATTCCTCCGGCGATTTTTTCTACTTGCTGGATTTTTCTGCACTGTGGGGCTATTTTTTTTCCATTGCAAGAAAAAAATCGCCTTTTGACCCGCTCCGGCGGCTCTCGCCGAGACCACCAAGCGGCGCCGAAGTCAACTTTTTGCTTGCGTTCGTGGGCCGAGCCGCTACGATGAGCGAGAAATTCACGACGGGCGGTGTTTGCCGCGTGAAACGCCACGAGGAGGGAGCGAATGCGCTTCGCACCAGTGACCAAGGCGGCAGGCACGGCCGGCAACGCCGAGGGCTCGACCCCACTCAACGCCTTCGACAACGCCCTGCTGGAGGCCGGCATCGGCAATATCAACCTCATCAAGGTGTCCAGCATCCTGCCCCCGGGCGTCGAGCTGGTGGCGCTGCCGCGGATCAAGCCGGGCGCGCTCGTCCCCACCGCCTACGCGGCCATCACCAGCGAGGTGCCGGGCGAGGTCGTCGCGGCCGCCGTCGGCTGGGCCCGGCCGGAGGACCCCGCCAAGAACGGGGTCATCATGGAGTTCCACGACAAGGCCACGCGCGAGGAAGCCGAGCGGATGATCGTCCAGATGCTCGAGGAGGCCTTCCGGGTCCGGGGCGAGAAGATCCGGGACTTGAAGGTCTTCGCGGTCGAGCACCGGGTCGAGCGGACGGGCTGCGCGCTGGCCGCCGTGACGCTCCTCTCCGACGACGATCTCGGCTAGCGCCGTCTGTTGATCCCGGCCGATCCTCGCTTCATCGCCTGCCGGGCTTCGCTCCCGGAGGCCCGGATCGTCCTCTTCGGGATCCCCTTCGAGGGGCGCATCAACCTCCGCCGGGGCGCCGACCACGGTCCCCGCGAGCTGCGGCTGGCCTCCGACTCCATCGAGACCTATTCGCCCTTCCTGGGGCGCGACCTGGAAGACCTCGCCATCGCCGACCTGGGCGACTGCGAGCTGGGCATCGGCTCGCCCCGGGAGCAGCTCGCCCGCGCCCGGGAGGAGATCCGGGGCTTCTGGCGGCCGGACCTCCGGCCGGTCATGCTGGGCGGCGACCACACCGCCACGCTGCCCGTGATCGAGGTGCTGGCGCCGGCCATCCCGGAGCTGCGCATCCTCCAGCTCGACGCCCACCCGGACCTCCGCGAGGAGTTCCTGGGCGAGCGCTACAACTACGCCTCGGCCATGGCCCGGGTGATGGACGTGGTGGCCCCCGAGCGCGTGTTCCAGGTGGGCATGCGCACCGGCGCGCGCGAGGAGTACCAGCGGAAAGCCCCGCACCTCTTCCCGGCTCACCGGATTCACCCGGTGGAGGCGGTGAAGAGCCTGCTCCCCGAGCTGCGGGCGCACCCGCTCTACGTGACGATCGACGTGGACGTGCTCGATCCCTCCGAGGCGCCCGGCACCGGCGCGCCCGAGCCCTGCGGCATCACCGCCGCGGAGCTGGTGGAGATCGTCCGCCTGCTCGAGCCCTGCCGGATCGTCGGCACCGACCTGACGGAGGTGGCCCACGCCTGGGATCCGTCGGGCCGCACCGGCATCACCGCCTCGTGGATCCTCCGGGAGGCCATCCTGACCTGGTGGGCGACATGAGCGGGCAATACTCCGCCCCCCGGACATTGCCTTCGATATGGACCGGCGGCAGGAGGTGAACTTCCTCGGGGATCCGTCGGGCCGCACCGGCATCACCGCCTCGTGGATCCTCCGGGAGGCCATCCTGACCTGGTGGGGCAGGTGAAGCCGGAGCCACGGATTGCTTCGACCGCCGACGCGACGGGTTGCGCCGACCGGCTACACCACGGTCAATCTCTGATCCGCTCGCCTCGCCTTCGGCTGCGGCTCGCCATACATCGCTCAGCCATGTTGAAGTGAAGGGATGCTCCGGATGACTGCCGCCCGCGGGTCGCAATATTCAGTCCCCCGGTATTACGAGATCGCCTTCGACATGAATCGGCGGCAGGAGGTGACCTTCCTCGTCCACTGCTTCCGCCGCTACGCGCGCCGGCCGGTGCGGACCGTGCTCGACATCGCCTGCGGCACCGGCCCGCACCTCATCCGCCTGGCCGAGCGCGGCTACACCATGTCGGGGCTCGATCTCTCGCCCGAGAACATCACCTTCCTCAAGCAGCGGACCGCGGCCAAGGGCTTCGACGCGAGCCTGATCGTGGCGGACATGACCCGCTTCCGGCTGCGGCGCCCCGTGGACGCGGCGATCTGCATGCAGGATTCGCAGGGCCACCTGCTGACCAATGAGGCGCTGCTCGCCCACCTGCGCTGCGTGGCCCGCGGGCTCAAGAAGGGCGGGCTCTACGTCTTCGACCGCTACATGTGCTCCTCCTGGACCGATCCGGCGCGGCGCTGGTCCTGGACGCGTCGGCGAGGCAATGCCACCGTGCGCGCCACCTTCGAGGCCCTCAAGGACCTGAACCCGGTCACCCAGACCTTCTTCGAGGACATGGAGCTCGAGGTGCAGGAGAACGGGACGCGGCGCCTCTACCGTCAGCGTCACGCATCTAGAATGGTCTTCCCCCAGGAGCTGCGGACGCTGGTCCAGCTGGCCGGCGGGTTCGATCTGGTCGAATGGTTCTACGGCTTCAAGCCCCACCTCCGCCTCGACGAGGCCCACCATCCGCTCCTGATGGTCGTAGTGCTGCGAAAGCGCTAGAGTTTCCTCCTGGCCACTCTGATTCTGAAACGAGGGGCCGAGCGCCGGATCCGGGCGGGCCACCCGTGGATTTACCGCGGCGAAGTGGCCGATCTCAAAGGCTCTTGGTCCGCCGGCGTCGCTTTGGAAGTCACCGATGCCACCGGCCGCTACCTCGGGCGCGGCTTCTACAGCCCACGCTCCTCGCTGGTCTGCCGCCTGCTCACGCGGGCCGACGAGGCCGTCGATGCGCGGCTGATCCGGCGGCGCCTGGAGGCGGCGCTCGAGTACCGGCGCGCCGCCTCCCTCGTGACTCCCGCCTATCGCCTCTGCTGGAGCGAGGCCGACGGCCTGCCCGGCCTGGTGGTGGACCGCTACGGGCCGGTGAGCGTGTTCCAGTGCCTCACACTCGGCATGGCGCGCAACGCGGACTGGGTCCGGGAGGCGCTCAGCGCGCTCTTCCCAGACGGCCGGATCGTGCGCCTCGACGACGCGACGGCGGCGCGCATCGAGGGCTTCGACGCGGTCCGGGAGACGCCGCCCGAGGCCGAGCGGCCCGACGGCGATCTGATCATCGAGGAAGGCCAGGCCCGCTTCGCGGTGACCCTGGGCGCCGGCCAGAAGACCGGCCTCTACCTCGATCAGCGCGACAATCGGCTGCTGACTGCCGGCCTCGCCAAGGGGCGCCGGATGCTGGACGCCTTCTGCTACGGGGGCGCCTTCGCCTGCCACGCGCTGCTGGCCGGCGCCGAGCGCGCGCTGCTGCTGGACTCCTCCGCGGACGCGCTGGCCCTGGCCCGGCGCAACCTGGCCCTCAACGGCGTCGAGGCGCGCGCCGAGCTGCAGAGCGGCAACGCCTTCGACGGCCTGCGGGAGCTGGACGCGCGGGGCGAGCGCTTCGGGCTCGTCGTGCTGGATCCCCCGCCCTTCACGCGCCGCAAGGACGCCGTCGAGGCCGCCGCGCGCGGCTACAAGGAGATCAATATCCGCGGCCTCCGCCTGCTCGAGCGCGGCGGCCGGCTGGCCACCTTCTCCTGCTCCCACCACGTGACGCCCGCGATGTTCGAGGAGATCTGCCGCCAGGCCGCCGGCGATGCAGGCGTCCGCACCCGCGTCCTCGCCACCCTCACCCAGAGCCGCGACCACCCCGTCATCCTCACCATCCCCGAGTCGCGCTACCTCACCGGCCTCCTCCTCGAATCCGCGTAGCCCCGGGCGGGGGCGACGGCGCGTGGTGCGGGGGCCTCCCCAGACCACGCTGAGCCGCATGCGCGTCACGCCGTCTCTATCGAGCCACGAGACAGATCCGTCGATGCCTTCGACAACCCGCAGAAGACACGGGTCTGGGGAGGCCCCCGCACCACGCACCGCCACCCCCACCCTCCCCGTGCGTCCAGTTGAACCACCAACGGCATCGCGATTGGGGTCAGGTCTTACATTCCAACAAGGCGCGCCGGCGATTGGGGTCAGGTCTTGAAATACGACAAATGGGAACCGCTGGGGGTGTGATGAAGGCTCTGAAGCTGCGGGAGGGCATCACACCGGTACGGCGCCGCGGGCGGGCGGTGGGGTGGGGGGCGGGGCCCTCCCGGGAACCGTGTCTTCTGCGGGTTGTCGAAGGCTGGCGGGCTCCGTCTCGGGGCCCGATCGAGACGGCGCTGCGTGCATGCGACTCAGCGTGTTCCCGGGAGGGCCCCGCCCCCCGCGCCGCCGCTCGCCCGCAGTGTCAGGCCACGCGCGACTAGCTTTCCCGGTAGATGATGAGCAGCGCGCCGATGAGCACGAGGCCCACGGCCCAGAGCGCCCCAGGCACGCGGCCACGCCCTTCGGGGAGGCGAAGCTCGAGCCAGCGCCCCCAGCCGATCAGCAAGGCGAGCAGGCCGAGCGGCGCGTGAGTCACCTCCAGCAGGAACTCGTCCTTGATGTTCTGCGCGGCGTGCGAGTGACTCAGGAGCATGCCGCCACCGACCACGCAGAGCAACGGGAAGATCAGGGCCGCGCGCCGCGACGGCAGCCGCCCGCTGCGGACCATCCACTCGAAGATGCCGAAGACGACGACCAGCAACACGAAGACCCGGTGCTGCGCCACCGTCGCGACGAGCCAGCCCTCCCAGAAGCCCTCGGGGCCGAGAGGCCAAGAGCCCGGATCGTTGCGCAGGATCATGAAGGCGGCCAGCCCGAGGAACACGAGCGGCCAGTGCCGCGTCCAGCGAGCCCGGCCCGTGGCGTGCAGCAGGGCCAGCAGGCCCATGATGAGGACCAGGATCCCGGACACGTGGTGGTTGAACTCGGACCAGGCGCGATCGGCGTCGTTGCGCGGGGCCAGCGGATCGTCGATCGGCATCTCGGAGATCGAGGGCGAGCGGAGCGTGGGCATCCGTGGGGTGAAGCGCGTCGCGACCTCCGCCAGCGTGGCCCGATCGTGGGTGAGATCCACCGCGGGCGGCAGCGAGGTGAGCGAGGCGGCCGCGAAGAGCACAATGAGGCCCAGGCCGACCTCGACCTCCACGAAGCGACGGAGCGCGACCTGGTCGGCCTCGGGGGCGCCGTCCATCCGGCGGATCGCCCGGGAATTCAGCGCGCCCAGCACGAGCAGGCCGCCCAGGATCACCATCTTCGTCAGGACCATGAGGCCGTACGCGGTGCCGAAGATCGCGCTCAGCGAAGGGGCGTAGTGCCACGTGAGGCCCACGCCCGCGCTGACCAGGACGACGACCGCGCTCAGGGCCAGGTTCGAGAACCGTCGGAGCAGGGCCACCGGCCAGGGCCGATCGCCGCGACGGAACGCAGCCGCGGTCAGGTGCACCAGGCCGCCGATCCACACCGCGGCCCCGAGCTGATGGGCGCCGTCGAGCAGCAGCAGGAGGACACGGGAGTCGAGCCGCGCGGCGGCGTGGCTCGTCCACGGCGCCGCCACCGCCAGCACGGCGGCCAGCGCCACCACCGCCGGCCAGAGCCGGGACGGCCCGCCGGCGCGGCGCAGTCCGAGGGCAAACCCGGCCAGCGCGAGCCCGGCCGCGATCCGGACGACGCTCACCTGCACGTAGAGCGTGTCGAGCGCCGCGCGCAGCGGCCAGGCCGCCTCGTGGAGGAGCACGAACAGCTCGTTGGCCAGGGACAGGGCCTGACCGACCGCGAGCGTGACCGCGGCGGCGGCGATGAGCAGCAGCGAGCGCGGCGTCTCGGGCCCCCGGGCCACGAGCAGGAGAAAGCACACCCCGCCCACCGCGGTGGCCTGCGCGGCCAGGATCAGGCCGCGCAGCAGGACGTCGAGGAGGGCGACCACGTCAGGTGGTCCGGCGTCGCCCCGCGCCCCACCGGACCAGCATCATGAAGATCGGTGTGCCGAGCGCGACCGGGATCAGGAACCAGTGGGCTCGGCCGAAGCAGGCGAGCAGGATCACGAGGTAGATGAAGTCGCGGTTGGCCACCGCGTCGGCCAGCCGACCGGGGGGTCCCGCGGCGGCGGCCGCGCCGTCGCGGTGGGCGACGAAGTAAGCGGATGCGGCGGTGCCGGTGATCGCGAGGGCCCCCAGGAGCAGCGGCCAGAGGGAGGCCGCGGCCAGGGTCCAGCCCACCGCCATGCAGCCAAACACGGCCACGTGGACCAGGTTGTCGCCCCAGAAGTCGAGCCGCGCGCCGGTGGGGGACTCCTGGAACTTCAGCCGGGCCAGCTCGCCGTCGCAGCCGTCGAGGATGGAATGGGTCAGGAAGAGCAGGCTGCCGACGATCTGTTGCAGGGGCTCCGCGGACAGGAAGAACGGCGCGCCGAGCAGGCCGATGGTGAGGCTCACGAGGGTCATCGCGTTCGGCGTGATGCTGGTGTCCACCAGCCGCCGGGTGATCGCGAGCGATATGCGCCGCTCGAGGTGGCGGGACATGAACCCCTCGGTATCCTTGATCAGGCTGCGCATCAGCCAGTCCTCGGCGGCCGGGGCCCCCGCCGCGCCCCCGAGCGCGAACCGGCCCGCTGGATCGCCGGCCCCGGTGGCGCGCGCCAGGCGCCGCGACAGCGTGGTGATCAGGTCCTCCGCACCGGCGGCCTGGCCGGCCGAGCGGAGCACCTCGTCGATCCCGGCGCTCTCCACCACCGCGGTCAGCGACGAGTCGACCGTGAGCGCCTCCGGCTCGAGCGGCATCTCACGCAGGGCGCGCAGCCAGCGCGCCTGGGGGAGAACGTTCGCGGGCACCAGGACGAGCCGGGCCCGCGGCCCCACCGGCGTCTCGGCGCCGAGCAAGACGGCCGCGGTGCCCGCGAGCAGATGCGGCTGCGGGCAGGCTCGGGGATGGACCAGGATCCGCTCGAAGCCGGCGCGCTCCGCGGCCATGACGATGCGGCGCACGAGCGGAAGGCCCGCGATCACGGTCTCGGGCGGCGTGGCGCCGGCGCCGGGCGGGGCTGGCAGGATCACGAGGAGGCTCCGCACGGAGACGGCCGTGGAGGAGAGCGTGGTCACCCGGCCGACCCGACCCGCGCGGCTAGGGGGAACATCGCGCCGCCGCGGCGGCTCGACTCGCGGGCGCCGCACTCCACCGCGATGCAGACCGCCGCCTCGTCCAGGTTGCGGCTGCTCGGGTCCTGGCCGAGCACGCGGGCGATGAATTCGCCGGTGACCGGCCCGAACCAGTCCGGATGCTGGGAGCCGTCGGACAGGGCGGGCGGGTGACGGTGGCGCTCCTCCCGGCCATCCGCGCGGAGGATCACCGTGTCGTCCTCGATGTCGATGCGCCCCGCGGTGCCGATCACGCGCGCCTGGTTCTCACGCGTCTCGGCGGCCCACGTCAGCACGATGTCCGCTACCGCGTCCGGGAAGTGCAGGCGGACCGTCGCGGTGTCCTCGACTGCGAGACGATGGGGCGACCGCGTCTCGAGCCGCGCGCTCACCGCGTCCGGCGGGGCGCCCACCCAGCGCGGGATGACGTAGGAGACGTGCCAGCCATGGTCGGTCAGCACGCCGCCGCCCGCGATCGCCGGATCCACCCGCCAGCTCTCCCCGCCCGCCGCGGCGGCCGGCTGGGTACGCAGCGTCCGCCAGACCACCTCGCGCACCGCCCCGATGCGGCCCTCGCGGATCAGCGCGTCGGTCGCGCGCACGAGCGGCGCCTGGTGCCAGTTGTGCACGGTGTGGAGCACCGCGCGCGCGGAGCGCGCGAGCCCGGCCAGGCGCTCGAGCTCGGCGAGCGAGCTCACCAGGGGCTTCTCGCAGAGCACGTGGAGCCCCCGGGCGAGGGCGGCCTCGATCAGAGCCGCGTGGCTCGACGGGGGCGTGCACACGTCCACGAAGTCGAGATCGTCGGCGGCCAGCAGGGCCTCGACCGAGTCGTGCCAGCGCGCCCCGGGCAGGGCGGCCCGGCACTCGGCCTGCCGCGCCGGGCGGAGATCGGTGGCGGCCACGATGACCGCGTCGGGCCGCTGCCGCCAGCCCGGCAGGTGGCCGTGCACCGCCACGTTGCCGAGGCCGATGACCGCGCCCCGGAGCCTCCTAGTCGCGCCCATGGCGCTTGAGCGTCACTCCGAGCGCTTCGTCCAGGATCGCCAGGCCGGCCCGGGCCGTCTCCTCGGTGATGACGAGCGGCGGATTGAGCCGGATGGTCGGAGAGTAGGTCATCGCCACGAGGCCGCGCCGCAGGCACTCCAGGTAGAGGTCCCGGGTGATGCTCTTGTCGATCGGCTTGCGGCTCTGACGGTCCTCGACCAGCTCGATGCCGAGCAGCAGCCCGCGCCCCCGCACCTCGCCCACCGTGCGGTACTTCTCCTTCAGGCGCTGGAGCTCGGCGAGCATGACCGCGCCCACGCGATTGGATTGCTCGACGAGATCCTCCTTCAGGATGATCTCGAGCGCGGCGAGTCCTGCCGCCGAGGCGAGCGGGTTGCCGCCGTAGCTGGACGAGCTGAAGCTCGGATTCGACCAGGGCTTGGCGGCGACCAGCTTCTCGGTGGAGACCACGCCGGCCAGCGGGAAGCCGCCGCCCACGCCCTTGCCCACCGTCATGATGTCGGGCACAACCCCGTCGTGGTCGGTGCCCCACATCGAGCCGGTGCGGCCGAAGCCGGTGATCATCTCGTCGGCGAAGAGCAGCGCCCCGTGATCCCGGGCCACCGACTGAATCGCCCGCAGGAAGCCGTCGGGCGGGATGATGTTGCCCGCGGTGCCCTGGATCGGCTCCACGATGATCGCGGCGATCTCGCCCGCGGTCTGGTAGCGGATGACGTCGCGGACGTACTCCGCGCAGGCAATGCCGCAGTCCGGATAGCGGAGCTTGAGCGGGCAGCGGTAGCAGTCGGCGTAGGGTGTCGAGTACTGGCCGGGCAGGAACGGACCCTGGTGATGCTTGAAGTCGCTGCCGAGCAGGCCCAGCACGCCGCCGGTCTTGCCGTGGAAGCCGCCCCAGAACCCGATGACCTCCTGCCGCCCGGTCGCGGCCTTGGCCAGGCGCAGGCCCGCCTCCACCGCCTCGGCGCCGCCCGAGAAGAGCTGGACACGCGTGAGCCCCTCCGGCGTGACCGAGGCCATCAGCTCGAGGAAGCGCGCGCGCGTCTCGGTCGTGAAGCTGCCGAAGGTCAGCCGCTCGGCCTGGCGCTTCAACGCCTCGACGTAGTGCGGGTGGCAGTGCCCGACGCTCCCCACCGCGATGCCCGCGATGAAGTCGATGTACTCGTTGCCGTCCTCGTCCCACAGGGTCGCGCCGCTGCCGCGAGCCATGGCCAGCCCCGAGTAGAGCGCGAAGGACTGGTAGCCGGGCGCGATGTGGCGCGCCTCGCGCGCCACGATCTCGCGCGAGCGGGGCCCGGCCTCGCGCGGCTCGCTCACCGCCCGCCTCCGGGCGCCCGCGGCGCGCCGAAGCGTAGCGCCAGGTACGCCGCGATCACCGGCGCGGCCTCGTCGCGATAGAGCGCGAAGCTGGGCCACGCGTTGAGGTCGAGGAGCTGGAGTGAGCCGTCCGCGGAGGCGATGGCGTCGCCCCCGTAGATCTCGAGGCCGAGAGCGGTGGCGGCTTCGCGCACGAGCCGGGCCAGCCGGGCCGGGTCGAAGGCATGGCCGGCCAGGCGCTGGTCCTTGTGATAGAACCAGCGGAACCAGGGCGGCCCGCCGTCCGGACCGCCGCCGCCGGGACCCACCCCGTAGAACTTGATGAGGTCGCCGGGCACGTGCGGCTGCAGCACCGCGCCCTCGATGCCGCGGGCCGCGAGGCCGGCGAGCGCGGCGGCGATCGCGTCCGGCGTCTCCGCGAAAACCACGTCGCCGTCCTGCGTGTTGTGCACGTCGGCGCGCTTGACCCAGACCGGTAGCCGGGCCACCACGTCCGCGTCACCGGTGGCCACGAGCCGGCTCGGCACGAAGGCCACGTTGGCCTCGCGGAGCTGCGCGATCATCCGCTCCCGGTAGGTGTTGAGCACGGCCTGCGGCGAGTTGACGAGCCGCACGCCGCGCTCCCGCCAGGCGAGCAGGGTGCGGAGCGCTTCCATGCGCTCGCACATGAAGAACACGCCGTCGGGCGGCACCTCGGTGGCGACGAGCTCCTCGGGGGCGCGGAGCTCCACCTGCACCCCGTGCGTCTCCAGGTGCTTGCCGGTCAGTCGCAGGATCTCCGCGTCGTCGCCCTCCCGTCCGGGCGAATGCTCGCGCTCGCGAAAGAGTCCCCAGCATCTCGGATCCGCCACCCGTGTCCTCCTCGCGCTCATGCCCGTCGCGCTCCTCGCGCCAGCGCCTCCGCGCTGGCCACGTCCAGTGCCCGGTCCACGTCCACCACCATCTCGATGATCTCACCGTAGAGCGGCTCGCCGCTCTCGTGCAGCCAGCCCAGGTACTCGCGCAGCCGCCCGAGCTCCCGCGCGGGCGAGAGCCGTCGCGCCCGATCTGAGACACGATACACCCCCGCGGTGACCAGCCCGCTATCCGCCTTGCCGAGGGCCTCCACGCGCCCGCCCGCCCCGAGCGTGACCCAGAGCGGCTTCTCGTCCGAGACGAACGGGGTGACCGCGAGCACGGTGGCGTCGTCGGGCCGGCCCGCGGCGGCCGCCGCGAAGCGCGCGAAGTCCTCCGCCGCGCACCACGCGTCCACCGTGGACACCAGCATCGGCCCCGCGGGGCCGCGCCCGGTCACCTCCCGGAAGCTCTCGAGCGACGACCCGGTGGTCTTCACGATGAAGTCGAGCTCGAGCGCGGGGAACCGTGTCCGGACCCACTCGACGCACTCGCGCTCCTGCTCGTTCAGTATGATGGTGATCGCGGTGATTCCGGCGGTCGTGAAATTGCGCAACACGGTGCCGATCAGCGGCAGCCCGGCCACCTCCACCAGGGGCTTCGGCACCCGGTAGCCGTCCGCGCGCAGGCGGATGCCCTCGCCGGCCGCGATGATCGCGCCTCGCACCGAATCCGCCATCAGAGCAATGCCTCCACGTCCGTCAGTGAATGGATCATCGCGTCGCCCGGGCAGCACGGCCCGCCGGGCGGCGGCGGGTCGGCGATCAGCCAGATGTGCCGCATGCCGAGCGCCCGCGCGCCCGCCATATCCCGGGCCGCCGAATCGCCCACGAACGTGGCGTCGGGCGGGGCCACCCCGAGCCCGTCCAGTGCCCGCATGAAGATGCGCGGATCCGGCTTGGAGAACCCGACCCGCACGGAGTCGACGATGACACCGAAGAGAGACCGGATCGCCGTATTATGACACACGGTTTCGAGGTTCCCATAGAAGTTGGACACGAGACCGAGCCGATAGCGCGCGCCGAGCCGCGCGAGCAGCGCCTGGTTCCGCCGCAGATGGCGATGGGCGTCGTCGAGGAAGCGGTCGGCCACGCGCGCGATCACCCGCTCGTCGCGCACCGCGAGCGCGGAGGCGATGTTGGCGGTGAGCCGCCGCACCGTCTCCTCGAAGGAAAGCGTGGCCGGGATCGCGCCGACCAGCGCGTCGTCGGCGCGGTAGAAGACGGGATCGAACGCGTCGGAACGGTCCGCCAGGCCCTCGTCCCGCCAGAGGGCGAAGAACCGATCCTTCCACGTCACCCCGTCGGCGTCGAGCGTGCCCCCGAAGTCGAAGAGCAGCGCGGCCGGGGAACGCTCAGACAGGCGCGACCTCCACCGCCGCGTCGAACGCGGCCTGGCCCGCCGAAAACCCGAACACGTCCACCGCCGCGTCCGGGATGCACGCCTCGCCGGAGGTGAGCCGGTTGAGGCCGTCCCAGCCGTCGCGCATCCACACGGTCTGCGCGGGCACGCGGTCGGTCACCCGCGCGCGGGCGCGCATCTCGCCGCGCTCGTTGAACACGCGCACCGCCGCGCCGTCCGCCACCGCGCGCGCGGCCGCGTCGGCGGGCGAGAGCCACAGCACCGGCTCGGGCTCGAGCGCGGCCAGCGACGGCAGCGCGCGACCGTGATCGTAGAAGCCGTGGAAGTGCCCGAGGGTCCGCCCCTGGCGGAGCACGAGCGGGAAGTGCCCCGCGGGCAGGTCCTCGTGCACCGGCAGCGGGGGCAGGCCGAAGCTCTCCGCGCGCGCGGAGTAGAGCTCCACCTTCCCGGACGGGGTCGGGAACACGAGATCGGGATGGCCCACGTGCGAGACGCGGAGCGCCCGGATGCCGCCCTCCGCACGCAGGGCCGCCACGGTGGCGTGCCCGGTCGCGGGGTGATCGAGGATCGCGTCGATGGGCCCCGCCGCGTCCGCCCACGGGTAGAAGTCGGCGACCCCGAGGCGCCGCGCGAGCTCGCGCAGCACCCACGCGCCGGTGCGCGTCTGCCCGGCGGGCGGCAGGGCCGGCTCCATCAGGTAGAGATGCGTGTTGGTCGCCTTGCAGCCGAGCTCCTCGAGCCACGCGGTGCCGGGCAACACGACGTCCGCGAAGCGGCGCGCGGTGTCGTTCCAGAAGAGCTCGTAGCTGACGATCAGCTCCTGGCGCGCGAGGGCGGCCTCGACGTGGGCGCTGTCCGCGAACGACGACAGCATGTCGGTGCCGAAGAGGAGCAGCGCGCGCACCCGGCCGTCCTCGAGGGCCTCGGTGATCCGCGGCATCTGGTTCGGCACGTAGTCGCCGGGCGGCCGCCGCTCGGCCATGCCGATGTCGGTCAGGCCGAAGCCGTGGCCCTTGCTGCCGTGGCGCGGGCCGAGGCCGCCGCCCGCGATGCCCAGGTTGCCGGTGAGCGCGGGCAGGCACGCCACCGCGCGCGCGCCCTGCCACCCGTTGGCGCCCTTGTGCATGCTGCTGCCGCCCAGCAGGATCATGGCCGGCCGCGTCGCCGCGTAGCGCCGGGCCAGGCCCACGATGACCGCCTCGTCGAGGCCGGTGACCGCGGCGGCCCACGCGGGCGGGTGCCGCCGCACGTGCTCGGCGAGGGCGTCGAAGCCGGTGGTGTGCCGCGCGACGAACTCCCGATCATGAAGTCCCTCCGCGATCAGCACGTGCATCATCCCGAGCGCCAGCGCCGCGTCGGTGCCGGGCCGCAGGATCAGCACCTCGTCCGACTGCGCGGCCGCCTCGGTGCGCCGCACGTCGATGGTGACAACATGCGCGCCGCGGCGGCGCGCCTTCACCAGATGCGGGGCCGTGTTCGGCTGACTCGCGAGATTCGCGCCCCACAGCAGGATGAGGCCCGCGTGGGCCCCCATGTCCTCCTTGGTATTGGTCTCGAGCGGGCCGGTGAGCCCAACGCCGAAGCCGCCGAGCCCCCAGCAGATCATGGTGGGCGCCCACCACTGGCAGCCCCAGAGATTGGCGAAGCGGCGAAGCAGCTCCGAGTTGATTCGGGTGCCGTAGTTGTTGGCGAAGAAGCCGTGGCCCGACCACAGCCCGACCGCCTCGCGCCCGACCGACTGTAGCCGCTCCGCGATGCGATCGAGCGCCGCGTCCCACGTCACTTCTCGGAACGCCGCGTCGCGGCGGTCGCGCGCGAGCGGGGACAGCAGGCGCTGCGGGTTGCCGATGATCTCGCGCGAGGCGTGGCCGCGCACGCAGAGGAATCCGCGGCTGTCGGGATTGTCCGGGTCGCCCGCGACCTCGACGAGCCGCCCGTCCTCGACGGTGACGAGCATCCCGCAGAGGGTGGGATGGCAGTTCATCGGGCACATGGTGCGAATGGTCCGGCGCGCTGACGGCATGTCGACCTACGACAGGCCGATGGAGCGGCGCGCCCGGGCCACACTCGCCTCGAGGACCCGATGGGCATCGTCGCTGATGTCGGCCAGGTCCTTCGCAAAGCGGAGGAGCGTCCGGACCTGATTGAGTGCGCGGACGACCTCCTGCTTCTCCCCACCGGCTCCCCGCTGCAGCGCCACCAGGGCGGCCTGCTCGAGCTCGCGTCCCAGCGACTCGCGTGCCACCGGTGAGAGGGCCCGCGCGGTCCGGAAGATGTCGAGCGCGAGGTCGTACAGGAGGTTGTGCGCGGAGGGGGTCGCGGCGCGCTCGCCGTCCACGTCGGGCGGGGGCAGGGCCGGTGAGCGCGCCATCATCGTGTCCACCGCGCGGCTCAGGTAGGCGAAGTCGATCGGCTTCAGCGTGTAGTCGAAGGCCCCCATCGCGAGGGTCTGCTTGGCCAGCTCGACGTCGTCATTGGCGCTGATCATCAGGATACCCACCTGCGTGTCGAAGCTGCGAATCCGGCGCAGGACCTCGATACCATCCATCCCGGGCATCCGGACATCGAGCAGGATCACCTGCGGCTTTTCGAGATCGATCTTGGCCAGCGCTTCGATGCCGCCGTGGGCCGTCGCGACCTCGTACCCCTGCTCGGTCAGGTGCTCGGCGAGTACCTGGGCCACGTTGAGTTCGTCGTCGACCACGAGGATCCTGCCACGGGATTCGGCCATGCCTAAGGCTCCTTGCGCTGGCCGGGGGATCCGGCCGGGCTAAGCCTGCGCCGTCCGCTCCACCCAGCCCGCCACCGCGCCGAGGGCCTCGTCGAGCTTCGAGGCGTCCTTGCCGCCGGCCTGGGCCAGATCCGGGCGGCCGCCCCCGCCGCCGCCCACCATCTTGGCGATCTCCTGCACGAGGCGGCCGGCGGGAAAGCGCTTCATCAGGTCCTTGGAGACCGCCGCGACGAGGCTCACCTTGCCGTCCACCGCGCTGCCGAGCAGGATGATCCCCGACGGCAGCCGGTCCCGCAGCGTGTCCACCACCGAGCGCAGCCCGTCCGGGTCGAGCCCGTCCAGACGCGCGGCGAGCACCGGCACGCCCGCCACCTGCTTCGCGGCGGTCACCAGATCCTGCGCCTGGGTGCGCGCGAGCCTGGTCTCGAGCTGGGCGAGCTGCTTCTCGAGCCGCTTCTGATCCTCCAACAGCGCGGCGAGGCGGCGGGGCAGCTCGAGTGGTGGGATCTTGAGCAGGCCCGCGGACTCGCGCAGCGCGGCCTCCTCGCGGCCCACGTGGGCGAGCGCGTGCTCGCCGGTGACCGCCTCGATGCGGCGCACGCCGGAGGCCACCGCGCCCTCGTCGGTCACCTTGAAGAGGCCGATCTGGCCGGTCGCGTCGAGATGGGTGCCGCCGCACAGCTCGGTGGAGAAGTCGCCGATGCGGATGACGCGCACGCGATCGCCGTACTTCTCGCCGAAGAGGGCCATGGCCCCGCTGCGGAGCGCCTCCTGCAGGTCCATCTCGGCCGGACTCACCACGATATTGGCCTGCACCTGCTCGTTGACCAGGCCCTCGACCTCCTCCACTTCGCTGTCCTTCACCGACGCGCCGTGCGAGAAGTCGAAGCGCAGGTGATCGGGCGCCACCAGGGAGCCGGCCTGCGCCACGTGCGTGCCCAGCACCTTCCGGAGCGCGGCGTGGAGCAGGTGCGTGCCGGTGTGGTGCTGTCGCAGCCCTTGCCGCCGGCGCGACTCCACGCTGACCGCGACCTCCTCGCCCTCGCGCAGCTGGCCCTGGGTCACCGCCACCCGGTGCACGATGAGCTGGCTGCCGCGGTAGTAGGTGTCCTGGATCTGCCCCTGGCCTTCGCGGCCGATCACCGAGCCGGTGTCACCCTGCTGGCCGCCGGACTCCGCGTAGGCGGGCGTGCGATCGAGGATGATCTCCACCGTCTCGCCCTGGCGCGCCTCGCGCCGGCGCTGGCCGTCCGCCACCAGGGCGAGGATACGCGCGGGCGCGGCGAGCGAGCCGTAGCCCAGGAACTGGGGCTTGGCCAGCTCGGTGGAGAGCCGCTGGTAGATGGCCACGCTCGGCTCGCCGCTGTCCGCCGCCCCGAACGAGGCCCCGGCGCGGGCGCGCTCGCGCTGCGCCTCCATCTCGGCGTCGAAGGTCTGCTGGGTCTCGGACGTGACCGTCCAGCCCGCGTCCTCGAACACCTCCTGTGCCAGGTCGAACGGGAAGCCGTGGGTGTCGTAGAGCGTGAACAGGAAGCGGCCGTCGACTATCGGCCTAGCGTCGCCCGCGTGGCTCCGGTTCGGGTCGGCCTTGTGGGCCTCCAGGTACTCGCGGATCCTGGCCATCCCGAGATCGAGCGCCTCCGCGAAGCGCTCCTCTTCCTGGCGCACCGTCTCGGCCACCCGCGCGTGCGCGTCGCGGATCTCCGGGTACGCGTCACCCATCACCGTCACCACGCTGCCGGTGACGTCCCACAGGAAGGGCGCCTCGAGCCCCAGCATGCGGCCGTGTCGCATGGCCCGCCGCATGATCCGCCGGACCACGTAGCCGCGCCACTCGTTGGACGGGGTCACCCCATCCGTGATCAGGAAGGTGGCCGCGCGCGCGTGATCCGCGATGACCCGCATCGAGACGTCCGACTCCTCGTCGCGGCCGTAGGTCTTGCCGCTCAGGCGCTCGACGTGGGCGATGAGCGGACGGAGGAGGTCGATGTCGAAGCTGGACTGCTTGCCCTGGAGCACCGCGGCGAGCCGCTCGAGCCCCATGCCGGTGTCGATCGAGGGCTTGGGCAGGGGTGTCATCTTGCCGCTCGCGTCCCGGTTGAACTGCATGAAGACCAGGTTCCAGATCTCGACCCAGCGATCGCAGTCGCAGGCCGGCCCCAGGCAGGTCCGTCCCGCCTTCTCCTCGGCGCAGGGCAGATGGTCACCCTGGTGGAAGTGCACCTCGGAGCACGGCCCGCAGGGGCCGGTGTCGCCCATGGCCCAGAAGTTGTCCTTCTCGCCCAGGCGGAGGATGCGGTCTGGGCCGAAGCCGGCCACCTTCTTCCACAGCTCGAAGGCGTCGTCGTCGTCGGTGAAGACGGTGGCCTTGAGCCGGTCCTTGGGGAGCCCGAAGTCCTCGGTCAGGAGCTCCCAGCAGAACCGGATCGCGTCCTCCTTGAAGTAGTCCCCGAAGGAGAAGTTGCCCAGCATCTCGAAGAAGGTGTTGTGCCGGGCGGTGCGGCCGACGTTCTCCAGGTCATTGTGCTTGCCGCCGGCCCGCACGCACTTCTGGGCGGTGACCGCCCGGACGTAGTCCCGGCGCTCCTCCCCCAGGAACACCGACTTGAACTGCACCATGCCCGCGTTGGTGAAGAGCAGGGTGGGATCCTGGGCGGGCACCAGCGGGGAGGACCGCACCACGGTATGCCCGCGCCGGCGGAAGTACTCGAGGAATCGCGCGCGGATCTCGCTCCCGGTCATAGGACCGGTATTATACGCCGCCGTCCTCCTCGATGCCGGGGAGGTCGGCCCCCCGCTCGGCCAGCAGGACGCGCACCGCGTGGCGCACCGTCGCGGTCGGATAGCCGCGGCGCAGGAGGTAGTCGGCCAGCCGGGCGGGTGCCCGGGCGGGCTGGCCGCGCAGCAGGGCGGGCAGCCGGCGCCGCCCGGCCTCGAGCGCGCGCTCGGACTCCCCCACCTCCTCGAAGGCGGCCGCGATCGCGGCTTCGGCCATCGCCCGGGGAATCCCCTTGGCGAGGAGCTCCTGCCGCAGCCGGTGGCTCCCGACCCGGCGCCCGCGGGCGCGCGCCTCGGCCCACCAGCGGGCGAAGGCCTGGTCGTCCACGTAGCCGCGGCCGGTGAGATCGGCCACCACGGCCTGGGCGATCTCGGCGGAGGCGCCCCGGCGCCGGAGGCGGCGGGTCAGCTCGCGGCCGCTCCAGGACTTGCGGGCCAAGAGATCGAAGGCCGCCAGTCTGGCGGCCTTCTCATCTAATGCGGGGGCGGGTAGTCCCGGTGCGGGGCGCGGCGCCCCGGCGCGGCGGGCGCGGCGCCCCGGCACTCGTTACCCCGCTTTCTTGCCGAAGGGGCTGCGCGCGGCCGGAGCCGGCGCCGCGGCAACCATGCCCGGCTGCATGGGCGCGGCGGTCGAGGCGGTCGTGCTGCCGCCGGGATGCTCCCAGGTCATCTCGCCGGTGGAGAAGATGCCCTTGATCTTGAGGTCGAAGTCGTCCGGGTTCGTCGCGGCGTCGCGCGCGGTTTCGTACGTGACCAGCTCCTCGCGGTAGAGCTGGAGCAGCGACTGGTCGAAGGTCTGCATCCCGTACTGGGCCGTGCCCGCCGCGATGACGCTCGGGATCTGCGGGGTCTTGTCGGCCTCGCGGATGCAGTCGCGGATGAGGCCGGTGGCGATCATGATCTCGACCGCGGGCACGCGGCCGCGGCCGTCGGCGCGCACCACCAGGCGCTGCGAGACGATGCCCTGGATGACCGAGGCGAGCTGGCCCCGGATCTGGTCCTCCTGGTGCGGCGGGAACATGGAGATCATCCGGTTGATGGTCTCCGTCGCGTTCAGGGTGTGGAGCGTGGAGAGCACCAGGTGACCGGTCTCCGCCGCGTGGAGACCCACTTCCATGGTCTCCACGTCGCGCAGCTCACCGACCAGCATGATGTCGGGATCTTCACGGAGGGCGGCGCGGAGGGCCTGGGCGAAGTTCACCGAGTCGTGCCCGATCTCGCGCTGGCTCAGCACGCACTTCTTGTCCTGGTGCACGAACTCGATCGGGTCCTCGATGGTGACGATGTGGTCGTTCCGGCTCCGGTTCATGAAGTCGATCATGGACGCGAGGCTGGTGGACTTGCCGGAACCGGTGATGCCGGTGACCAGGATCATCCCGCGGCGCTCCATCGAGAGCCGCTCGAGGACCTTGGGCAGGTGCAGCTCGTGGAAGGCGGGGATGCGCTCCGGCACGTGCCGGAAGACGCCCCGCACCTCGCCCATGGCCAGAAAGAGGTTGCAACGAAAGCGGCCGACCCCGGGCAGCATGTAACCCAGGTCCATCTCCCGGCCTTCCATCAGCATGTTGAGCCGGCGCTCGCCGAGCAGGCTCGCCGCCATCGCGTCGATGAACTCGCGGGTGATCTGCGGCAGGTCATCCTGTACTTCGAGGTGACCATGGATCCTGAGGATCGGCTTCGAGCCCGGCTTCAAATGCAGGTCCGAGGCCTTGCGCTGCGCGGTTTCCGTCAGCAGCTGCTGCAGTTCCATGGTTTACCCGCTCCTACTTGGCCACCTTCTCCGGCGCCGGCTGCGACGCCCCCCCAACCGGCTTGAGGCCAAGGGCTTCGCGGACTTTGACTTCCAGGTCGGCCAAGACCTTGGGATTGTCCTTCAGGTACCGCTTGGCGGTCTCCCGCCCCTGCCCGATCCGCTCACTCTTATAGGTGTACCAAGTGCCGGATTTTTCGACAACATTGTGCTCGGCGGCCAGGTCCAGGACCGACCCCTCCTTGGAGACCCCTTCCCCATAAATGACGTCGAACTCGGCCTCCCGGAAGGGCGGAGAAAGCTTGTTCTTCACTACTTTGACCTTGGTCCGGACCCCGATGGCCTCGGTGCCGTTCTTGATGGTGTCCTGCCGCCGGATGTCGAGCCGTATAGAGGAGTAGAACTTGAGCGCGCGCCCGCCGGTGGTCGTCTCCGGCGAGCCGAACATCACGCCTATCTTTTCACGTATTTGGTTGATGAAGATCACCGCCCCGCCGGAGCGCGAGATGGCGGCGGTGAGCTTGCGCAGGGCCTGGGACATGAGGCGCGCCTGCAGGCCCGGGAGGGAGTCGCCCATGTCGCCGTCCAGCTCCGCGCGTGGCACGAGCGCGGCCACCGAGTCGATCACGATGACGTCCACGGCGTTGGAGCGCACGAGGGCCTCCGCGATCTCGAGCGCCTGCTCACCCGTATCGGGCTGGGAGATGAGCAGCTCGTCGGTGTTGACCCCGAGATTCTTGGCGTACTTGGGATCGAGCGCGTGCTCGGCGTCGATGAAGGCGGCGGTGCCACCCAGGTGCTGCGCCTCCGCGATGATGTGGAGCGCCAGCGTGGTCTTGCCGGAAGACTCCGGCCCGTAGATCTCGGTCACCCGGCCGCGGGGAATGCCGCCGATGCCCAGCGCGACATCGAGCTGGAGCGCTCCGGTCGGGATGACGGCGATCTCGTCGAAGATGCTGCCCTGGCCCAGGCGCATGATGGCGCCCTTGCCGAACTGGCGGTCGATCGAGGCAATGGCCAGCTCCAGGGCCTGGCGGCGGTCGCTCTTGATATCAGCCATGCTGATTCTCCTCGACTACGCGTGGAAGGGGCCCGTGGCCGGGCCCGAGAGGTCGACGAAAAAGATTTGGTGGCTCAACAAGTTTCCCCATGATACGGGCGCGTCGCGATCAAAGTCAACGAAGCGAGTGTGAGAGAGCGTGGCACGCGTGTCAATGTCCCGCGTCGGATACGGCTACGCTCCGAGGCTCAGCGCGCGCCTCACCGTGTACCGGGCGCCCGCGGGCGAGAGATCGCTGCGCATCAGCGCCACCTCCGCCACCCGCTGCGTGCCGAAGGTCGTGGTGGCGGCCTGCGCGAGCGCGCTGCGCAGCGGCGGGCCCGCCTCGCGCCGCCAGCGGCGCTCGTCGGGGACGCGCCCGATGGTGAGATGCGGATGCCACGGCCGCTCCTCCCGGGCGAACCCGCGCGTCGCGAGCGCGTCCGCCACCCGCGCCTGTAGCCGGCGCGCTTCGAGCGCGCCGTGGGCCAGGCCGACCCAGAGAATGCGGGGCCGCTCGAGTCCGGGGAAGGCACCGATACCGTGGAAGGTAACGTCGACCGGCGCGCTCCCGGCCGCGGCGTCGGCCAGCGCGGCCTCGGCCTCCGCCAGGCGCTCCTCGCTCTGATCACCGAGGAATTGCAGCGTGACGTGGAGGTTCCGCGGCGGCACCCACGCCACCGAGGAGCCCAGCGGCCGAAGCCGCTCGACGGTCGCCGCGATCGCCGCCCGCACACCGTCGTCGAGAACAACCGCGACGAAGGCGCGGATCACCATCGTGACAGGAGAAAACCCGCGACGAAGGCACGGATCACGCCCGCGACAGGAGGGCGCGGCGGAGCATGTCGAGCGCGGCCTGCGAGGACTGCCACTTCACCGCCTCCCGCCCGCCCGCGAAGCGGAAGCGCCGCACCTCGACGCGCGGGCCCCCGGCCCCCGGCGATGCCGCCGCGATGAACACGGTGCCGACCGGCTTGGCGAGCGTGCCGCCGTCGGGCCCGGCGATGCCGGTCACCGCGATCCCGCAGGCCGAGCCGGAGATGCGGCAGATCCCCGCCGCCATCGCCTCCGCCACCGGCGCGCTCACCGCGCCGTGCGCGCGCAGCATCTCCTCCGGCACGCCCAGGAGCTGCTCCTTGGCCTGGTTCGAGTACACGATCACGCCGCGCTCGACGTAGCGGGAGGAGCCCGCGATATTGGTCAGCCGGTGGCCGACCAGCCCGCCGGTGCAGGACTCCGCCATCGACACCGTGAGCCGCCGCTCCAGCAGGAGCCGGCCCACCACGACCTCCAGGGTGTCCTCGTCCTTTCCCCAGTAATCGAGCCCGAGGGCCTCGCGGACCACGCGCTCCACCGGGGCCAGGGCCGCCTCCGCCGCGCTCCGGGAGGCCGCGCGCGAGCGGAGCTGGACCCATACGTCGCCGTCGACCGGCACGCAGGAGACGGTGACCGCTCCCTCCGCGCCGAGCCAGCGGCCGAGGCGCTCCTCCGCGTCCGCGGGCGAGAGGCCGGTGGTGTGCAGCGTGCGGAGCACGGTGCTCTCGCCCGCGCCGAGCCGCTGACGCGCAAGCGGCCGCAGGTGCGACTCCACGAGCGAGGCGAGCATCGCGGAGCCGGCCGGCAGCACCGCCACCGCGGCGCGCCTGGCCTCGAGCACCCACGCGGGCTCCCCCGCCGCGGGCCAGAGCAGCGCGCCCTGCGGCAGCAGGGCCAGGCGATCGAGCCGTCGCGGCATCGCCTGGCCGCGCCGGGCGAAGTCCTCCTCCATCGAGGCCAGCAGCTTGTCGTTCAACGCCAGCCGTGCCCCGCTGAGCCGCGAGAGCGCGCGCCGGACCACCTCGCCGCTCGAGCCGCCCGGCTGCGCCAGCACCACCACCAGCGCGGCGGCCTCGACGGCGCCACGCAGGGCTTCCTCCACCGCCGTCTCGTCCTCGTCCACGACCTGCCGCGAGGCCACCGGCACGCCTTCGGCCAGGAGCGCGCGGGCCACCATCAGCCCGGCCGGGTCGTCGGCCGCGCCGAGCTGCGCCGCGCCCACCGTGACGATCCAGGCCCCGCTCACGGCCGGGTCAGCCAGCCGGGGAAGAGGGTAAGAGCGCCCATGATCAGGATCAGGGTGTAAAAACCGGCTATGAGATCGTCCACCATCACGCCCATGCCGCCGGTGAGGGCCTGGCTCTCGCGCGCCGGGAACGGCTTCCAGATGTCGAAGAGCCGGAAAAGCAGGAACGCGGTGACGAGCACGGGAATGGTCGGCGGCAGCAGGATCACCGAGAGCAGCATGCCCGCCACCTCGTCGATCACGATGACGCCCGGGTCCTTCTTTCCCAGCAGGCGCTCCACGCGCGAGCCGGCCCAGATTCCGACGAGGATGACGACGACCAGCGCGACCGCGATGCGCAGCGGGGTGAGTGGCAGGAGCCAGATCGCCACCACGGTGACGAAGCTGCCCACCGTGCCCGACGCCACCGGCGCATAGCCCGCGCCGAAGACACTGGCCAGCACGAAGGCCAGACGGTCGAGCGGCTTGAGTGGCCTATTCCCCGACGAGCTCGTAGCCCTCGACCTCGACGATGGCGACCTCCGCGAAGCGCCCCGGGGTGAGCGTGCGGTCGCGCAGCAGCACCACGCCGTCGATCTCGGGTGCCTGGCCGGCGGTCCGGCCCTCGAAGGGGAACGCGGAGTCCGCGCTCGGGCCGTCCACCAGTACGGTCTGGCGGGTACCGAAGAACCCCTTCTGGCGCGGCCAGGCCAGCCGGTCCTGGAGGTCCTGCACCTGCTGGGCGCGCTCGGCCATCACCCCGGCCGGGACCTGGTCGGCCATGTCCGCGGCCGGCGTGCCCTCCTCCACCGAATACGTGAACACACCGAGCCGGTCGAAGCCCGCATCCTCCACGAAGCCGAGCAGGTTCTGGAACGCGGCC